>NZ_JBFAPA010000005.1:0-470786 GCF_040675465.1 Actinocrispum sp. NPDC049592 | reverse complement strand
GACCCCCCCAACCGTTTTTTGTGTGGTTTGCCGTGTTGTTACGCCGTGTCCTCGCCCGACCCCGGGGCTAACGGCAACCCGTTGGGGGGGGCCGGGCCCCCCCCCCACCACCGATCTATTTGCGTTTGACGCGGTTCAGGATCGCGGCGGTCGCGGAGCCCAGGACCAGGCCGCCCAGGACATCGGTGGGCCAGTGCGCTCGCGTGCGGACCCTTCCGTAGATCACCGCGGCGGCCACTGGCATGGCCGCGAGGCCCAAGCGGGGCTCGCACAGGGTCAGCGCTGTGGTGAACGCGCCAGCGGATGTGGCGTGGGCTGAGGGGAACGCGGCGGAGGTCGGCGGCTTGCCAAGCGCTTGATGGGCGGGCACGTTCCCCGCGCGCGGCCGCCGGCGGTGCGTGAGCCGCTTGACGACGAGGTGGTTGACCACGGTTGAGATGGCTATCGACTGCAGGGCAAGGACAGCGGCTTGCCGGGTTGCTCCCTTGTGGACGGCGAGCGCCCCGGCCAGCACCAGCCACAACCGGCTGCCGCGGGCCGCTTTGGTCAGCCACAACACCACCGGGTCCGGCGGCCGGCTGGGCAGCACCGGGCTTTCCCGCAGTACGGCGGCTTCGGCCTGGTTGAGTCGTTCCTGGTGCATGCTCAGCCTGAGGTGTCCGTGGTGGCGTGGGGCGAACCGACGGGCTTGGACTCGGGCGATCCGCGTTGGCGGAGGTACACGCTGAACACGGCCATCGAGCCGACGGCGAGGAACTCCGACTGCCAGTTCTGCAGGGTCCGGTTCCAGAAGTCGGCCGAGATCACGTATTCGCCGTAGCTGACCGGGTCCTGGAGCTGGCCGAGCTGCTCGGAGTTGAAGGCGCTGTGGCCCGCGATGGACTGCGCCAGCCAGGACAGGACGAAGAACGTCGCCATGACCAGGCCCAGGGACCAGGAGAACAGGCCGGTGCGCCAGCCACCGGCCCGCGCCCAGGCGGGGGAGTCCCGGCGGGCGTGCCGGCCGACGAGTTGCTGTTCGTCGGATTCGAGGCCGACCTCGTCGGGGTGTTTGGACTCGGGCGAACCGAGCTGGATCAGCCACACGGTCAGCAGGATGTACAGGAAGAACTGCAGGAACTCGGACTGCCAGTTCTCGGCGACGTCGACGGCGAAGTCCGACGAGGTCACGTAGTCGAGCAAGCCGATCGGCGTGCCGCCCGCGGAGACCACCCGGTCGTTGAAGTCCGAGTGCCCGGCGAGGGCCTGCCCGATCAGCGCGAGCACGAGGAACAGGCCGAAGCTGAGGCTCAACCCGTTGTGGTAGAGGTAGCGCGTCACCCGTTTCATGACGTCAGCCCAATGATGATCATGTAGGTCAGCCCGCCGACGACCAGGACCAGGTAGGCGATGAGGATGCCGCGGGACATCATGTTCCGTCCGCCTTGCACTTGTACGGCGCCTCGCCGTTGGGGGTGCACCCGGCGCCGATGATCCGCCAGCCTTCCGGCAGGCGGCGCAGGAACAGGGTGTCGTGGCCGGACTTGGCCTGCGCGGTGTCGCCCCAGACCCGCACGTCCGCCGGCGCCTCGGCCGGCAGTCCCAGCGTGGGCAGCGCCGATGCGCAGCCCTCCGGCCGCAGGTCGTTGATGCGGCGGACGGCCGCACCGGCCAGCAACCCGCACGCGGTCTGCGCGTCGCCGTCCGCGAGCGCGGCCTCGAACCGCTTCGCCACCCCGAGCGCGTCCTGGGTCTGTGTGGACGACCCGCATCCACCCAGCAGCGCGACCGCGAGCCACACCAGTGCGAACCTCACCCGGTCCAGGTACCCCGCCGTGCGGCTTTCCAACCCATGCCGCACGATCGCGAGTGGACAGTCGGTTTCGCCGCTTTTCCACCGGGAATCCTCGGCCAGGACAACGAACGAAGGGTGCGTGACGTCATGGTGCGCAGTCGTACGGCCCGCCCGGTGCGGCCGAGACACATGGTCGTGGCGGAACCGGGCGCCAGGCTCCGGGACGGCATCGAGGCGGTCCTGCGCGAGCTTGACCAGCCCGTCGTCGACGACGTGAACCGGTTGACCGGCACCCTGCGGGGATGCCTCGCGCAGACCGCGGCGCTGGGCGAAACGTGCCAGGTGCCCGGTCCGGCGGAGGCGGCGCGGATCGCCGCCCAGGACCTGAGCATGGGCAGGCTGGACGACGCCCGGCTCGCCCTCACCCAGGCCCTCGGCCTGTTCGGTCCACTCCGGACTAGCTGACCAGGATCTGGGGGGACAGGGTTTTGAGCATGGCGTTGGTCCACTTCATCTGGCGCAGTGTCTGGGGGTGGCAGCGTTCGGTGACTTTGACGAGGTCGTCGTCCTTGACGGCCTGAGCGCCCTGGGCGAGCAGTTCCCAGTCGAGGGACACCCCGACCGCTTTGCGGTGCACCCGGCGCAGATCGGCCAGCAGCAACAGACCCGGTTCCGGCCGCCGGACGCCCAGCTCGCTGATGGCGGTGCGGACCGGCGCCAGCGGGCCGGAGCTGTGCGGGACGTCGCGGTCCAGTCTCAGGTCGTAGCGGGCGCCGATGTCGGCGAGCGACCGGATGTGGTCGGCCGACCAGGCGGCGAGATCGCGGGCGACGTGGTGGATCTCGTGTTCCACCTTGTGCTTGTCGGACAGCTTGAGCAGGTCGCGGGCGAGGGACTTCTCGGCCCGGTGCAGTTCGCGGACGGCCAGTCCGATCTTCATCGCGCACCTCCGTCGATCCGGTGGATGGTCGCCGCGGCGGTCTTGAACAACGGCTGCTTGGAGACCGGATCCCAGTCGGTGGGTGTCAGCTCGTTGGCCGCCCGGTGGCCGGCCTCGCCGGCATCCCAGTAGCCGTAGTGGAACGGCACGAACAACACGCCGTCGCGGATGCCGCCGACGCGGGCCCGCGCGTGCACGATCCCACGGGCACTGCGGATCTCGGTCATCTCGCCGTTGCCGATGCCGAGCCGCTCGGCGTCCGCGGTGGAGATCTCGACCCACACCTCCGGGGCGGCCCGTTGGAGTTGGGGCGCCCGCGCGGTTTTCGTGCGGGTGTGGAAGTGGTAGATGGTCCGGCCGGTGATCAGCCGGAACGGGAAGTCCTCGCCGGGCGGCTCGTGCGGCGGGAGGTACTCGGCGGCCTTGATCATGGCCTTGCCGTCCGGGTTGGCCGCGCGGTACTCGACCGGCTCGGTCGGTGCGCCGGTGATCAGGTCGCGGCCGTAGCTCTCGCAGTAGTCGGGATGCGCGAAGAACTTCCCGTCGGCGTACAGGCGTTCGGTGCCGTCCGGGCGGTCCCAGGTGCACGGCCACTGGATACCGCTGACCGAGCGCAGTTTGGCGTAGCTGAGCCCGGTGTAGTCGCACGGGCGGCCAGCGGACGCGCGTTTCCAGGCCTCGAACGCCGACTCCGGGTCGTGCCATGGCGGGAACGCCTTGCCGTCCTTGTCCCGGAAGTCCATCCGGCGGGCGAAGTCGAGGAAGATGTCCAGATCGGACCGCGCCTCGCCGGGCGGTTCGACGGCCTGCTCGGACAGGTGCACGGTGCGGTCGGCGTTGGTGAACGTGCCGGTCTTCTCACCCCAGATCGCGGCCGGCAGCACGACATCGGCCAGGCTGGCGGTCTCGGTGAGGAAGGCGTCCTGCACGACGAGCAACAGCCTGTCCTGGCTGAGGATCGACCGCACACGGTCCAGATCCGGCAGTGAGACGGCGGGGTTGGTCGCGGAGACCCACAGCAACCGGATCGTCCCGGTCTCGACGTACCGCATCATCTGCATCAGGTGCGTCGGCGGCGCGTAGTGCGGGATCTGCGACACGTCGAGGTTCCACAGCTCGGCCAGGTCCTGGACGTGGGAGTCGTTGGCCCAGTTGCGGAACGCGGTCAGGTCACCGTCGGCGCCGCACTCCCGGGTGTTCTCCGCGGTCGGCTGGCCGTTCATCTGCAACACCCCGGCGCCCGGCTTGCCGAGCATGCCCCGGATCAGGTTGATGTTGTTGACCTGAACGGCAGCGGCAGTCGCTTGGTGCGACTGGTAAAAGCCTTGCAGGACCGTACACAGTAGACGCTCGGCGTTGCCGAGGAGCCGTGCGGTGGCGCGGATCTGCTCGGCGGGTACGCCGCAGATCTCGCCGACGCGCTCGGGGGAGTAGTCGGCGACCATTGTGGACAGATCGTCGTAGCCGATCGTGTAGTTGCCGACGTACTCGTGGTCCACCCAGTCGTTCTCGATGATCTCGTGCAGGATCCCGTTCATCAGCGCGACATTCGTGCCCGGCAGCGGCGCAAGGTGGATGGTCGCGGCTTTGGCCACGGGGGTGTCGCGCGGGTCGACGCAGAGGATCGCGGGTGGGTTCGGCCCGGCGAGCCGGTCCAGGATCCGCGTCCACAGCACGGCTTGCGTCTCGGCGACGTTGTGACCGAACAAGGCGATGACGTCGGCGTGGTCGACGTCGGTGTAGGAGGCGGGCTGGCCGTCGCAGGCGAACGACTCCTTGAGCGCCGCCGCGGCGGTCGCCGTGCACAGCCGGGTGTTGCCGTCAACGTGGTTGGTGCCGATGGCGCCGTGCGCGATCGCCGCCAAGGTGTAGTACTCCTCGGCGAACAGCTGCCCGCTGGTGTAGAAGCCGATCGAGCTGGGGCCATGCTCGTCGAGAAGATCCTTGCCGCGCTGGGTGATCAGGCTCATCGCTTCGTCCCATGTGGACTCGGTAAGCTGCCCGTCCCGGCGGACCAATGGCGTGGTGAGCCGGTCCGGCGAGCCGTTGGCCTGCCAGCCGTAGGTGTCCTTCGGGTCGAGCCGGCCGTGGTTCACCCGGTCGTCGGCCCGGCCGCGGACTCCGACAATCCGGTCGTCCTTCACCGCGATGTCGATACCGTCGCCGTTGGAGTGCAGGACGGCCGCCGTGCGCACCCAGCGGTCGACATCCTCCGCCGACACTCCGGCAGCCAGGTGCTGGTCCACCCGGACCGGCCACTGCTCACCCGGTCCGTACGGTGTACGTGCACCCCATGGTTCGCTGACGGCGTCCACGCCGACCTCCCTTTCCGAAACGCACGCAGACCGCGTTCCCGGGAAGTTCAAGATCAAACCTCAGCGCAGCACGAATCCGGGGACCAGCGGGTCGTCCGGGTCGATCGAGAACACGTGCTGCCCGGTGCGGTACGCCACGCCGGTGACCTGCGGAATGACGGCGGTTCGGCCACCGGCATCGACGGTGTCGATCACCGTGCCGGTGAACGTGCTGTCCACGATGGAGTCGTGCCGGAGCACCGTTCCGGCGGGCAGGCGGCCCTCGGCGGCGAGGAGAGCGAGCCGCGCACAGGTACCGGAGCCGCAGGGGGAGCGGTCGGCCTGGCCGTCGGCGAAGATGGTCACATTGCGCTGGTGCACCACGCCGGACGTGTCGCCGAGTTCGTCGAACCAGATCGTGCCGTAGATGCCGTCGAGCCTCGGGTCGGTCGGGTGCGCGGCGAGTTCGGTGTCGTTGAGCGTCCACTTGATCTCCCGGCCCAGCGCGATCAGCTCGCCGAGGTGCTCCGGCGTGACCGTGAGTCCAAGCTGGGCGGCGGGCAGGGTCGCGTACGTCGCGCCGCCGAAGGCCACGGACACGCGGACCTCGCCGCGGGAGGTGGGCACCCGGATGCCGGACGCGATCACCCAGCTAGGCACGCCGACGAAGTCGACGGCGATCACGCGCCCCGCCTCGAGACTCACCCGTGCGGTCACCCGTCCGGAGGGCACGTCGATCACGACGTCCACGCTGCCGGTTTCCGGGGCCGCGACCCGGCCGGTCTGCACGGCCCACACCCCGAGCGCGATCGTGCCGTGCCCGCAGGCGGTCGAGAAACCGTCCTTGTGCCAGAAAAGCACGCCCAGGTCGGCGCCGTCGTCGTCCGGCGGCACGATGAACCCGCCGTACATGTCCGCGTGGCCGCGTGGTTCGCAGCACAGCACCGCGCGCAGGCTCTGGATGTCCTCGCTGCCGATCGCCAGGGCTCGCCGTTCGGCCACCGTCCGGCCGGGGATGGACACCGGCGGGTCGACCACGATCCGGAACGGCTCGCCGCCGGTGTGGTAGTCCGTGGTCGCGATCGTCGCGGGCAGCACGTGCTCAGCGTGCCACGCGCGGAAAGTGGGGACGATCACTACGCCGGATTTCCCCGGCCACCAGGGTGAGCCGCTCCCCGGAGTGGCCCGCGAAGCCGGGTGCCATCGGGAGGCGCACGACAGGCCACTGTGGATAGTGCGGCACCGGAACCTCCTGCTACCTCGCAGGAAACTCCCCATAGCACCGCACCCACGGCACATGCAACTGCATCTAATGCTATCTGCAATTGATGTGTTTGCATCAATTGCACGCGCATGTTTATCTTCGCCGTCATGACCGAAACACCTGCAATCCCGGCGTCCAGCACGCACTGGGGACCCCGGCTCTGGGGCACGCTGATCGTGCTGTGCGGCGCGCTTTTCCTGGACTCCCTCGACATCTCGATGATCGGCGTGGCGCTGCCGTCCATCCGCGCCGAACTGGACATGACCACCTCCGCGCTGCAGTGGGTGGTGAGCGGGTACGTGCTGGGCTACGGCGGGTTGCTGCTGCTCGGTGGCCGCGCCGCCGACCTGCTCGGCCGCCGTCCCGTGCTGCTCGTCTCGCTGGCGGTGTTCGTGGTCGGGTCGCTGCTCGGCGGCCTGGTCAGCACGCCGGAACCGCTGATCGTGGCCCGGTTCGTCAAGGGTGTCGCAGCCGCGTTCATCACGCCCGCCGCGCTGTCCATCATCACCACGACGTTCCACGAGGGACCGGCCCGCAACAAGGCGCTGACCATCTTCTCCGTCACCGGCGCGAGCGGTTTCTCGCTCGGCCTGGTCGCCTCGGGCCTGCTGACCGACGCGGGCTGGCGCTACCCGTTGCTGCTGCCCGCGCCGATCGCGCTGATCGTGCTCGTCGCGGCGATCCGGCTTGTGCCGAAGCACGCACGGCCGCAACGGAATGGCCACAGCTACGACCTGGGCGGCGCCATCACGTCCACTGTGGCCATGCTGCTCCTGGTGTACACGATCGTGCAGGCGCCGGAAGCCGGCTGGGCGTCGCCGTCGACCATCGGGTCGTTCGTGGTGGTGGTCGCGTTGCTGGTGGCGTTCGTCATGATCGAACGGCGCAGCACCCACCCGCTGATCCGGCTGGGCATCCTGCGATCCCCGGCCCTGGTGCGCGCCAACCTCGGCGCGATGCTGTTCTTCGGCTCGTACGTCGGCTACCAGTTCGTTGCGACGCAGTACATGCAGCGCCTCGCCGGCTGGTCGGCGCTGCAGACCGCCCTGGCGTTCCTGCCCGCCGCCATCTTCGTGGTCGCCAGCTCCACCCGGATGGCCTCGATCGTGGGCCGGTTCGGCACCGCCCCGCTGATCCTGTTCGGGTTCATCGCCCTGGTCGCCGGGTACGCGGTCTTCCTCGGCGCGCAGGTGCGCCCCAACCTGATCGGCATCATCCTGCCGTCGATGCTCCTGCTGGGCATCGGCACCGCCCTGAACTACACCTCGCTCAGCATCCAGGCCGTGTCCGGGGTGCGCGACGAGGAACAAGGCCTCGCCTCCGGCCTGCTGCAGACCTCCATGCAGGTCGGTGGCGCGATCGGCCTCGCCGTGGTCACCGCCGTGGTGGCCGCCAACGAAACGCACGGCGCCACCGTGAGCCCCGACGACCTGCTGGCGAGCTACTTCCCAGGCCTGGCCGTGGTCGCCGGGATCGCGGTGCTCGGCATGATCGTGTCGCTGAGCGGAATCCTGGCCCACCGCAAGCAGATCAAGGCCGCCCGGCTCGGCATGGCCAGCGCCTAGATCGAACAGAGTTGCCCGTGACCGGCTGCGGTTGTGGTCGCGGCAAACGCGATCAACACCGCGGCGGTCAAGGGGTGCTGGTAGGCCACCCGCAGCCACTGCGTCACCGAGGGCGGCCGAATCAGCAGGTGGCCCGCGACCGACGTGACGGTGCTGTTCACGCGAGTCTCCGATGGAAACCTCGCCCGGTGGCAGATCCGGACGAGGGGCCGGGAAACGTCAGGACCGCACGAAATCCAGCAGGTCCGCGTTGATCGTGCTGGCCTCGGTGGTGGGCATGCCGTGCGGGAAACCCGGGTAGGTCTTGAGAATCCCGTTGGCCAGCAGCTTGGCCGACAACGGCGCCGAGTCGGCGTAGGGCACGATCTGGTCGTCGTCGCCGTGCATCACCAGGGTGGGCACCGTGATCTTCTTGAGGTCCTCGGTGAAGTCGGTCTGCGAGAAGGCGACGATGCCGTCGTAGTGTGCCTTCGCGCCGCCCATCATGCCCTGTCGCCACCAGTTGCGGATCATGGCATCGGACGGCTGCGCGCCGGGCCGGTTGAACCCGTAGAACGGCCCGGCCGCCAGCGACAGGTAGAACTCCGAGCGGTTGGCCGCGAGCTGGGCCTGCAGGTCGTCGAAGACGCTCTGCGGCAGGCCGCCTGGGTTGTTCTCGCTCCGCACCATCTGCGGCGGGACGGCGCTGATGATCGCGGCCTTGGCGACGCGGGACTCGCCGTGCCGCGCGAGGTAGTGCACGACCTCACCGCCGCCGGTGGAGTGGCCGACGTGCACGGCGTCGCGCAGGTCGAGGTGCGCGGTCAGGGCGGCGAGGTCGTCGGCGTAGTGGTCCATGTCGTGACCCTCGCTGACCTGCGCCGAGCGGCCGTGACCGCAGCGGTCTGGCCGGATGACTGTGTTCGCCGAAAGGTTCAGTGGCCCTGGAGCGAGAGGCGGGTCCCGAGCATCGCGGCGAGCTGGGCCAGCAGCACCGTGCGGAAACCGGCCGTCGCGGGCGTCGGATGGCCTTGCGCGCGGAAGACGATCGCTCCAGCGAGCGCGGCGAGCACCAGATCCACCACGTTCACGCTGGACGTGGAAGTGCTGAAGTGCCCCGGCCCGCCGTCACCACCGTTCCAGGCGGTGTCATGCGCTCGGCGCTCGTGCGGGGTTAGGCCATCTGGGTTACCGTCCATTCGACCCGTGTTTCTCCTGGTGAGGGGGTTGCGATGGCTGGTGGCGGCCGGTCTGTGGTCCCCGGGTGGGTGGAGCCGATGCTGGCCAAGCCGGATGGGGGGCGGCTGCGGGAGGGGTCGCAGTGGACGTATGAGTACAAGCTGGATGGTTACCGGGCGTGTATGCGGATCGCGCCCGATGGGACGACGGTGTTCACCAGCCGGAACGGGATCGACTTCAGCGCCGAGTTCCCGGAGTTGCTGACGGTGTTCGGCGATGCCCTGGATGGGCGGGCGGCGGTGCTCGACGGTGAAATCGTGGTCTACAACGAGCACGGCCGGGCGGATTTCGGGCTGATGCAGGACCGCCGCGGCCGGTTCCAGAAGCACCGGACCCTCCGGCCGGACGAGCCGTTCGAGGACGTGCCGGTCCGCCTGCTGGTGTTCGACCTGCTGCGGTGGGGTGACCGGTCGCTGCTGGACCGGCCGTACGACGAGCGCCGCCGGCTGCTCACCGGGCTGCCGATGCCGGACCCGTACCGGATCGCGGTGGTGCGCGCGGTGACGTTCGACGAGCTGGCGGCCGACCGGCTCACCCCGCAGGACATGCTGGCCCGCACCCAGGCCGCCGGGTACGAGGGGCTGGTGGCCAAGCTCCGCTCGTCGCCGTACCTGCCCGGCAAACGGCCGGACTCGTGGCTGAAGCACCCTTTAGTGCACACCCAGGAGGTCATCATCTGCGGCTGGCGGCCCGGCCAGCACGGCTTCACCGGCCGGCTCGGCGGGCTGCTGCTGGGCGCGCACGACCCGGACACCGGCGACCTGGTCTACATCGGCGATGTCGGCACCGGGTTCAGCGAACAGGACCGCCACGACCTGCAAGCCCGCCTGCAGCCTCTGGAACGGCGCCGCCACCCGTTCGTGACCACACCGCCCCGCGAGGACACCGTCCGCGCGAGATGGGTCCGCCCCGAACTGGTCGGCGAGGTCCAGTACCGGCAGTTCACCCGCGGCGCTGGGCGGTTGCGGCACACCTCCTGGCGGGGGTTGCGCGCGGACCGCACCCCGGACGAGGTCGTCGCCCCGCGCCCGTTCTCGCCGGACCCACAGCCCGCACGCGAGAGCAACCGGGTCACCGTCCGGGCGGGCAACCGGAAACTCGTCCTGTCCAATTTGGACAAAGCGCTGTATCCCAATGGTTTCACCAAAGCGCAAGTGATCGACTACTACTCCCGGATCGCACCGGTGATGCTGCCGCACATCCACGGCCGTCCGGTCACGTTCATCCGGTTCCCGGACGGCGTCGAGGGGGAGAGCTTCTTCGAGAAGAACGTGCCGCTCGGCGCGCCGGACTGGCTGCCGACCGTGGTGTTGCCGAGCAGTGGTTCCCGCGGCAGCGGGGACACGATCCGCTACGCACTGCTGGAGGAACTGCCCGCGCTGGTGTGGTCGGCGAACATGGCCGCCCTCGAACTCCACGTTCCACAGTGGACCGTCGCGGGTGGGCGGGATGCGCCGGACCGGCTGGTGTTCGACCTCGATCCCGGGCCGGGCACCACGATCGTCGACTGCTGCCGGGTCGCCGAGCGGCTGGGCGACCTGCTCGAGGCCGACGGGCTCACGCCGTTCGCCACGACCTCCGGCGGCAAAGGCATGCAGCTGTACTGCGCGATCGAGACCGACAACCGCGACCGGCCCTCGCGGTACGCGAAAGCCCTGGCGCAGAAGCTGGCTCGCGAGACACCCGGGCGGATCACCGCCACCATGGCCAAGACCCACCGCACCGGCAAGGTCTTCATCGACTGGAGCCAGAACAACACCGCCAAGACCACCATCGCGCCCTACTCGCTGCGCGGCCGGGAACAGCCGACCGCCGCCACACCGGTCACCTGGGACGAAGTACGCGGATGCCGCCGCCCGGCGCAGCTGGTGTTCACCTCGGCCGATGTCCTGGACCGGGTCGCCGGGTCCGGCGACCTGTTCGGGGACCTGGCGGACAGTCGGGCACGACTGCCCGGGCCGGTTTAACCTGATCTGGTGGTCGACCCGGGTACCGCCGAGGACCGTCTGCGCATGATCCAGGCGGTCACCGACTCGGCACTGTCCCAGCTGGAGCTGGATGAGCTGCTCAAGGAGCTGTTGGAGCGGGTCCGCGAGCTGCTGGTAGTGGACACCGCGACGGTGCTGCTGCACGACCGGTCGGCGGGATACCTGACCGTCGTGGCCGCGGTCGGCATCGAGGAGGAGGTCCGGCAGGGCGTCCGGATCCAGGTCGGCCGGGGTTTCGCGGGCAGCATCGCGCAAAGCCACAAACCGCGCATCCTGGACCACGTCGACGCGACCACCGTGGTCAACCCGCTGCTGTGGGAACGTGGTCTGCGCGCGTTGCTCGGTGTGCCGCTGATGGCGGCCGGCCAGCTGGTCGGCGTGTTACACGTCGGCACGGTCGCCCAACGGGCGTTCACCGGGACCGACATCGACCTCCTGCAGGTCGTGGCCGACCGCATCGCGCTGGCCGTGCAGGCGCAGCTGACCAGCGGCGAACGGGCCGCGGCCACCGCGCTGCAGCGCAGCCTGCTGCCCTCCCGGCTGCCCGACCAGGGCGAACTGGAGTTCGCCGCCCGGTACGTGCCCGGCGCGGACAACAGGGTCGGCGGCGACTGGTACGACGTGTTTCCCCTGCCCGGTGACCGCTGGGGCATCGTGATGGGCGACGTTGTGGGGCACGGGTTACCCGCGGCCGTGATCATGGGACGCCTGCGCAGCGCGTTGCGGGCCTACGCGCTGCTGCACGTCGACGATCCGGCCGAGGTCCTGACGAAACTCGACCGCAAGGTCAGCCACTTCGAGCCGGGTGCCATGGCGACCGTGGCGTACGCGGTGACCAGCCCGGGCGAGGACTCGTTCTGCCTGTCCGTGGCCGGTCATCCGCCACCGGTGCTGGCCCGGCCGGGGCAGCCCGCCTGCCTGGTCGAGGCGCCCGCCGACGTCCTGCTCGGCAGCGGGTTCGCCAGGCCGCGGCACAACACCGTCGTGGCCTTTCCGCCCGGTTCGGTGCTGTGCCTCTACACCGACGGGCTGGTGGAACGGCGGTCCCGGCCGCTGGACGACGGCTTCGCGCGGTTGAGGGACGCCGTGGACGTCAGGTCGCCGGAGGCCGCGTGCGTCCGGATCATGGCCGCGCTGAGCACCTGGGAGTGGCCCGAGGACGACGTGGCCCTGTTGGTGGCGCGCCACCGGCCTGCTCATCCCCGCCCAGGGGCGCCCACGGTCTAGCGTGAGGGGCAAGCCGGGCGCTCCAGCCCGCGGAACGATCGTGACCCTGCGCCATCGCGTTCACCAGCCCGCGCTGCCGGCCGTGGCCGTGGCGGCGACCGCCCAGGACACCCATCGCCAGCCGCCGTTCGGAACCGAACTGCTCGACGGCGAGGCGCTGACGGTACGGGTGACCGATCCGGTGGACGTCATCACCGCCGACCAGCTCAGCCGCGACCTCTCGGCGGCCACCCACGGCGGGGTCGTCCCGCTCACCCTCGACCTGTGCGGCGTCACCCTCCTGGCCGGCGCCGGAGTCCGCACGCTGTACGACACGTCCCGGCAGCTCGCCGCCCACCAGCACCGGCTCACCCTCGTCACCGCCCCGGCCAGCCCCGCCGCGCTCATCCTCGACCTGGTCGACCTGCCTTACGTCACGAGCAACGCATAGGGCGGCGTTTGGCGGGGATCCCGTAGGCGTGTCCACTTTGCCGACGATCGCCGACCTGGACGAGCTGACCGCGCTGGTGGCCCGGGAGGGCGACCGCGATCTGTACATCCGCTGGTCGCGGGGTCCGGACGTGGACCTGGCCGCCGATGGGCCGGGTGCGCAGTCCAGCCGCGACGGACTGACCGGCGTGGCCCTGCCCGGCTTGTCGGCGAACCCGCTGCGGATCGAGCCGTGGTGGGAGCATCGCTCGGTGCGGTTGTGGCTGGCCCGCCGCCTGTACGACTACCGGCACCTGCGGGAGCTGCGCGGGCCGGGCGTGCGGCCTTGGGTGCTGCGTGGCGTGGAGATCGCACGCGGCCCGGACAACGAGCCGTTGGTGATCTGCCGTGCACCGCTCGCGTGGGTGGCCGACGAGGTGCTTCGTGAGGCGCGCAAGCTGGTCGACGAGCAGCACTCGAGTGAATGGGGACCGCTCGACCGGCAGAGTGGATAAGAGCCGAAGTTGTTTACCCGCAGGACTCCAGGCTAACCACGACCGCGATTTTTGTTTGGTGACAAGGAAAAAAGGTTAGCGCTGACCGGCGCGAACACGGAGAGTAGTAGTTCTCCCGAGCCGGTTTACCTCGTCTGCTCTCGGTCACCACTGTCTGCATGGGACCGATTTCGGCGATTCTCTTCGACCGGGATGGCACGTTGATCGAAGACGTGCCGTACAACTCGGATCCGGCGCAGGTCACGCCCCGCGAGAACGCCGCACAGGCCGTGCGGCGAGTCCGGGCGCGCGGGATCAGGACCGGCGTCGTGACCAACCAGTCCGGGATCGCGCGTGGCCTGATCACCCGAGAAGCGCTTCAGAGCGTGAACGAGCGGGTCGACGAGCTGCTGGGCCCGTTCGACACCTGGCAGGTGTGCCCGCACGGTCCCGAAGACGGTTGCGGCTGCCGGAAACCCGCGCCGGGGATGATCGTCGCCGCCTGCGCGGAACTGGGCGTGCCGCCCGGCGAGGTTGTTGTCATCGGCGACATCGAGAGCGACATGATCGCCGCCGCCGCCGCGGGCGCCCATGCCGTGCTCGTTCCCACGCCGGTGACCCGCGACGAGGAGGTCGGGCGTGCCCCGATCGCCGCGCCGGACCTGGGCGCTGCCGTCGACTGGGTGCTGGACCGATGAGGACCCGGGTTCTGGTCGCGCGCCTCGACAGCGACGGTGATGTCCTGGTCAGTGGTCCCGCGGTGCGTGCCGCGGCGGCCGGGCGGGGGCTTCCGGCTGACGTGACTGTCCTATGTGGACCGAATGGGCGTCAGGCCGCGGACCTGCTGCCGGGGGTCGCGCGGGTGCTGGAGTGGCGGTGCCCGTGGATCGTGGCGGACCCGCCGCCGGTGAACGCGCCCGAGGTGCTGGACTTCGTGACCCTGCTGGCGGAGCAGCAGTTCGATGTGGCGCTCGTGCTGACATCGTTCCACCAGTCGCCGCTGCCGCTCGCGCTGCTGCTGCGGCTGGCCGGGGTGCCTGAGATCGCCGCGATCTCGGTCGACTACCCGGGGTCCTTGCTGGATCACCGGGTCGGCGACGACGATCGGCCGGAACCGGAGCGGGCGCTGTTGGTCGCGCAGGCGGCCGGGTTCGCCCTGCCGCCAGACGACGACGGTGCACTGCGAATCGTGGAACCCGTTCCCGCCAAGCAGAGCGAACCCCACGTCGTGGTGCATCCCGGGGCGGCGGTACCGGCCCGGGCGTGGTCGCCGGAGCGCTGTGCGGAGGCGGTCGTCGCACTGCGTGCCGAGGGCTGGCAGGTTCTCGTCACCGGTGGCCCGCGGGAGAAGGACCTGACGGCGCGCGTGGCCGGTGACGCCGGGGTCGACCTCGGTGGCCGCACGAGCTATCGCGAACTGGCCGGAGTGCTCGCCGGCGCCGCGGCCGTGGTGGTGGGCAACACCGGACCGGCGCATCTGGCCGCGGCCGTTGGTACGCCGGTGGTGTCGTTGTTCGCCCCCGTGGTGTCCGCCGTGAGGTGGGCGCCTTATCGCGTACCGCACATCGTTCTGGGCGACCAGAACGCCGCCTGCCGGGACAGCCGGGCCCGTGAGTGTCCAGTTCCCGGCCATCCCTGCCTGAACTCGGTACACGCCAACGAGGTCGTGGCCGCCGTCACCAGACTTGCGGGAGGACCGGATGCTCAACGTGCTGGTGTGGCACGTACACGGCTCGTGGACGAGCGCGTTCGTCCAGGGCGGCCACCGCTACTTGCTGCCGACCGGTGACTGGGGTGGCGGACGGCTGGGCCGCGACTGGCCGGCGAACGCGGTGGAGATCCCGGCCGGCGAGCTTCGGGAGTCCAAAGTGGACGTCGTGGTGCTGCAGCGGCCGGAGGAGATCGACTGCGTGCCAAGGCTGCTCGGCCGTACGGTGCCCATGGTCTACGTGGAGCACAACACTCCACAGGGGCACGTGCCCAGGACGCGGCACCCGCTGGCGGACCGCGACGACATCCCACTGGTCCACGTGACCCACTTCAACGAGCTGATCTGGGACTCCGGCCGGGCGCCGACGAGGGTCATCGAACACGGCATCGTCGACCCGGGCGCACGGTACACCGGTGAGCTGGCCCGGGCCGGGGTGGTGGTCAACGAACCGGTCCGCCGCGGCCGGGTGACCGGCACGGACCTCCTGCCCGCCTTCGCCGGCGTGGTACCGCTGGACGTGTTCGGCATGGGACTGTCCGATTTGGACTCCTGTGGCGGCAGGGTCACGGCGGTCGGTGACCTGCCCTCCGAACGGCTGTACGACGAGCTGGCCCAGCGGCGGGTCTACCTGCATCCGGTGCGCTGGACCTCGCTCGGCCTGTCCCTGCTGGAGGCGATGCACCTGGCCATGCCGGTGGTCGCGGTGGCGTCGACCGAGGTCCCCCGCGCGGTCCCGCCCGAGGCGGGTTTCGTCTCGGCGAGCGTGCGTGAGCTCAGCGATGGCTTACGGCAGCTGGTCGAGGACCCGGGGCTGGCCCGGCGGATGGGCGCGAACGCCCGGGAGTACGCCCTGGCGCACTACGGGCTCAAGGCTTTCCTGCGGAACTGGGACGAGATGTTGATGGAGGTGAGCACATGAGGATCGCGATGGTCTCCGAGCACGCCAGTCCGCTGGCCGCACTGGGCGGAGTGGACGCGGGCGGGCAGAACCTGCATGTGGCGGAACTGTCCGCGGCGCTGGCCCGCAGGGGGCACGACGTGACCGTGTACACCCGGCGGGACGACCCCGGACTGCCGGAGCGGACACGCACCAAACAGGGCTACCAGGTCGTGCACGTCACGGCCGGCCCCGAGAAGGTGATCGCCAAGGACGAGATGCTGCCGTACATGGGCCAGTTCGCCAACGTGCTGCAGCAGCACTGGCGGCGCGAGCGCCCGGACCTCGTGCACGCGCACTTCTGGATGTCCGGCCTGGCCTCGCTGCTGGCCGGGAACAGCCTCGACATCCCGGTGGTGCAGACCTTCCACGCCCTGGGCACGGTCAAGAAGCGGCACCAGGGTACGGCGGACACCAGCCCGCCCGAGCGCCTCGGCATCGAGCGGATGATCGGCCGCCGCGCCGCGGGAATCGTGGCCACCTGTTCCGACGAGGTCTTCGAGCTGATCCGGATGGGCGTGCCGCGCCAGTCGGTCTCGGTGGTGCCCTGTGGGGTGGACCCCAGCCAGTTCTCGCCGAACGGCCCGGTGGCGAATCGGCACGGGCGGCGGATCGTCAGCGTCGGCAGGCTGGTGGAGCGCAAGGGGTTCCGCACCATCATCGCGGCGCTGCCGCGGCTGCCGGACACCGAGCTGGTGATCGCCGGCGGCCCGGCCAGACGCAAGCTGGCCGACGATCCCGAGGCGCGCAGGCTGATGAGGTTCGCCGCGGCGCACGGGGTCGCCGACCGGGTGGAGCTGGCCGGGGAGGTCTCCCGGGCCAGGATGCCCGCGCTGCTTCGGTCGGCGGACGTGGTCGTCTGCGTCCCGCACTACGAACCGTTCGGCATCGTGCCGCTGGAGGCGATGGCCTGCGGCAAACCGGTTGTGGCGTCGGCGGTCGGTGGGCTGGTCGACACCGTTGTGGACGGTGTGACCGGCCTGCTGGTCCCGCCGAGGGCCCCGGTCCCGCTGGCCGACGCGATCCGTTGCCTGACTGAGGACGAGGTCCGCGGCCTGTCGTTCGGCATCGCCGGCCGCGACCGGATCCTGGCCAGGTACACGTGGGACCGGGTCGCCCTCGGCACAGTCGCCGCCTACGAGCGGGTCACCGCGGACACGACGTCCGGGATGCTGGAGGAGATGTCATGATCGTCGACCGGCACATCGACGCGCTCACCGGGACGCTCACCGCGCTGCGCCGTCAGTCCACCACGGTCAACCGGTGGGGATCGCTGCTGGCTCAACGGTTACCGGCCGGACACCGGTTGCTCGTCGCGGGCAATGGGGGCTCGGCGGCCGAGGCACAGCACCTGACCGCCGAGCTGGTCGGGAAGTTCGACAGCGACCGGCCCGCGTACTCCGCGATCGCCCTGCACGCCGAGACCTCCAGCATGACCGCCATCGGCAACGACTACGGCTACGAGAAGGTGTTCGCCCGGCAGGTCACCGCGCACGCCCGCCCGGCCGACATCGTCCTGCTGCTGTCGACCTCCGGCCGCAGCCCGAACCTGCTCTACGCGGCACGGGCGGCCCGGGCGGTGGGAGCCACGGTCTGGGCCATGACCGGCGCCCGGCCCAACCCGCTCGCCGACGCCGTCGACGAGGCGATTACGTTGCCCGGCAACACCTGCAGCGTGCAGGAGGCGCAGCTGATCGCGGTACACATGGTCTGCGAGGTCTTCGAGGCCGCACTGCGCGTGTCCGGCGAGTCCAGGCAGCGTGCGTCATGACGGTGGTCGTTGTCGGTGACTGCTTGCTGGACATAGACATCGTCGGCAGCACCAGCCGGTTGTGCCCGGACGCCCCGGCTCCGGTGGTCGACATCGACCAGGAGCACGCCCGGCCTGGCGGCGCGGGCCTCGCGGCCGCGTTGCTCGCCGCCGATGGCGTGCCGGTGCGGCTGGTCACCGCCATCGCCGATGACCAGGACGGCCGGCGGTTGCGGGAAGTCTTGGGCGGCATGGACTTGGTCGCCGGGCCGTCGGGCGCGGCGACACCGGTGAAGATCCGTCTCCGGTCGTCCGGCCAGTCGCTGGCCCGGATGGACCGGGGTTCTTGCGGGCAGGCCCCGGCGGTGACCGAGGAGATGATCGACGCGTTGTGGTCGGCCGATGCCGTGCTGGTGGCCGACTATGGCCGTGGGCTGGTGCGGGACCGGAGCCTGCGCAAGGCGTTGAGCCGGCTGGCCCACCGCATTCCGGTGGTGTGGGATCCGCATCCCCGTGGCCCGGATCCGGTCGCGGGCGTGTGGCTCGCGACGCCCAACGCGTCCGAGGCGAAGTCCGCCGCCGGCGTGGACGACCCCTATCGTGCGGCAAGTTTGTTGCGGGACAGGTGGTCCGTGGCCGCGGTCGCGGTGACCGCCGGTTCGCAGGGCGCGATCCTCGATGCCGGCGGATTGCCGGTGGCCGTACCCGCACCGCGTGTCCCGGTTCTGGATCCCTGCGGTGCCGGGGACAAGTTCGCGGGCACGGTGACCTCCCGGCTGGGCGACGGGGACTCCACAGTGGACGCTGTGCGCCACGGCGTACTCGCCGCCTCGCGGTTCCTCGCGAACGGCGGTGCTGCGGCATTCGGTGCTGGCGCACCTGCTTTGTTGCGGCCGGGTGAGGATGACGCCCGGGCCGTGATCGCCACCGTGCGGTCACGCGGTGGCACCGTTGTCGCGACGGGCGGGTGTTTCGACCTGGTGCATGCCGGGCACACCCGCACCCTGGCCGCCGCGCGGGCGTTGGGGGACTGCCTGGTGGTGTGCATGAACTCCGACCGTTCGGTGCGCCGCCTCAAGGGTCCGGACCGGCCCCTGATGTCCGAACAGGACAGAGTGGAGCTGTTGATGTCGTTGGAATGCGTCGACGCGGTCGCGGTGTTCGACGAGGATGATCCGCTGGCCGTGCTGGACGACCTGCGGCCGGACGTGTGGGTCAAGGGCGGCGACTATCGCGAGGACGAGCTGCCGGAGGCGCGGCTGGTGCGGTCATGGGGTGGCCGGACCGTGCTCGTTCCGTACCACCCGGGCCGGTCCACCAGCCGGCTCGCCGACGCACTGGGCAAAGTGGGATGAGAGAAGGGGAAATGACTGTGCGAACCGTGCTGATCACCGGCGGTTCATCGGGTCTCGGCGCCGCGGTGGCGGCCGCGGTCCTGGCCGCCGGCGGCCGGGCGATCGTGCTCGACAAGGCCGCACCCGCCGCGGAGGTGTCCGACTTCCTGCCGGTGGACCTGTCCGACTCGGCCGCGGCGGAACGGGCCGTCGCCGAGGCGGCGGAACGCAACGGCGGCCTCGACGGGGTGGTCACGGCGGCGGGGATCGACAGCTGCGGCAGGCTCGATGAAGTGTCCACTTCGGACTGGGAGCGGGTGATCCGGGTGAACCTGCTCGGCACGGCCGCGGTCGTGCGGGCGGCGATCCCGCATCTGATCCGGTCGCGCGGCCGGGTGGTGACGGTGGCTTCGACCCTGGGACTGCGGGCCGTGTCCGACGCGACCGCCTACTGCGCCTCGAAGTTCGGCGTGGTGGGCTTCACCCGGGCGCTGGCGGCCGAGGCCGCGGGCTTGGTCGGGGTGACGCTGTTGATTCCCGGTGGCATGCGGACCACCTTCTTCGACGACCGCGAGGAGCAGTACCGGCCGCCGGACCCTGGCCTGCTCAACCCGCCCGAGAACGTGGCCTCCGCGGTCATGTTCGCGTTGTCCCAGCCGCCGGAGTGCGAGGTGCGCGAACTGGTCGTGGCGCACGCGAAGGAGCCGTCGTGGCCGTGAGCACGCATGAGTCGTTGGAGATCCTCAGCCCGGTGACCGGAGATCTGGTCGGCTGGCTGCCGATGGCGACCCCGGGCGAGGCCGTCGACGTCCTGGCCAGAGCGCGGGAAGCCGCCCGCGACTGGGCGCGAACACCCGCGGCGGCGCGTGCGGGGCAGGTGCGTGCGGCCGCCGCCGACCTGCGGGACCGTGCGCACGAACTGGCCGTGGTGAACGAGGCCGAGACCGGCAGGCCCTGTGCCGAGGCGCAGGAAGGCATCCTGGCCGGTGCCGGCACGCTGGAACAGTACGCCGAGCTCGGGCCGGTGCACCGTGGCCGCAGCCTGCTCGGCGACTGGACGGCCGCCGATCTGATGGTGCCGGAGCCCCGTGGTGTGGTCGTGGCGCTGACGCCGTGGAACGACCCGGTCGCGGTGGCCTGCGGCCTGCTCGGCGCGGCGCTCGTGACGGGCAACGTGGTGGTGCACAAGCCAAGCGAACGTGCACCGCACACCGGGTTGCTCCTGGGGGAGATCCTCGGGGCGCATCTGCCCGCCGACATCCTGACCACGCTGGTCGGCGACGGCCAGGTTGGTGCCGCGTTGGTGGGCAGCGAACATGTCGGCGTCGTCGCCCACGTCGGCTCATGCGCGACCGGCCGGGCCATCGCGGGTTCGGTACGGCCCGGAGTGAAGGTGTTGCTGGAGAACGGCGGCAACGACCCGTTGCTGATCGACTCGGACGTGGATCCTGAGTGGGCGGCCGCACAGGCGGCCACCGGCGCCTTCGCCAACTCCGGTCAGATCTGCACGTCGGTCGAACGGATCTACGTGCACCAGGACATCGCTTTCGACTTCCTGGACGCCCTGACGGTGCAGGCAGAACAAACAACGTTGGCGCCCTTGGTGGACCGGCGGCACCGCGAGCATGTGCATGCCCATGTCGAGGACGCGCTCGACCGAGGTGCCACGGTGGCCACCGGCGGGGCGATCCCGTCCGGGCCGGGCGCGTACTACCCGGCCACGGTGCTGACCGGGTGCTCGGCGGAGATGAAGGTCATGACCGAGGAGACTTTCGGCCCGGTCGCACCCGTGACCGTCGTGTCCTCTTTCGACGAGGGCCTCGCGATGGCCTCGACAGGCGACTACGGGCTCGCCGCTTCGGTGCTGACCGCCTCCATGCGACATGCGCAGGAGGCGTGGCGGGAGCTGCCGGTGGGCACCGTCAAGATCAACGCGGTCTTCGGCGGTGCCCCCGGCGGTGCGGCCCAGCCCCGGGGCGCCAGCGGAACCGGCTTCGGCTACGGCCCGGAGCTGCTCGACGAGTTCACCACCACCAAGGTGGTCCACATCGGACTACCCGGCTGACCGCCAGCTGTCGTCGGGCAGCAGCGGACTCGCCTGTGGCCCCATGAGCAGCATCCCGCCGTCGACCACATAGGACGCCCCGGTCACGTACCCGGCCGCTGGCGTGGTCAGAAAGGCGACCACAGCAGCGACTTCCTGGGCGTGACCGGGACGGCCGAGCGGAACACCAGGCCTCGGCTGGTCCCGTGGGTCCACGTCCTCCTGGCCGGTCATCGGTGTGGAGATCTCACCCGGTGCCACCGAGTTCACCGTGATGGCGTGCTCGGCCAGCTCCAGCGCGAGCACCTTGGTGAGCATGCCGAGACCGGCCTTGGCCGCGCAGTAGGGCGCCGCGCCGACCCGGGGAGCGTGTTCGTGCACGCTGGTGATGTTGATGATCCTGCCCCCGCGCCCGGCGTCGATCATGTGCCGTGCGGCGCGCTGGGAGCACAGGAAAGCGCCGTCCAGGTCGACCGACAGCACGTGGCGCCAGGTGTCGAAGTCCATGTCCATGACGGCTTGGCTGCTGCCGGTGCCGGAGCAGTTCACCAGGACGTCGAGGCCGCCGAGCTCGTCGGCCACCTCGTCGACGACGCTCGCCGCGGTGGGCAGATCGGTCAGGTCCAGCCGGTGCACGGTCGCGCGGGCACCCAGCTCCCGGACCTTCTTGGCGGTCTCCTCAGCGCCGTCGGCGTCCTCGTGGTAGGTGATGCCGACATCGACACCGCCACCGGCCAGGGCGACAGCGACCGCCCGGCCGATGCCGGAGTCGGAGCCGGTGACCATCGCGTGGAGCGGTGCGCCGGACCGTTCATGGGGTAGTGGCGTGATGGTTGACATGCGGTGTCGGGTACCCGGCCCCGCCGCCCGCATGCCCGGGCTTTTTCTGGGTATGCGAAAGGTAGCCACGAGAAGGAGGCACGATGACGGCTGAGACCGGTCACCAGACCGGAACCAAGGACAAGGACTACGACATCATCTGGTTCACCGAGGCCTGCCTGGACAACGTGCTGCGCCTGGAGACCTACATCCAGGACGCGGAGCAGGCGGGTGACTCGGAGCTCGCGGAGTTCTTCCGCAAGGCGCAGGCCGACAGCCGCAAGGGCGCCGAGCAGGGCAAGCAGCTGCTCGCCCAGCGCCTGGCTCGCGCATAGGTCAGGGCTGCTCGCCCACGCCGGTGCCGAGTTCGTGCAGCCGCCCACCGTCCACACTGGATTCCAGTGGGGCGGTGGGCAGCCCCGCACCCCGGTGCAGCCCGGTCAGGAACTCCCCGATGGCCTCCTGGGCGCTGTGCCGCGGTGTCCAGCCGAGCTCGATGCGGGCGCGGGTGGTGTCCATGACCGGCAGCTGCAGGACCGTCTCGAACAGCCCGGGGCTGGCCGGAACCAGGTGCAACGCCCACGCGGCGGTCAGCGCGGCACGAACGGGCCACGCCGGTGCCCTGACGACCGTCGCTTTGAGACATTCAGCGAGAACTTTCGCGTCCACCGCTGGTTCGGCAGCGATGTTGAACGCGCCACGGACGTTTTGCAGCGCCGCCAGGCGGTATGCCTCGGCGGCGTCCTCGGTGTGCAGTGCCTGGAAGACCAAGCCGGGCAGGTCGGGGATCACCGGCAGGGCTTGGACGAGCTTGTTGGGCAGGAACGGACCGGCGAACAGCCGGCGCTGCTGGCTGGCCGCGCCCTGCTTGAAGATGAACCCTGGCCGCATCCGGACCACCCGCACACCAGGGTGTGCCGGTTCGAACGCGTCCAGAACCCGCTCCAGGTAAGCCTTTTCCCGAGGATAGGCCGCCTCGGCCCAGCCATGGGTGGGCCAGCTCTCGTCCACCGGCGTGTCTTTCGGGCCAGGGGAGTAGGCGCCCACCGAGGAGGCGTACACGAGCGCTGGCACACCAGCCTCGGCGACCGCCTCGAACACCCGGATGCTGCCCCGGACATTGTTGTCCCACGTCACCTTCGGCTGGTGAGTCGGCTGAAACAGCCAGCTCAGATGGACCACGACATCCGCGCCCCGGAAAAGCGGTGTGAGGTCGTCCTTCCGGATGTCCGCTTCGGCCCAGGTCAGCCTGGGCAGCGTCCAGTCCGGGATCCGCCGGGCCACCCCGACCACCGATCCCACCTCGGGATCCGCGACGAGGCTCCGCACCACGCTGGTGCCCACATTCCCTGTCGCCCCAAGGACGACAACTCGCTCAACAGTCATCCGTCAGACATACCCACCGCGTCCCGGGTTGAACGCGTGGTGTCCGGGGCGGCCCCGGTGGGGCTGAGCGGGGGCCGCCCGGACCGGTCAGCGGCCGAGGGCGTTGCGGATGGCGTCCCGGGCGCGGTCCATGATCGCGATCGGCGGGCCGAGCAGCAGGTTCTTCGTCGCGCTCTCGACGCCGGGGTGCGGGCGGGTGGGCGCGATGGCCTCGGCCACCTTGACGGTGGAGGCCATCGCTCGCAGCCGCTGGTCGGGAAGGTGCTGACGCAGCAAGGGGAACTCTTCACGTTCCTCGTGATCGGCGTGGGCCAGAACGTCGTCGCGCAGCTGCGTGAGCAGCGTGTCGAAGCCGTCGGCATCCGGGCCGATCTCGGTCAGCGTGCTGAGCAGCTGCTTGGCGCGGTGCTCCTCACCCAGCCGGGCCTCGACGACCGGCTCGCCGCCGGTGAGGTCACGGACCTCGGGGTGGACGACCTCCTCCTCGGCGGTCTCGTGCACCGCCAGCAGCCGGACCAGGCTGTGGAACAGGTCCTTCCGGCGCTCGCCGGTGGCGGTCTCCAGCTGGGTGAACAGCTGCCGGATCTCCTCGTGCTGGCGCTGCAGCATTTCGAGGACGTCTTCTTCGTCACGGGGGTGTGTCATGGGTTCGGGTGTACCCATCAGCGCGTGCCGGAACCGGGTTTGGCCATGGTCCGGTGCAGCTGCGCCTTGATGGCCTCCGGCGTGATCTTGGCGGCGGCCGCCATCACCTTGTTCTTCACCGATCCGGCCACCACGTGGTCCTTGCCCTTCATCATCGCCTGGTAGCCCTGTTCGGCCACGAGCGCCGGGTCGTCCTTCTTGGCCGAGCCGAGCTTGGTGTTGAGCATTCCGGCGCGCGCGAAGAAGTTCGTGTCGGTCGGCCCGGGCATCAACGCGGTGACGGTGATGCCTTTGGGCTTGAGCTCGGCGTGCAGGGCCTCGGAGAAGGAGAGCAGGAACGCCTTGGAGGCGGCATAGCTCGCCTCGTACGGTCCCGGCTGGGTGGCCGCGATCGACGAGCTGAACAGGATCCGGCCCTGGCCGTGGGCGGCCATGTCGCGCACGGCGAGCTTGGCCAGGTGCACCGAGGAGCGGACGTTCAGGTCGACCAGCTTCAGGTCGTCGTCGAGGCTGGTGGTGGCGAACTCGCCGCCCACCCCCACCCCGGCGTTGATCGCGACCGCGGCGGGCGTCCGCCCGGCCGCCGTCACGCGGATCCACAGCTCCTGGACGCCGTCGGGCTCGGCGAGGTCGACCCGCACGGCTTCCACTTGCCGCCCGTAGGCCTCGAGTTTGGCCGCGACGGCGGTGATGCCGTCATCCTCGGCGGCGATGATGAGATCGAAGCCGTGCGAGGCGAACTGCTTGGCCAGCTCATAGCCGATGCCGCTGGACGCGCCGGTTACGACGGCGAGCGGATTTCCATTGGGGTGCATGAGATTCCTTCCCGGTCGGGCTGCTGGGGGATGAGGATGGCGCCGTCGGCGGGGCGGGCGGGCACCCGGCGCAGTGAGATGGTCCAGTCCTGCTTGGGGAACCGGAAGTCGAGGCGGGCCAGGCGGACCGCGAGCGCGCGCAGGATCCCGACGGTGAACGGCTCACCGGGGCAGCGGTGCCCCGTGTGCGGGTCGCCCGCGCCTTGCGGGACCAGTTCGAAGGCGCCGATCTCGTGGTTGAGCAACCGCCCGGGGCGGAACGTGTACGGGTCCGTCCACAGTGAACTGTCGTGGTTCTGCCCGTACAGGTCGAGCAGCACGAGTGCCCCGGCGGGAATGTGCTCACCCTGCCACGAGAGGTCCTTGACCGCGTGGCCGGCGATGAACGGCGCGAACGGGTAGAACCGGCGCAGCTCGTGCGCGAAGGCGAGGGCGTACGCGTCGCCTCCCGCCCGCAACAGTTCCCGGTGCTCGGGCCAGTGGTGCAGGGCGTGCGCGGCGAACGCGACGAACCAGCACACCGCGACGGTCGGGCGGATCACGTTGAGCAGCTCCACCGCGGCCAGCCGCGGGCTGAGCAGTTCGCCGTTCTCCTCGAACCGGGACAACAGATCGACTGCCGTACCGGCTGGCACGGTGGTTGATCGCGCCATGGTCACCGTCCTGGCGAGCGCGGCCTCCTGGCGGCGCCGGGCGGCCCGGGCGCGCCAGTGCCGCGGCCCGGGCGTGGCGAACCCGTCGACCATCGCGACCAGGTCCTTGGCCATTTCGCCGGTCGTGTGCAGCCCGGCCCATCGGGTGACACCGCGGGTCAGCACGCGGGCGGCCTCGTCGAACAGGACGACCGGCTTGTCCACCGGCCAGGCGTTGTCGTCCCAGGCGGCGCAAACGCTTCGCGTCAGGTCGGCGATGCTCTCGTCGGTCACCAACGACAGGAACGGGCTCTTGCGGTGCCGGTGCGCGGCACCGTCGAGGGTGTGCAAGGCGCCATGTCCGAACAGCGTGCTCTGCACCGGTCCGGGGATCGCGCCGTGCCGCCGGATGTGGTTCTCGTCGTAGAAGAACCGGGCGGCGTCCGGGCCGCACAGGCCGATCGCACGCTGCCCCATCAGCCGCGTGCGCACGACGCCGTTCGGTGAACGCCGCCGCCGGTCGGGCAGCCACCCGTAGCCTTCCAGCAGAAGTGACAAGGACTCGTCCATCTCCCCGTGGTGCCCGGAGAAGACAAGATCAAACGTGTGTCGGCGGGCTGGTGCGGGGTATCACGCGGTCGTGGCCGAGACGACAGTGGTGATAGCGACCCGTAACCGCGCTGACGAACTGGAACGCACGCTGGCGTGCCTGCGGGAACTCGATGTGCCGGTGATCCTCGTCGACAACGGCTCGACGGACGACAGCGTGGGCCGGGTGTTGCGCAATTTCCCGTGGGTGCGGGTGTACCCCTTGGAGCGCAATGTCGGCTCGTCCGCCCGCAACCACGGAGTTCGCCTGGCAGAGACGCCGTATGTGGCGTTCAGCGACGACGACTCCTGGTGGGCGCCGGATGCGCTCGACCGGGCCGAGCGGCTGTTCGAACGGCATCCAAGGCTTGGCCTGATCGCCGGACGGGTGATGATCGAACCGGAAGGCCGGCTCGATCCGGTCTGCCGGGAGATGGCGTGCTCGGCGCTGGGCCGGGCCGAGGACCTGCCGGGGCCGTCGGTGCTCGGGTTCGTCTGCTGCGGCTCGCTGGTCCGCCGGGAGGCGTTCCTGCAGGTCGGCGGGTTCAACCCGGTGCTGTTCTTCCCCGGTGAGGAACGCCTGTTCTCGTGGGACCTGGCGGCCGCGGGCTGGGCCGGTTGCTACGTCGACGAGATCGTGGCGCACCACCAGCCGTCGAAGAGCCGCGGCCCGTCCACCGCCCGCATCCGCGCCGAACTGCGCAACGACCTGCTCAGCACCTGGCTGCGCCGCCCCTTGACGGTCGGCATGACCGATGCGCTGGCGCTGGCGAGGCGCGGACTGGGCGACCGGAACGCACTTGCGGCGCTGGGCGCGGCGCTACGCCGGTTGCCCGCCGTGGCCCGGCAACGCAAGCCGTTGCCCGCGGATGTCGAGCGCCAGGTCCGGCTGCTTGCCTGATACCCAGAGAACCGGTGGTTACACCCGTGATTCACGGGTAGCTCAGGCCCATGGGCTTCCAACGGGCAGTGGTCACCGGCGGGGCGGGGTTTCTCGGCTCGCACGTGTGCGTTGAGCTGGTGCGACAGGGCACCGACGTGGTGTGTGTGGACGATTTCCGGACCAGTTCGCCGCGCAATCTCGGCGGCGTGCTGACCCACGACCGGTTCGAGATGGTCATCGCCGACGTGGCGGAACCGCTCGACGTTCGCGGGCGGGTGGACCTGGTGATGCACCTCGCCTGTCCGGCGTCGCCTGTGGACTACCTGCGGATGCCCGTGGACACCATGCGTTCGGGCGGGTTCGGCACCTTGCATGCGCTGGAACTGGCGCGGCGCGACAACGCCCGGATCGTGATCGCCTCGACCAGTGAGGTCTACGGCGATCCGCTGGAGCACCCGCAGCGCGAGACCTATTGGGGCAACGTCAACCCGATCGGCCCGCGCAGTGTGTACGACGAGGCCAAACGGTTCGGCGAGGCGCTGACCCAGGCGTTCCACCGCGAATACGCCGTCAACACCGGCATTGTCCGGATCTTCAACACCTACGGACCCAGGATGCGCGCCGGGGACGGGCGGATGATCCCGACGTTCTTCCAGCAGGCACAAGCAGGCGAGCCGCTGACTGTGCACGGCGACGGCCGCCAGACCCGCTCGCTGTGCTACGTGGACGATCTCGTGCGCGGGCTGCTGGCGATGGCGCACAGCGACCACTGCGGTCCGATCAACCTCGGGAACCCGGAAGAGGTCACTGTGCTGGATGTGGCCGAGCGGGTGATCGAGGTGACCGGGAGCCGGTCGGTGGTCCGGCACGTCGAGCCGATGCCCGACGACCCGCGCCGCCGTTGCCCGGATATCACGCTGGCGCACCGGGTTCTGGACTGGCGCCCGAAGGTTTCACTCCATGACGGCTTGCGTGCCATGGCCGGCCGGGTGCCGGCCGACATCGGATGAAAGGGGCGTGTGATGCGCGTTCTCGGTATCAATGCGATCTTTCACGACCCCGCCGCGGCACTCGTGGTCGACGGCGAGATCGTCGCGGCCGCGGAGGAGGAACGGTTCTCCCGGCGCAAGCACGGCAAACGGCCGGTTCCGTTCTCCTCGTGGGAGCTGCCGGAGCAGGCCGCGCGCTGGTGCCTGGAGCGCGCCGGGCTGCAACCGTCCGATGTGGACGCGGTGGCCTACTCCTATGACCCGGACCTCGTCGAGCCCGGTCAACCGGGACTCGACGAGCGCTGGGAGGACATGCGCACGACCTATGCCCGGCGGGCTCCCTACTTTCTCGCCAATGCTCTGCCGGGCCTGGATCCGGGGGTCTTCAGGTTCGTCCCGCACCACGTGGCGCACGCCGGATCCACCGGGCTGGCGGCACCGTTCGACGGCGACTGCGCGGTGCTGGTATCCGACGGACGCGGTGAATGCGCCTCCCACCTCGCCGGCAGCTATCGCGACAGCCGACTGGAAACCTTTGCCGCGCAGCGGCTGCCGCACTCGCTCGGGCTGATGTACGAGGAGCTGACCGAACACCTGGGGTTCATGCGGTCCAGCGACGAGTACAAGGTGATGGCGCTGGCGTCCTATGCCAAGCCCAAACACTTGGACCTGATGCGCGAGAACATCTTCGCCACCGAGGACGGTGGCTTCGTGGTGAACCCCATCGACTGGGCGACGCTGGCCAAACGGCGGGGCAAGGACGACGAGATGACCCGCGAGCACGCGGAACTCGCCGCGAGCGTGCAGGTGCGGCTGGAAGAGGTGCTGCTGGACCTGGTGCGGTGGCTGCATGACCGGAGCGGGCAGCGGCGGCTGACGATGGCCGGGGGAGTGGCGCTGAACTGCGTTGCCAACACCCGGATCTTCGCCGAGGGACCGTTCGACGAGGTGTGGGTCCAGCCCGCGGCCGGCGACGCCGGAACCGCGCTGGGGGCGGCGTTGCACCTCGCCGCCCAGGCCGGCCAACCCGCCGCGGCGATGCCGGGCGCGGACCTCGGTCGTGACTGGACGGACGAGGAGATCCGCGGATTCCTCGACCGCGCCAAGATCCGGTACACGGAGCCCGGCGATGTGGCGGCCGAAGTGGCGGCGGCGCTGGCGAACAACGAGATCGTCGCCTGGTTCCAGGGGCGCAGCGAGTACGGGCCGCGAGCGCTGGGCCACCGGTCGCTGCTGGCCCACCCGGGTGTCGCGGACAACCTGCAACGCCTCAACGAGGTCAAGGGCCGCGAACAGTTCCGGCCGATCGCGCCGATGGTGCTGACCGATCGCGCCCACGAGATCTTCGAGCGGGGCCCCATCCCGAGCCCGTACATGCTTTTCGTGCACGACGTCCGTCCAGAGTGGAAGGACCGCATCCCGGCCGTTGTCCATGTGGACGGCACGGCACGCGCGCAGACCGTGGACTCCGCACGGGAACCGTTGGTGGCGCGGATGCTGACCGAGTTCGAGCGGCGGACGGGCCTGCCGGTCGTGGTGAACACGAGCCTCAACACCGCGGGGCGGCCCATGGTGGACGATCCGCGGGACGCGCTGGAGTGTTTCGGTTCCGCGCCGGTCGATCTGCTGGCGATCGGGCCGTTCGTCGTCCGCCGTGCCGGGGTGGCGGCATGAGCGTCGACTACACGGTGGTGATCCCGACAGTCGGCAGGGAATGTCTGTCTGTCGTGCTGAACGCGTTGGCGGACGGACATGGCCCGGCGCCACGCGAGGTGATCGTTGTCGACGATCGGCCGCATCCCGGGCCGGACTTGCCTGTGCCGGAAGGAATCCAGGTGGTCCGCAGCGGTGGGCGCGGACCGGCGGCGGCGCGCAACGCGGGGTGGCGCGCCGCGAAGTCGGAGTGGATCGCGTTCCTGGATGACGACGTGCTGCCGCCACCCGACTGGAAAGCAAGCCTGGTCAAGGATGTGGCCGAGCTGCCGGTGGATGTCGCGGCCACCCAGGCACGGATTGTCGTGCCGTTGCCTGCTGACCGCGCCCCGACAGACTGGGAGCGCGGCACGGCCGGGCTGATGGACGGCCGCTGGATCACCGCCGACATGGCTTACCGGCGAACGGTTCTCGCCCGGGTCGGTGGCTTCGACGAACGCTTTCCCCGTGCCTACCGGGAGGACGCGGAGCTGGCGCTGCGAGTCCAGGCCGCGGGCCACCGGATCGTGGCCGGGGACCGTGAGACGGTCCATCCCGTCCGGGAGGCCGGGTTCCTGGCCAGCCTGCGGGCCCAGCGCGGCAACGCGGACGACGCACTGATGCGCCGTCTCCTGGGGCCGGGCTGGCGGGCCAAGGTCGGTGGCCGGCCCACTCGTCTACCGTGGCACGCAGCGACAACGGCGGCCGGTCTGGCTGCCGTCCTTTTCGGACTCAAGTCGTGGCGTCCGGCGGCGTTGCTGGCAGGTTTGGTGTGGGGAGGGCTGACTGCGCAGTTCGCGTACCACCGGATTGCGCCCGGCCCCAAGACCGTTGACGAGATCGCCCGCATGGTCGTCACGAGCGTCGCCATTCCACCAGCGGCCTGCGTGCACCGGTTGCGCGGGGAACTGCGCCACCGGGCGGTCCGGCGATGAACATCCTGGTGCTGCGCGCATTGGGCCTCGGCGATCTGTTGACCGCGGTCCCAGCGCTGCGCGCACTGCGACGGGCCTACCCGGCAGCGGTCATCACACTCGCCGCTCCCACCTGGCTGAAGGATGCGGTCGACCGGATCGACGCCGTCGACCGGTTGCTGCCCACCCCCGAACTGGCGCCGATCCCATGGCAGGGGCCGCCGCCGGACCTGGCGGTCAACCTGCACGGCCGCGGCCCGCAAAGCACTCAGCTGCTGCGCGCGGTGCACCCGAGGCAGCTGATCACCCACACGAAGTGGGTCGCCGGGCAACACGAGGTGGACCGCTGGTGCCGACTGCTGCAAGACCACGGCATCCCCGCCGACCCAGCTGATCTCCGCCTGGACACCCCGAACCGTGCCGATGAGCGCACCCGCGGGCATCCCGATGGGAGCGATGGCTCCGGGGGTTGGCCGGAAGATCCGGCTGTTTTCCGGCCGGACAGCCTGGATCATGCCGATGGGCACACCGGCGGGTATCCCGATGGGAGCCGTGGATCCCGGCGGTCGCCCGCAGATCCGGGTGATCTCCGGGTGGGCGAGCCGGACCGGGTGGGTGTCGGTGGTGAGCGGTCCGGCGGGCCGGTGGTGGTGCATCCGGGTGCCAGTCACGGCTCGCGGCGGTGGCCTGCGGAGCGTTATGCCGAAGTTGCTCGTGCGCTGGGGCCGGATGTCGTGGTGACCGGGAGTGCCGCCGAGGCGGAACTGGTCGAGAGCGTCGCTCAGGGCCTTCCGGTCCGGATCGGCGGCAGCTTGGGCGGCCTGCTGGATCTCGTTGCGCACGCGCGGCTGGTGGTGTGCGGCGACACCGGTGTGGCGCACGTGGCGACGGCGTATGGCACGCCTTCGGTGGTGTTGTTCGGCCCTGTCTCGCCGGCGTTGTGGGGTCCGAGGGCCGGGCCGCACAAAGCGTTGTGGCACGGGCGGAGCGGTGACACGTTCGCCCATGAGCCCGATCCCGGGCTGCTGGCCATTTCAGCCGACCAAGTGCTCGAGGAGGTGAAACCATGGCTCCACAACGGATCCTCGTTGTCGGCGCGGGCTACGTCGGTCTGACCACCGCGGCCTGCTTCGCGCGGCTGGGTCATTGGGTGATCTGTGCCGATGTGGACGAGGCGAAAGTGGCCGCGATGTCACACGGCGAGGTCGGCCTGCACGAGAACGGCCTGCCGGCCCTGGTCCGGGACGGTCTCCGGGTGGGACGGCTGGGGTTCGTGCACGGCATCCCCGCCGATCTGTCCGATGTGGACTTCATCTTCCTCGCGGTGCCGACGCCTTCTGGTGCGGGCGGGGAGGCCGATCTGTCAGCCGTCGACGACGTCCTGGCGCAGATCGAGAGCGCGCGGGCGGACTGTGTCGTGGTGATCAAGTCCACTGTGCCGGTGGGCACCGCTACCCGCGTCGGGCAGCGGCTGGGACGGCCGGTGGTGACCAACCCGGAGTTCCTGCGTGAGGGACACGCGGTGGAGGACTTCCTGCATCCGCAACGAGTCGTCGTCGGCTCGGAGGACGAAGAAGCCGCCCGGCGGGTGTTGTCGCTCTACGACGGCACCGGTGCACCGGTCGTGCTCACCGGGAGCACGAGCGCGGAACTGGTGAAGTACGCCAGCAACTGCTTCCTCGCGATGAAACTGTCCTATGTGAACTCCATGGCCGAGCTGTGCGAACGGGTCGGCGCCGACATCGGGGCGGTCACCGAGGGCATGCGCCTGGATGAGCGGATCGGTTCGGCGTTCCTCACCCCCGGGCCCGGCTGGGGCGGTTCCTGCCTGCCGAAGGACACCGAGGCGCTGCTGTCCACCTCCCGGTCGGCCGAGCTGGACTTCCCGTTGCTGCGGGCCACGATCGACACGAACGCGCGCCAAGCGCGCCGGATGGCCGACAAAGTCAAGGACGTCGTCGGCGGTACGCTGGCGGGCGCCCGGATCGGCTTGTTGGGGTTGACGTTCAAAGCGGGGACCGACGATCTGCGCGATTCGCCCGCGATGGCCGTCGCGGAGGTCCTGGCTGCCGAAGGCGCTCACCTGACCGCATACGACCCATGCGTGCCACCAGGCAGCGGCCCGGTACACACCGTTGCCACACCCACCTTGGCGGCTCGTGACGCCGACGCCATCGTGGTGCTGACCGAATGGCCCGAATTCGCCGAACTGGACTGGGCCGAACTGGCCGGTGAGGTTTCCCGGCCGGTCGTTGTGGACACTCGCGATGTGGTGCCGGCGGAGAAGGCCCGGTCGGCGGGCTTCCGGCTGGTCGCCATCGGCAGGCCGTAGCGAGGTGATCATGACGAACTCGAACGAGGTCGCGGAGCGCACCGGGCATCCAGAGGAACCGGTCACCACGATCTTCAGCTGGCGGGCGAAACCCGGTCACGTCGACGAGTTCGCCGAATGGGCCAAGGGAGCGACCGCTGAGGCCGCCAGGTATCCGGGGAACCTGGCGGCGACCGTCGTGCACAACGAAGGCAGCCGGGACTTCCATGTGGTGCACCAGTTCCAGACCCGGCGCGAGCTGCGTGACTGGCTGGACTCGGACGAGCGCGAGCGGTGGTTGCGTCATGCCCGGACCATGGCCGCGGACCGGACCGCGGTGCAGCACCGCACGGGGCTGGAGACCTGGTTCCACGTGCCGTCCGAGGCGGCCGCGACCATGCGCCCACCGCCCCGGTGGAAGATGTGGCTGATCTCCCTGGTCGCGGTGTACCCGTTGGTGGTGGCGTTCCAGGCGTTCCTCGCCCCGCTCACGGCGTCGTGGCCGCTGCTGCTGCGGTCGGCTTTGTTCCCGATTGTCCTGTTGACGACGATGACGTACGTCGTAATGCCTGCTGTGACACGGTTGTTGCGCCGATGGTTGTGACGGCGGCCACTGGGTAGCCCCTAAGGAAAGAGAAAGGGGCGAGCGATGCCCACAGTGGAGATCGTTGAGCAACAAGAAGTCGAGGTCTTCGACGACGAGGAGCTGGAACCGACTATTGTGCGGGGCCGGGAATGAGCCTTGCCGAACTGCGCGATGCGGCGGCCGGCTGCCGCAACTGCGGTCTGTACAAGGATGCGACGCAGACCGTGTTCGGCCAGGGACCGTCGCACGCGCGGATCGTGATGGTCGGGGAGCAGCCGGGCGACCAGGAGGACAAGGCCGGGGAGCCGTTCGTCGGACCCGCCGGGCGGATCCTGGACAAGGCGCTGGCCGAGGCCGGGATCGACCGGTCCACCGTGTACCTGACGAACGCGGTGAAGCACTTCAAGTTCAAGCCCGCCGAGCGGGGCAAGCGCCGTATCCACCAGCAGCCCAACCGGACCGAAGTGGTCGCCTGTCAGCCGTGGCTGCTCGGTGAGCTGTCCGAAGTGGAACCCGAGCTGGTGGTCTGCCTCGGTGCGGTCGCGGCGAAATCCCTGCTCGGTGCCTCGTTCCGGCTGACCCAGCACCGTGGCGAGATCATGGACCTGCCGGACACGAAATCGAAGGTGACCGCGACGACGCACCCTTCGGCGGTGCTGCGCGCGGAGAACCGCGACGAAGTCTACAAAGGACTCGTCGCGGATCTCGTCACCGCCCGCCGGTCCCTCAAGAACGCGCCTTAGCCGTTGCCCGGTCGTTCGCCTTCTGGATCGCTTTGGCGAGCTCGTCCTTCGACATCGACGAGCGCCCCCGCACGCCGAGCTTCTTGGCCAGTTCGTAGAGGTGTTGCTTGCTGGCGTTGGTGTCCACGCCCCCGGCCGTCTCACGGACCTGCTTGGCGCCGACCCCGCGCGCGGCCTGCTCGTCGGACGGGCCTCGTCTCCCGCCTTCCTTGCGTTCCCAGTGGTCGCCGACCTTCTCGTACGAGTGCTTCAGCGCCGCGAACGCCGTGCGGTGCGCGCGTTCACCCTCGCCATAGGTCTCGATCGCCGAGTCGTGTGCCTTGACCCAGGTGTCCTGCGCGTGTTTGGGCGAGCGACGCACCGTACTGGGCATGCTTTCCCTGCCTGGCATGGCCGTTGCCTCCTCTGGTGACATCCCGTAGTCGGCTACCCGTTTTCCCGGCTCGCACACTTCCCGATCCGCAGGGTGTGACCCGCGCGACCCGGGGTATCTGGGCGGGATGAGACTTGCCGTGCTGGACATCGGATCGAACTCGGCCCAACTGCAAGTGGTCGACGTGGCCGCGGGTGCGCCGCCATTACCCGCGCACGCCGTCAAGGAACCGACGCTGCTGGCCGAGGAGATCCGGTCGGACGGCACGTTGAGCGAGACCGGGATCCAGCGGGTGACCTGCGCGGTGGCCAACGCCGTGCAGGCGGCCGCCCGTCTTGGGGTCGGGCAGCTCTACCCGTTCGTCACCGCGGCGATCCGGGACGCGGTCAACCGCGAGGAGGTCATCGACCGGATCCACGCGGGGTCCGGGATCCGGCCGCAGTACCTGACCGGTGAGGAAGAGGCCACGCTGACCTACTTCGCCGCCCACCGCTGGTACGGCTGGTCGTCGAGCCCGATGCTGCTGATGGACATCGGCGGCGGGTCGATGGAACTGGTCCTGGGCCGGGATGTGCTGCCGGAGCTGGCGATCTCGCTGCCGCTGGGCGCGGGCCGGCTGACCCGCGAGTTCCTGGCCGCCGACCCACCGGCGCGCAAGCAGCTCAAGGCGTTGGGCAGGCACGTCCGCAGCACCCTGTCGGAGGTACTGGACCGGCTGCGCTGGGAAGGCAAGCCCCGGCACGTGGTGGCGACCTCGAAGACGTTCAAGCAACTGGCCCGGCTCAACGGCGCGGCGTCCCAACGCAAAGGTCCGTTCGTCCGGCGCACCCTGAAGCTGGCGGACCTGCGTGAGTCGATCCCCAAGCTCGCCGCGGTCTCGGCCAGCGAGCGGGCCGGACTCCGTGGTGTGGCACGGTCACGCGCCCGGCAGATCGTCGCCGGAGCCGTGCTGGCGGAGGCGACCATGACGGCGCTGGACATCCAGGCCGTGGACATCTGCCCATGGGCGCTGCGAGAAGGCATCCTGTTGCGTCACCTCGAGGACGTGACCGCGCTGCCCGCGTTGCCGCTGCAACCGTTGACACGCAACGACGGAGCCACCGTGCACCAGTTGCAGCCCGCGGGTATGGGCGGCTGACGGTACCCGAGCGGGGTTTGGCTAAACCACAACGGCGTTGAGGAACACGGTCCGTAGCGGTGACGTGCTCCAGAACGCCTTCTGGTTACCCAAGGTAGTCGCGATGGTGGGCTGGTTTGCCGTCCTGGGCGCCGGAAATCTCGGTCTGCGAGCTGTACACCCGGAGGGACGCGCCGGGCCTGCCCGACCAGGTCACCACACCGCGGGGATACCGGGTGGTGCACGTCGACGCGGGCCCGGCGAAGCAGGTGTCCAAGGACGAACTGCTGCAGTACATGGGCGACTTCGCCGTCGGGCTGAGGCGCCTGTGGCAGGACCGGCGCCCGGAAGTCGTCCATGCGCACTTCTGGATGTCCGGGCTGGCCTCGGCACCCGCCGCGCACGGCAGTTGATCTCCGTTGTGCCGTCGGGCGTGGACGTCGATCTGTTCACTGTGGACGGACCCGCGCGCAGGCGCGGCAGCCCCCACCGGATCGTCTCGGTCGGGCAACCGGGTCCCGGCAGGGGGTTCGAGACGATCGTCGCGGCCCTGCCCGCGCTGCCCGGCACCGAGCTGGTGATCGCGGGCGGCCCGCCGGCCAACCGGCTCCGGCTCGACCCGGAGGCATGAACCTGCTGCGGCTGGCCGAGAACCTCGGTGTGGCCGGTCAAGTCCGGCTGCTCGGGCCGGTGCCGCGTGCGGACATGCCGCGGCTGCTGCGATCGGCTGACGTGGTGGTGTGCACACCGTGGCACGAGTCGTTCGGCATCGTCGCCCTGGAGGCGATGGCCTGCGGCCGTCCGGTGGTCGCGTCGGCCGTCGGTGGGCTGGTCGACACGGTGGTGGACGGCGTGACGGGATCGCATGTCCCGCCTCGGTCCCCGCGGGCGTTGGCCGGTGCGCTGCGGCGGTTGCTGGACGACGAGCTGACCCGGACCGCCTACGGCCTGGCCGCACGGGATCGCGCTACGCCTGGGACCGGGCGGCCCCGCAGATCGCCCCTGTGCACAACGCGCGATCAGCACTCAGCACAGACCACGACTGGTGACGAAGGGTTCATGAGGGTCCGGCGGTCATCCACCCGGGACGTCGTCGACGCGTTCCGCCGCCGGGCCCTCGGCCCGCTCCCGGCCGGGCCAGATGAACCACAGCACCGCGAAACCGGCGGCCACGAGGGCGGCGACCAGGATCGGCACCCAGCCGCCGATGACCACCTCGCAGATCAGCAGCACCGTGCCCGCCATCGCGACGGCGAGGCAGGCCAGCCCGACGATGGCCATCTTGGTGGCGGTGCTGATGATCTGCCGGCGGCGGCCGTGCCGGAACAGCACCCGGTGCCAGGCCGCGGGCGCGGTGAGCAGGGCGGTGGCCGCGGTGGCGAACAGGACCGTGATGAGGTGGGTGATGTGCACGTAGTCGTCGGCCCGCGCGTAGCGGTCGGTGAACGCGATGGACAGCAGGAAGCCGAACAAGATCTGCACGCCGGCCTGCGCCACCCGTAGTTCCTGGAGCAGTTCGCCCAGGTTGCGGGCCAGTTGCTGCTGTTCCGACTCTTCGGCGTCACTCACCCGATGCAGGTACCCAGCCGGCGCGTGGCTCAACTCACCCGTGCTGGTCGAGTTCGTCGTGGTGGGAGGCCAGGTCGACCAGCTTGACGTTGACGTCGGCCAGCTCGGTGGTGTGGCTGTTGGCGACGGCGAGCGAGGCGTGGGTGGCCAGCAGCAGCGCGGCCTCCCGGTCGGCTCGAGGTCATCAGCGGGAGCGCCTGTCGCCCAGGTACGGGTCTCACCGTCAGCTCGTCCGTCATTGCCTCCCCCGACCTCGTCCTCCTGTCTGTCCAGCCAGCGACAGGTAGCTGTCCGCGTCCAAGATCAAAGATCGGCGCTGTTTGCCCGTCTTCGCGCCGGGTATCTCGGCCGCGACGGCAACACAGGGAGTAGCCATGAGTGAGAATCTCGTCGACGTGATCGTCGCCGACCACCGCGAGGTGGAGCGGATGTTCGAGGAACTGGAGAGCGGGCAGGGCACCCCCGGCCACCGCAAGGAGCTGGCCGACCACGTCGTCACCGAGCTGGTGCGCCACTCGGTGGCCGAGGAAATGTACATGTACCCCGCGGCGCGCAAGGCGCTGCCGGACGGTGACGAGATCGCCGACCACGAGATCGAGGAGCACGCCGAGGCCGAACGGGTGATGAAGGGCCTGGAGGACATGCCCGCCACCGACCCGAGGTTCGACGAGCTGGTCCGGCGGCTGATCAAGGACGTGCGGCACCACATCAAGGAAGAGGAGGAGAACCTGCTGCCCCGGCTGGCCCAGGCCTGCTCCGCGGAGGATCTGGAGGACCTGGGCCGGAAGGTGACGAACGCCAAGAAGATCGCGCCGACCCGGCCGCATCCCGGCGCCCCGGACAAGCCGCCGGCCAACCGCATCCTCGCGCCGGGCGCCGGCCTGATCGACCGCATGCGGGATCACATGAGCGGGCGGCACACCGGAAGTTGAGCCGGGTTCCCGCTGGGTACTCCGGGCAGATGCGAACCACAGACCGAGTCCGTGAGACCTTTGCCCGGATACGCAAGCAGTACGGAGCCGATCAGCCACTGCGCGGGTACGCGACGGTGCTGGGCGTCTACAGCGGTGTGGTCGGCGCGTTGACCGTCGCCGGGCACGCGGCCGGGACGCGCCTGCCCGAACGGTTCGGCCTCGGTGACACGGTGCTGCTGAGCGTCGCGACCCACAAGGCCAGCCGGCTGCTGGCCAAGGACGCCGTCGCCAGCCCGCTGCGGGCGCCGTTCGCGCGGTACGAGGAGTCCGCGGGGGAGGGCGAGCTCAACGAGTCGGTCCGCGGGCACGGCGTCCAGCACGCCGCCGGTGAGCTGCTGACCTGCCCCTTCTGCCTCGCGGTGTGGATCGCGACCGGGCTGACCGCCGGAATGGTCTTCCAGCCCAGGTTCACCCGCCTGGTCGCCACCGTCCTGACCGCCGTCGCCGCGTCGGACGTGCTGCAGTTCGCCTACGACGGTGCCAAGCAGGCGCTGGAGAAGGTCTCGGGTTGATCACCGGGCCGTGGGCGCCGACCACACCTTCTTCTCGACCTGCGGGAGCTCCCTGTCGGTCAAGAGCGCGATGCTGGCCGTCGCCGGACCGCACGAGAAGCTCCTGGTGGCGCGGCAGTCGCACAAGTCGGTGATCTCGGGGCTGATCCTCAGCGGTGTCGAACCGGTGTGGGTGCGCCCGTCCTGGGACGCCGAACGGCACCTGTCCCACCCACCCGGCGCGGACGCGGTGCGGGCCGCGTTCGAGGCCGAGCCCGAGGCGAAGGGCATGCTGCTCGTCACGCCGACGGACTACGGCACCTGCGGGGACATCACCGCGGTCCGGGAGGTGTGCCACGAGTTCCGTGTTCCACCTGCAGGGTGACCGGGTCGATCCCACCGTGCTCGAGGCACAGGAGGACCTGCTCGGCACGACCAGCCCGACCTCGCTGGTGTACGCCACTTTGGACGGCTGGCGCAGGCAGATGGTCGAGTACGGGCACCAGTTGCTGGACGCGGCGCTCGCGCTGGCCAAGTCGGTGCGTGCCCGCATCGACGACCTGCCCGGCCTGCGGGTGATGGCGGAGGAGTTCGTCGGGCCGGGCGCTGCCTCCTCGTTCGACCCGCTCAAGATCGTCATCGACCTCGACGAGCTGGGCATCAGCGGGTACCAGGCAGCGGACTGGTTGCGCGAACACCAGAAGGTCGCGGTCGGCCTGGCCGACCACCGCCGGATCGTCGCCCAGCTGACCTACGCCGACGACGAGCACACCGGCGACATCCTGGTACGAGCGGTGAAGGCCTTGCTGGACGCGGACTTCCCGCGGCCACCGCGGGTCGATCTGCCGTCACCGGACGAACTGGCGCTGGAGACGGCGATGCTGCCGCGTGACGCGTTCTTCGGCCGCACCGAACAGGTCGCCGCCGCGGACGCGCCCGGCCGGATCTCGGCCGAGATGATCACGCCCTACCCGCCGGGAGCGCCCGCGGTGCTGCCCGGCGAGGTGATCACCCGCGAGATCCTGGACTACGTGCGCAGCGGCCACAACGCGGGCATGCAGCTCCCAGACCCGGCCGACTCGGAGCTGGACTCCATCCGGGTGGTGGCCCGCGACTTGTGACCACCACCCGGATGCCGGTGGCTCAGGCGCCTGAGCCACCGGTCGGGTCGGACGGTTCGCGATCGGGATCGGCCTTGCGCCGGCCCGGTTTCTCGGTCTCCTCGCGGTACTCGTCGACCTGCTGAGGGGTGGGATCGGGGCCCACGGCGTCGGCGAAGTCCTCCGGGTCCTCGAAGTCCTCTGGATGCGGTTCGGTCATGTCCGTCTCCTTGTCGTGCTCCACCGGGTTCACGCCCGGATGGCTACCCGAAGCTCCGGCCGCTACGCACGAGCCGCGGCATTGTGTGCCGGCCGGGGAGACGGGTAGTCCTGAGCACGGAGCCCGTCGCTGGGAGCGTTGGAGCACTCTGGTCCGTCCTCCAGCGCGGCGCTCCGGAAACCTCGTCGTCCGCAGAAAGGGCGCGATGGAACCGACCAGGACACCCATCACGAAGCGCGACAGCCAGGGTCACGAGCTGTCCATCAAGCCGGGCGCGGGCAACCCTGCCGACGGCACCGTCGTGCTGCGGATCCAGGGTCCGATCTCGGCGGAGACCAGCCGCGCGCTGGACCACTACCTGCGGGCGAGGCTGCCGCCGGAGTACACGCACGTCGCCTTGGACCTCAGCGCCACCACGCTGCTCACCGCCGCGGGCGTGCGGGTTCTCACCGAGCACGCCCGCCGGCTGGTCGCGAGGGGGCGCAGGTTCTCGCTCGTCGCCCCCAACTCGCATGTCATGGGCATCCTGAACCTCACCAGCGCCAGCAGCGTCGTCAAGGTGTACGACACGGTGTCCCTCGCGATCGTCGACGCCCGCAAGTCGGCCCCCGCGGTCGCGGGCGAGCCTGGGCCTGCGGCAGCCCGTTCCGCCGGCCCCGAGCACGTCCTGGGCCTGCGGATGGCCCTGCACACCAAACCGGCGATCACCCAGGCCGCGGGCCTGCTGCAGGGCCGGTACGGGCTCGGCGAGAACCAGGCGTTCCAGCTGCTCGGCGACAGCGCGCAGCGGCACGGCCTCACCGTGCACCACCTGGCGCAGGCCGTGCTGGCGACTCCGGCACCCGGCCGGGGCGCCGAATGGTTCCCGGGCCGCAGGCGGCGGCCGGAGCCGTTCGTGACCTTCTGCGCCCGGCCACCGGGCGACCGCGGCGACCACGCCGCGATGATGGCCGCGTTCTTCAGCACCGTGCTGAGGTACTTCGCCACCGCCAGGGGCGCGTTGCACCTGACCGAAGCGTCCGGCCGGCCGATGTGGCTGGACCGGCGGCAGGGCCTGTCCGCCCGCGTCGCCTACCACCTGGTGGAACCGCACCGCGACTGTCAGCCGGTGGCGCTCGCTCTCACCGGCCGAAGACGGGTGATCGTCACCGACATCCTCGCGTACACGTCGATTCCCGTGGCCGCGCGCAGCGTGCTGGCCGATTCTGGGCTCCGGGCCATGCACAGCACGCCGATGGTGAGCGCGGGCGGCGAGTGCTTCGGGGCGATCACCGCGTTCCACACCGAGCCGGGACACGAGCCGACCGGGATCCAGTGCGCCAAGACGGATCACGCCGCGGCCGAGGTGGCCGAGTGGCTGGCGTGGCACCGGGAAACCCTCGTGAAGGACGCGCTCGAGGACCTGCACAGCGGCGGGTGACCAGGGGCGGCTTGCTTGGCTACCTACGCTGGGACGGGGGAACTGCGTTGCTATCGAGAAGGTGGTCGGCATGACGCCGCAGCACCGTGACCTGGTCGTGATCGGCGCTTCGGCGGGCGGCGTGGAGGCGTTGAAGGCACTTGTGGCCGGGATCCCGCCGGACCTGCCTGCCGCGGTGGTGGTGGTGCTGCACCTGCCCGCTGGCGGCACCAGCGCGCTGGCACAGATCCTGCGCCGGTTCGGTCCGCTGCCGGCGGTCACCGCGGCGAGCGGGATGCCGATCGCGCGGGGCAAGGTCTATGTCGCGCCGCCGGACCACCACCTGCTCGTGCTGGAAGACCAGCTGGTGCTGTCGCACGGACCCACCGAGAACGGTCACCGGCCGGCGATCAACGCGCTGTTCCGGTCGGCCGCGGTGGCCTTCGGGCCGCGGGTGACCGGCATGCTGCTGTCCGGCGTCCTCGACGACGGGGTGGCCGGGCTGGTGGCGATCCGCGACCGCGGCGGGCGGACCATCGTGCAGGACCCGCGGGACGCGCTTTACCCGGGCATGCCGACGAGTGCCTTGTCGCACCTGACTCCCGACCACGTGCTCACGACGAGCCAGATGGGCGACGTGCTGCTGAAGCTGGCCCGTGAGGAGGTCGACGCCGGCGAATCCCCGCCCGCCCCGGCGGGAATGAGCCTGGAGAACGGGATCGCTCTCGACGAGCACCATCGCGCGGCGGATTATCAGGCGGAGGGAATGGGCGAGCACAGCGGACTGACCTGCCCGGACTGCCAGGGTTCGCTGAGCGAGCTCGCTGCCGGGAACGGCTGGTTCCGCTGCCGGGTGGGCCATGCCTGGTCGGAGGAGGCACTGCTGAGCGCGCAGGGCGACGTTTTCGAGCGCGCGTTGTGGACGGCCCTGCGGTCACTGGACGAGAAAGCGAGCCTGTCGCTGAAGATGCGGGACGCCGCGATCGAACGAGGCAACTTCCGCACCGCCGAGCGGTACGCCCTGACCGCCGAGGAGGCCACCGAGGCCGCCGATGTGCTGCGCGGACGGCTTACCGCGGTCACGACCCGGCCGGTGGCCGACGAGGCATGACCAGGTCGCGGGGTGAGCTGCTCGGGCGAGTCGAGGGAGCGACCGTCGTGCACCCGGCCGGCACCCTGGACGCGGTGACCTACGCCCACCTGCGGGACACCCCTGCTCAAGTGCGCCGCCGAGCAGCCGTCGGCGTTGCTGGTGCGGCTCGACGACCTGATCCTTCCCTCGGTGCACGCGCTGACGGTGTTCGCGTCGGTGGCGATCCGGATCGCCGAGTGGAGCTGCTCGGGACGCTGCTGAGCGTCGCCGTCGCCGACGACGGTCCGCGCCCGCCGGTACTGCGCGAACGTGTCGAGGGCGGAGTGGCGCCCGACGGCCTGCTCGCCGTCGCCGAACTGGCCACGGCTTGGGGTTGCATGCCCCCACGCGACGGCGGCGAGATCGTGTGGGCCACCCTCCGGCAACTCGCGCCGTTGGTCGTCCGGCGCTATCACGGGCGTAGCGTGCGCAGCTGTGGATGCGTTGCCTCCTGAAGCCGTCAGTCAGTTCGAGGCGGTGCTCGCCTATCTGAAGGAGACCCGCGGGTTCGACTTCACCGGGTACAAGCGCACCAGCCTGGCCCGCCGCGTGCTGCACCGGATGACGCAGGTCGGGATGAGCGACTTCGGCGAGTACATCGACCTGCTGCAGGTGAACTCCGAGGAGTTCGGCGCGCTGTTCAACACCATCCTGATCAACGTCACCAGCTTCTTCCGCGACCGCGAGGCCTGGGAGCACCTGCGCGAGGAGATCGTGCCGTCGATGCTGGCCGAACGCGGGCCGGACGACCCGATCCGGATCTGGAGCGCGGGCTGCGCGTCCGGCCAGGAGGCCTACAGCCTGGCCATGGTGTTCGCCGACGCGCTCGGCGCGGACATGTTCCGCCAGCGGGTGAAGATCTACGCCACCGACGTGGACGACGACGCGCTGTCCCAGGCACGCCAGGCTTCGTACCAGCAGAACGAGCTGACCAACCTGACCGAGGAACAGATCGACCAGTACTTCGAGCCGCAGGGCAACCGGTACGTGTTCCGCAAGGACCTTCGCCGCTCGGTCATCTTCGGCCGCAACGACCTGGTCCAGGACGCGCCGATCTCCCGGATCGACCTGCTGGTCTGCCGCAACACGCTGATGTACTTCAACGCCGAGACGCAGGCCAAGATCCTCGGCCGGTTCCACTTCGCGCTGGCCAAGCGCGGGCTGCTGTTCCTCGGCAAGGCTGAGATGCTGTTGTCGCACAGCCGGATCTTCGACCCGCTCGACCTCAAGCGGCGGATCTTCCGCAAGACGCCAGGCACTCCCATCGGCCTCGGGCACCTGGTGACCCAGGGCCTCGTATACGACCGCCACGGCGAGGTGGGAGGCTTGGACGAACTGCGTGAGCACGCCTTCTCGGCGAGCCCGGTCGCACAGGTGGTGGTGACCGGCGAGGACATCGTCGCGCTGATCAACCAGCCGGCCGAGGTGATCTTCGGGCTGTCCCCGCGCGACATCGGCCGCCCGCTGCGCGACCTGGACATCTCGTACCGGCCGGTGGAGCTGCGCGCGTTCGTCGAGCAGGCCCGGGTGGAACGCCGCGCGCTGCGGATCAAGGACGTGGAGTGGCAGCGGCCGCCGGGCGAGTCGGTGTGGTTCGAGATCCACGTCAACCCACTGGTCAACTCCGACAACGGCCTGCTGGGCGTGTCGATCGTGTTCCATGACGTCAGCGCGGCCCGGAAGCTGCTGGACGAGCTGGAGCACACCAACCGCCAGCTCGAGTCCGCCTACGAGGAGCTGCAGTCCACCAACGAGGAGCTGGAGACCAGGAACGAGGAACTTCAGTCCACTGTGGAAGAGCTGGAGACCACCAACGAGGAGCTCCAGTCGACCAACGAGGAACTGGAGACGATGAACGAGGAGCTCCAGTCCGCCAACGACGAGCTGCAGGCGATCAACGACACCCTGCGCGAGCGCAGCGCCGAGCTGGACGAGGTGAACGACTTCCTCGAGTCGATCCTGACCTCGGTGCGCTCCGGGATCGTGGTGGTGGACCAGGAGATGCGCGTGCTGGTGTGGAACCGCGGCGCGGAGGACCTGTGGGGCCTGCGCCGGGAGGAGGCGGCCGGCGAGCACCTGCTCAACCTTGACATCGGCCTGCCGGTGAGCGAGCTGCGGTCATCGGTGCGCACCGCGATGGCCGACTCCGGCCACGAGGACGTGCTCACCCTCGACGCGGTGAACCGCAAGGGCCGCCAGACCACCATCCGCGTGGTGATCGGCGCCCTGCGCAGCCCGGGCGGGTCGACCGAGGGCGCCATCCTGGTGATGGAACCGGCGGAGATGGTCTAGGGCTGGCCCAGGACGGCCCAGACGACCTTGCCGTCGTTGAGGTGCGGGGTGCAGCCCCAATGGCGGGACAGGCCCGCGACGATGCGCAGGCCGTTGCCCCACGGCTCGAACCCGATCCGCTCACGCAGCACCGCGGGGGCGGGGCTTTCGTCGCACACGGCGATGGTCAGCATCCGCCTGCGCAGCTCCAGCCGGACCTGGCAGCCGCCGCTGTGCGTGTGGGCGTTGACGTTGTCGACCAGTTCGTTGACCACCGCCAGCGCGTCGGTGGTCAGGTCGTACAGCTCCCACCGTTCACACGTCTCCCACACGAACAAACGGGCCATGTGGGAGCTGTCCGGGTCGGCGGCCAGCTCCAGAACGGCCCTGCGCCGCGCGGGCGGCAGGCCGGACTTGGCCAGTGCCGCCGCGACCGTCGGGTAGTCCGGGACGTAGCGGCTGATCGTGCCCCGCAGCTGCGACCGCACGTGCTCGTCCTCGGTTACGAGCAGGATCGGCACCCCTGGCCATTCACTGACCCGCATCCACACCGACGAGAACACCGTCAGTGCGCTCTGGCTGCTGATCCGCAGGTCGTGCAGGTCGACCACGAGCGCGTCCGGCTGCTCCACGGCGAGTTTGATCAGCGCGTCCCGCAGTTCGCGGTAGGTCCGGCTGTCGAGGACCCCCTCCGGGCGGGCGACACAGCATCCGCCCTGCATGGTGCTAGGGACCTCCACGGGGCCGCTCACCGCCGCTCACCTCCGCGCTGGCGCGGGTCTCTGGACTGACCGTACGCCGTATCCGGTCGTTTCTGGGGACAGGTTTCCCCCTTCTGGCGGAGTGAAAAGCACATCCGGGTAGCCGAACTTTCCGACCAGCGCGGGGTCGTGGAACTCGGTCACCCGGGAGACGCCGGTCGCGGTCGGGGTGAGCACCACGATTCCGTGTGCCCGCAGCCTGAGATCCGTGTCGCGGTGGTACACGGCGGCGGCGGGCTGGCGGTTGGCCGTTGTGGGGATCAGCTGCCAGTCGCCGGGGTCGCCCAGCACGAACGCCTCGAGCAGGTGGATGCAGGTGACCCGGCCCGCATACCAGTCACGGAACGGAGTCGCCTCCAGGGTGGCGTCGGTGCGCAGCACTTGTTCCAGCAGGCGGGTGTCGGCGCGTTCGAAAGCGGCGATGTAGCCCTTGAGCAACGCCTGCGCCCGCTCGTCGGTGGGTTCGAGCAGCTCCTCCTCGGGCTCCAGGTCGTCCAGCCGGGCTCGGGCGCGTTGCAGGCCGCTTTTCACCGCCGCCGTTGTGGTGCCGAGGATCCGGGCGGTTTCGGGTGCGGTGAACGCGAGCACCTCGCGCAGGATGAGGATCGCGCGCTGGCGGGCGGGCAGGTGCTGCAGGCTCGCGATGAGCGCCAGCCGGAGGGACTCGCGCGCGATCACCGTCCTCGCGGGGTCTTCGATCCAGTTGTCCGGCAACGGTTCCAGCCACGACACCGCACCGGGGGCGACCTGGACCGGCGGCCGGTCGGGCCCGTCGTACGGACCAGCAAGGCCCGAGGGCAGGACCCGGATCCGGCGTGGCGCCAACGCGGTCAGGCAGACGTTGGTGGCGATCGTGTAAAGCCAGGACCGGATCGACGCGCGCCCCTCGAACCCGGCGTAGGACCGCCAGGCCCGCAGGTACGTCTCCTGCACCAGGTCCTCGGCGTCCTGCGCCGAGCCGACCATGCGGTAACAGTGCGCCAGCAGCTCCCGGCGGAACTGCCCGGTCTCGGCGGCGAACCGGTCCTGGTCCGCCGCCGTCCGCACCCTGCCTGCCATACGCGGCTCCTTTCCTCGCCACAGTACGACTGGGGCGATCGCGGAAAGGAATCGCAGCGCAGGTCAGGGCCGCAGCGCGAGCTTGCCGACAGTCGCCCGCGCGGCCAGTTCCGCGAGCGCCTTCGGCCCGTCGGCCAGGTCATACACGGTGGGTTGCACGGGCGCGAGGACGCCTCCGGCGATGAGCGCGGCAAGTTCGCCCATCAGTTCGCCGAACACCGCGGGCGCGTTCTGGATCAGGGCGCCGATGTTGAGGCCGATCAGCCTCACCTGGTGCTTGTAGACCAGTTCCCAGTTGGTGATCGCGGCTTCGCCCCCCGCCAGGCCAAAGACGACGACCCGCCCGGTGACCGGCTTCGCCGCGGCCAGGCTGGCCTTGAACGTGGCGCCACCACCCGATTCCAGCACGACATCGGCACCACCGGTCAGCCGCTGCACCGCCGCGGCCAGGTCGCCATCGAGCGAGTCCAACACATGATCGGCGCCGCGTACTCTGTCGTGTTTGCTCGGCGACGCGGTGGCAATAACCGTTGCGCCATAGTGCTTGGCCATGGTCACCGCGGCCTGGCCAGTCGCGCCCGCCGCCGCGTGGACCAGCACGGTCTCCCCGGCGACGACGTTGCCCATCGGCTTGAGCGCCGCCAACGCGGTGGGCCAGTTCACTGCCAGCCCCAGCGCTCCCTCAGCCGTCCACCCATCCGGCACAGGAATCGCCGCGGGCAGAACCATGTACTCCGCGAAAGCCCCATACCCAACCCCGGTCACTCTCGTCCCCGGTTGCAGGCCAGTCACCGCCTCGCCTACCTCGACGACCTCCCCCGCAGCCTCGAACCCCGCCAGATACGGCGGTTGCGGTCCACCCAGGAAGGTGCCCGTAGCCCTCGAGATGTCGGCGAAGTTGATCCCCGCCGCCTCCACCCGGATCAGGACCTCACCCGGGCCAGGGCTAGGCACCGGCGCGTCGGTGATCAACCGCATGTCCTGCGGGCCGTTCAGGGATGTCTGCTGCAGAGCGCGCATGATGCTCGCTTTCATGGTGGGCCACACTGTGTCGAGCAGGTAGACCCCCATCACCCCGAAAAGGAATCGCCGCGCCTCCCAAGGTCGCCGGTCGGCTGATTGCGCAGGTGGGCGCGAGTTCGCGGTGATCGAACGCTAATAGCGGCTGAGTTCTCTGGTCCGGGGCGAGTAGCTGTACCCCTTGAACGGCCAGACATCCCGAAGCCATTCGTCCACCAATTCGTACAACACCACATCGAGCTGCGCGCGGTCCTCGCGAACCCACGACCGGACCTGTGCATGCCCGGGCTTGTCGTCGGGATAGATGTAGACACACCCGATGACCTCCTCGCCGGATATCACCGAATAGGTGAAACCGACCCGCCGGGTGAAGTCGTCGGCATGCTGAACCAGGTCCCGCCGGTTCTCCTCGATGGTCATGTCCACCGGCCAGCCATAATGCTCGAAGCCGGGGGTCCGGCGAATGTGCTCTTTGCTCGAGGTCCAGGCCCGGTAATCGTCCGGGTTGTGTTCCGGCCGGAGCGGTGTCAGGTGGAACTCGTCGTGCACGAACGTGGTCGGGACGCTGAAGTCCGGCGGGACGAAGGTGCTCTCCCCGCCGGAGTGCGCCGAGGTCGCCGTTGTGTCGGTCATCCCTGTCCCGTTCGCCCATGCCGAAGTGTCCGAGCATCATACGCTCCGGCCGTGATCACAACTCCTTGGCCACTGTCCAATCGCGTGCGAACTGTCGCAGCGCGGACTCCAAGTACAGCGGCTCCAGAGTGACTCCACCCTGTGCGTCGGCGCGTTCGATCGACAGATAGGCCCATGTTCCCGCTTCGGTGACATGGTCCTGATGGCGTTCCCACAGGATCGGCTCGTCACGCTTGATCAACGTCAGGTCGAGATCCAGAATGCAGACCGAGCAGATGAGTTCCTGGTTCAGGCAGCGAAACCGCAGATATTCACGAACAATGTCGGCCGGAACGCCACCGTCCAGCACCATTCGCCGGAAGGAGTCGACCTCCGGCCGCCAGGTTTCGAGATCGCCGCCTCACCACCTGAGTGATATGCGTCTACATAGGAGTGAGGACCACGGCGCCGCCGCTCGTTCCCTTGACCACCTTGGCCAGCGCCTCGCCCGCGTCCGCGAACGAACAGCGCCCGGCGACGGTCACCGTCAGCTGCCCCTCACCCAGCAACGCGGCGAGACCGGTCAGCTGGTCGCCATCCGGTCGCACATACACCTCGGACATCGTGATGCCCCGCTCCGCCGCTGGTGTGTCCGAGGTGATTGTCGCGAGGCGGCCGCCGTCGACCACAGCGGACAGTGCCGTCGCGGCGCCGCCGCGGGCCGCGTTCGCCACGAGGTCGACGCCGCCGCCGCTGAACCGCAGCACCTGTGACGGCCAGTCATCGTCGTGGTAGTCCAGGACCTCCGCAGCGCCCAGCGCACGCACCCGGTCGTGGGCGGCGGGGCCCGCGGTGGCGATCACCCGCAGGCCACGCAATACCGCGAGCTCGACGAGCATTCCGCCGGTGATCCCGCTGGCCCCGTGGACGAGGAGCGTCTGTCCGGATTGGACACTGAGTGCTTCGGAAAGAACCTGTTCGGCGGTCAACGCGGGAACCACGAACGCGGCAGCGGCCTCCCACGACACCCCGGCGGGCTTGCTGCCCACGAGGTTCGCGGGCGCGATCAACCGTTCCGCCCAAGTGCCCTGCTCCCGCAACGGCAACGGATGCGTCAGGACTTCAGCGCCCACCACGACATCCGTCACATCGGCACCTACCGCGACGACGGTCCCCGCGGCCTCGACCCCCAACGCCATCGGCGGCGTCGACCCGACATCCCACCCGCCGGTGCGGACGATCTCGTCCCAGTTCCCGACCCCGGCGGCGGCGACCTCGATGAGCACCTCGTCAGCGGCCAACGCACGCGGCTCGGGCAGTTCGAGCACTTCCACAGCGCTGTCTATCCGCTGGATCCCCGCTGCTCGCATACCGAACCTCCTGCCGGTGCCGTCATGATCACTGTAGTCCTCGGCTGGGTGCTGCAAGATTTCTGCAAGGCCTCCGCTGCCATCATGGCGGGACTGAAGGGGGAATCACATGGACAAACGTCTTGGCATGCTCATTTCCGCTGTGCTCGTGGCCGGTGTGGCTGCGGCGACACCGGCGCAGGCCGCCGGATGCACGTGGACCGTGGAAAAGGTGCGGACACCGGCCGGGTATGAGGACCAGCGGACTCGTGTGGAGGGCACGGACAGCCACGGCAACTACTCGGGCACCACGTCCAGTCCTGCCAGTGACTCGGCCAAGGTCGTGATCTGGAACCAGGGCGAACCGCATTTGGCCGATGCCTTCGCGGACTTCATGTTCCCGAACGTCACCGACGAGAACTCAGCAGGCACCGTGCTGGTGTCGGGGTCACAGCGCAGCACGGGCCGCTACGGCATCTTCCTGTACCAGAACGCGCACACCGCCAACCCGACGCTCACTTACGTCCCCGCGCCCGCGGGGTACGAGACCGACTACGCGGTGGCCCTGAACGAGCGCGGTGACGTGCTGGGGATCGCACACGCCAAGGACGGGCACCAGGTCACGGTGCTCTGGTCGAACCTCGCCGCCGGGCCGATCGTGATTGACACCCCGCTGGGCACGGGCATCGATCTGGACGACGACGGCACCGTCCTGCTCTACGACGGCAGGAGCAACCCCGCGCACGTGTGGCGGCACGGCCAGATCACCCCGCTGACCGGCGCGGCCGGGCCGTTCGTGTTCGGCGCCATCCGGTCGGGCAAGGTCATCGGCTACGAGGTCACGTCCTGGCCGGACGCCCAGTCGCTGCTCTGGTACGACCCCGCCTCGCCCAAGGCGATCGAGGATGGCGGTACCGCACAAGCCATCAACGGCCGTGGGCTGATCGTCGGAAGTCGTGGCACGCTGGCCGGTCCGGCCGCTGTCTGGCGTGACACCACCCTGCTCGCCGAGCTTCCGCTACCGGCCGGTGAGAGCGACGACGACACTTTCGTCGTCGGGGACGATGACTCGATCTTCGGTCGCGTGTCCGGTGGCGGCCCATTGCGCTGGACCTGCTCGTAGCAGTTGTTTCACCGGTGCGCGGTGCAGGCTCTCCCTGGTCCGTTGCACCAGCCCGAGGACGCGTTGCTCGGGTGGGTGGCCGCAGCCGAGCAACCGGTTGGCGTGCATGTGCACGAAGCTGCGGGCGAGTTCGACCTTGGTCCGGACAGGGGCGTCCAGGGTGTCGTACCGGGCGGCGACCCGCTGAACGCGGGACCGGCGGCGCGCGAGGATCTCGATGACCTTGCCGCCGCCCGGTTGCGCGGCCAGCCACTGCGGGTCGCCGAGCAGCGAACGCAGAACCCGTTGCTGCTCCCGGTATTCCTTGGCCGCCGCCTTCCGGTCGTTCACGGCGTGGCGGTACAGGTGGTCCTGTTGTTCGGCGGTCAGCCCGAACGCTTGCACTAAATCGTCCACCGTGTACACACCGAGCAATGCGGTGTCCAGGTCCAGAACCTTGTGGTCGACCAGGTGCAGCAGGTCGAGCACGGCCTCGCTGTCGGCGGCGAAGAGGTCCTCGGCGAGCTCGATCCCCTCGACGCCGCCGTAGCGTTCGACCTCACGGTCGTAGGAGTCCAGCCCCACCCGACGGCAGACTTCGTCGCTCACCAACGAGTTCGCCCATCTCAGCACCGCGGGCGCCAGCTTGTCGGCCAGGGTGTCCGGATCGCCGGTCCAACGGACCCGGATGTGCGGCTCCGGGTCCTCGTACCGCATGAAGAACCAGGAACCGGCCTGCCCGTTGGCCACGGACTGCTGGCAGAATGGGCGAACGTGGTCCACCAGCAGGTCCTGCTCGAAAGTGGGCGGGTGGTAGAGCTTGGCGAACAGCCAGTCGGTGCCCGGCGGCCGGACCCGCTGGTCCTCCCGCACGACAACCGGACGGGTCTGGCGCACAGCGGGTTCGACGCTGTCGCGGACGACCGGCACGACCAGTTCGCTGATGTGGCCGCCATCCGGTGCCACGAGCCAGGCGTGTTCGGGCGAAGGCAACGCTTCGGACAACGCCAGCCGGTGGTCATCGGGCTTGCCACGCGCCTCGATCCGCACCTGCTCGACCTGGGCTGGGTCGTCCAGGTCGAGCAACAGACGCTGGTCGGCGAACGTCAGGTACACGTACCTCGGCACCTGCCAGTGCTCGCGCCACACGTCGAACGACTCCACATCGGCCGGGCGCAGCTTCCAGGTGGCCGGCGACAGCACCACCCGACCGGACTGAAGCCTTGGCAGGAAAGGGAAATCGCTTGCGGTGCCCCAGCTGAACGGGATCGGCACGGCGCGGCCGAGCCGGGTCAGCTCGTCCAGAAATTCCACGACCGCCGGGGCGATCTGGGAGTTGAGCATGTGCCCGGCGCAGGGCACGACCTCCTCGCCGGTGACCGACCAGCGCAGCACCAGCCGGTCGTCCCGGACCCCGACCGCCAGCTCGGCGAGCGGGATCACCTTCCCGGTCGCCGCGACCGTGTCGACCGTGATCTCCAGGTCGCGCACCAGCGGCCGGATCGACACGTTGGCGTTGCGGCCGTTGCGTGGCAGGTAGGTGACCTCGGCCCGGATCTGTCCCGGTTCGCCCGCCTCCTCGGCCGCCGCGGCGCCACGCAGCGCGTCCTCGGCGTCCGGCCCGATCAGGTCGGCGAACCGGCCGAGCACCCGGCCCGCGGCCTGGCCGCCCAGGTTGGGCCCGGCGACCACCTGGAAATCGCCCGCGTCGAGGGCCGCCGCGGAGGTGGCGCACACGAACACCGAGATGTCCAATGAGGACGTCGCCCTTTCCGGAACCTTCGGCTGCAACCTGGCGATCAGCGCCTCGTCGAGTTCCACCTCGTGCGTGCGGTCCCGGATGGCGTTGATCGCGAGCTCGATGAGCACCCGGTCGCGAGTGGTCTGCGGGTGACCGTGGGAGTGTTTCGGCGAACCGAGCCCGAACTCCGGGTTCAGCAGCTCCAGCAGCGGCACATCGCGATCCGACCCGTAGCGGCCGATGAACGAGTCCCGGTAGGCGTCCCAGTGCCGCGGGCTGGACTGGTGCGGGCTCAGCCGGACCAGCAGTTCGGCGGCCCGGGCGGCCTCGTCCGCGATCGCCCGGTGGACCACTCGCCCGGCGAGCGGGATCGCCATGTCGGTCTGGAAGATGTCCTTGTGGCCCTTGGGGGAATGGATTTCCCGTGCCAGGGCTGAGAGTTGCGGGTACTCGGTGACAGCGTCCTCGGGGCTCAACCGGTCCCAGCCGCTGAGCCGGTCGAGCAGGCCGGTGAGGGCGGCGGCTTCGCCGGCCGCGGCCGGGATGCTGGAAAGGCGTTGCGCCACATGATAAGCGGGCTCGACGCCGGTCAGCGGCGGCCGGAGGTCCGTCAGCAGGAGCGTCTGCTCCCACAGCTGGTTCAGCAGTCGTTCGATCTTTTCCCCTGTGGCGCCGGGAAATGAGGACAGCTCGGCGACGAGATCCGCGTACGGCACCGGTTCTCGGGCGAACTCCAACGCTCGCCGCACCGCACCGGAGGCACGGGTGGACACCGGCCTGCCTTTCTCGGTGTCCGCGCCGACCGGGGTCTGCTCGGCCAGGAACACCCGTCCGGCGCGGAAGAACGCGGCCGGGTTGGCGAACCAGCGCAGCTGCGACCGGACGTCCGGGCGTTGCTCCACTGTGGACACGAAGTCGAGCAGCCAGCCCATGTCCGGCCGGGTGCGCAGGGTGGCCGGCTTGTCCGAGATCTCCAGGTTCGTGTGCTCGCCCCACGAGCCCAGCGCGACTCCCGCGAACGCACCGTACGGGGTGGGCCGGCTGGCCATCCGGATCATGTACCGCTGGAGTTTCGCGGCCACCCGGCCGTCCGGTGTCGAGCGCGCAAGGGCTTGCGGCAAGTCGCCTGCGCCGACCACGAGCGCGCGTTGCACACGGGCGTCGCCGGACCAGTCTTCGCTCAGCGCCTGGACCGGGAGCAACGGCGCGCGAACCATCACCCAGTCGAGCGGCCGGTACCTCATCGCCACCTCTTTCCTCATGACAGCGCCAACATCCGGTCCCAGTCCGGCTCGATCGGGGTCGCGGCCGCGAGCAGCGCGAGGGCCACCCCGGCGGCGCCGTCGAGCAGGCCCGGCTCGTCGGTCAGCGAGCCGTCCTCCACAACCGAACCGAAGCCGTACCGGCGGCCGGGGTCGTAGTGGCCGAGTAGCAGCTCAGTGAACCTGGTCGCGGCCACCGTGAATACGTCCTCGCCGCTGTCCTGCGCGAACCGCAACGAGATCTGCAGGACACCGGCCAGCCCATGGCACAGGCCCGGCGAACGGTCGATGAACCTGGCCTCCGGCGGTCGGCGGTACACCGCGGCCATCGCGTCGACGGCGAGCGTGCGCAGCGAGTCGTCCTCCAGTGCCTCGCCCGCCAGCCACAGCGCTCGAGAGAGGCCCGAACTGCCGTAGCACCAAGCGTTGTGGGTCGGGTGAACCGCACGGCCGCCGGTCATCGAGATGCCGCTCGGCCAGCTGGGGCCCCATTCGTCGTCCGCCCGGCTCGCGACGAGCCACTGCGCGACCCGGCGGATCGCGTCGAGCTGGCCGTCCACCGCGATCCCGGCCCGTGTAGCGAGCGCGAGCAGCGCCATGGGACCCGGAACGCCATGCGCGAGGCCACAGTTGAACACGCCCTCGGGAAAGCCGTCGGCCATGGGCGTTGCGGGGATACCGGCCTCGGGCGGCGTGTACCAGTTGGGCATGCCGTCGTCCTCGCCGCAGAGCGCCACCAGACTGGCCAGCACCGGCCGCACCGCGGCCTCGTCCCGGCGGCTCAGCAGATAGGTGCCGATTCCGGCCGCGCCGCTGATGATGTCGAACACGCGGACCGGCAAGCCTTCCGGCCTCCCGGCGATCGCCTGAGCGGCCCCGCGGGCCGCCTTGGTGACGGCCCCGTCCAGCCCGGTCAGCAGGCGTCCGTACCGGGTACCTTGCTGGGAAACGGCGTTCGCCGCGAACGCGACCCCGCTCAGACCGCCGAACAACCCGGCATGACCGGCGCCGGATCGTTCGGCGGCTCGCACCGCGGCGGTCAGGCTGTCGTGGGCGGCCGCCGCCCAGCCCTGCCCGGGCAGATACCGGTCGAGCCGGCCGAACAGCACGGCACAACCAGCGCCACTCTCCATGGTGTGTTCCGGCATCGGCTCCGAAAGCCGCCGCGCGACGTCGAGCGCCACCTCGATGGCCTGGCCGGCCAGATCATCGGGCAGTATCGCCCGCCACGGCCGCCGGACCGCCACCGGCGCATGGTGAGTGGCCACTGCGCAGCCCTTCCTTTCGAGTGAACTACTGGATCAGCAGATTCCGTCGCCGCCTACTGGGTGCGAGTACAGACGCACTCGCTGGCGCGGCAGCCCGTGGTGCAGGCCGAGCGGCACTCTGTCTGGCAGTTGGAAGCGCCGGTGGCCCCAGCGCCCGCCACGGAACCGCCGAATTCGGTCAGCTCGATCGAGCCGAGCCGGATGTCGAGGTCGAAGTCATCGACTGGTGCGGACATTTCTCTACGTCCTTTCGCGATTGGTTTCCGTCATCCGGATGTCGAGGTCGAAATCGTCGACAGGCGCGGTTACGTGATCACCGCCTCCCGTAAGCGCTAAGCGTCAACCGTAGGGACGTGAACGTTCCGGCCGACAGATTCGCCATCCGGGAAATTCCCGGGAAGCTTTCCCGATTCGGCTGGGGGCAGGCACCCATGGGCCACGCGAATGGCGCCTTGCCCGCGAGGCCGTGGCGCGAGAAGGTGATCTTCCTCGGACCCATACGGTGAGGAGCCCATCGCGATGACGGTGCGTGAAGACGGGGAGACCCTGCTCGACGCGGCGGATCTGGCCGGCGTCGGCGACTCCTACGACGTGGTCGTGGTTGGGTTCGGGATCGCGGGTGGGTGCGCGGCGCTGGAGGCCGCGCGCGCTGGGGCGAGGGTGTTGGTGCTGGAGCGGGCGGCGGTGCCCGGCGGCACGACATGTATGGCAGGCGGGCACTTCTACCTCGGCGGCGGCACCGCCGTGCAGAAGGCGACCGGCCACGACGACACCGCTGAGGCGATGTACGACTTCCTGGTGTCGGTGTCGCGCGAACCCGACCACGCCAAGATCCGGGCCTACTGCGAGGGTTCCGTCGAGCACTTCGACTGGCTGGAAGCGCTCGGGTTCGAGTTCGAACGGTCGTACTTCGCCGGCAAGGCGGTGATCCAGCCGGGCACCGAAGGCCTGATGTACACGGCCAACGAGAAGGTGTGGCCGTACCTCAACCAGGCGACCCCCGCGCCGCGTGGCCACAAAGTGCCCGTCCCGGGCGACACCCAGGGCGCGAAGCTGGTCATGGACTTGTTACGGGACCGGGTCGAGGAGGCTGGCGCCGAGGTCCGCTACGAGACCGGCGCCACGCAGCTGGTAGCGACCGAGGCGGGCGAGGTGGTCGGCCTGAAATGGCGGAAGTTCCAGGAAACCGGCCTGGTACGCGCGAACGCCGTTGTGCTCGCGGCGGGCGGGTTCGTGATGAACGCCGACATGGTCGCCAAGTACACCCCGGCGTTGGGCGCCAAGCTGTTCACGCTCGGCTCCACCTACGACGACGGGCTGGGCATCCGGCTCGGCGCGTCGGCCGGGGCCGCCCTCGAGCACATGGACCAGCCGTTCATCACCGCGCCCTTCTACCCGCCTTCGCTGCTGGTCAAGGGTTTGGTCGTGAACAAGGACGGGCAGCGGTTCGTGGCCGAGGACAGCTACCACGCCCGCACCTCGTACCACGTGATGCGGCAACGGGATTCGGCCGCGTACCTGATCGTCGACAGCAACCACGCCGAACGCCCGAGCATGCCGCTGGTGCCGTTCATCGACGGCTGGGAAACGGTCGGGGAGATGGCCGAAGGTCTAGGTATACCAACAGATGCGCTGCGCGCGACTCTGGAGCGCTACAACACCCACGCCGCCCGCGGCGAGGACCCGGACTTCCACAAGCAACCGGAATGGCTTGCACCGCAGGACACCGGACCTTGGGCGGCCTACAACCTCAGCCTGGGCAAGGCACTCTACGCGGGCTTCACCCTGGGCGGCATCAAGACCACAGTGGACGGACAAGCCCAGCGGGCCGATGGTTCGGTGGTGCCGGGACTCTACGCCGCGGGCGCGTGCGCCTCCGCCATCGCGCAGGACGGCCAGGGCTACTGCTCGGGCCTCCAGCTCGGCGAGGGCTCGTTCTTCGGCCGCCGCGCGGGACGGCACGCGGCAGTCAGCCGGCGAACAGATCCCCGCTGAGGTACTTGAGCCCGCTGTCCACCGCGACCGTCACGACGGTGTGCCCTGGCCCGATTTCGCGGGCCAGTTGGATCGCGGCCACCGCGTTGAGGGCGCTGGAGGTTCCGGCGAAGATGCCCTCCTCACGCGCCAGCCGCAACGCCAGCGCGCGGGCTTCGTCCTCGTCGATGGCGCGGGCCTCGTCGTAGGTGCCGTCGGTCAGCAGGGGCGGGATGATGCCCGCGGCGGTCCCTTCGACGCGGTGCGGGCCACCAGTGCCCGTGGTCAGCATCGGCGAGGACGACGGCTCCAGCGCCACAATGCGGGCCTTGCTGCCACCATCGCGCAGGGCCGCGGTGACCCCAGTGATCATCCCAGCCGTGCCCACAGCCGCGGCGAACACGTCAACATCCGTCTGCTCAAGGATTTCCCGGCCAAGGGCCGCGTAACCGGTGAAAGCGTCGGTGTTGTGGAACTGGTCGGTCCAGTACGCGCCGTCACGCTCGACGATCCGGTCGACCTCCGCACGCATCCGGACGAACAGGTCGGGCGTGATCCGGCCCCCGTCGCTGGGCACCACGGTCACATCCGCTCCGAACGCCCGCATGGAGCGCAGCTTCTCCGGCGAGAACGCGTCCGAACTCACCAGCGAGACCGGATATCCCTTCACCGCACACACGAACGCCAGCGAGGAACCCGTGCTGCCGCCGGTGAACTCCACGACTCGTTGCCCTGGGCGCAGATCGCCGCGGCTCTCGGCGCCTTCGATGATGGCCAGCGCCATCCGGTCCTTGTAGCTGCCGGTGGGGTTGCCGCCCTCCACTTTGACCAGGACGTCGGCCACGCCCTCGGGAACGACACGGTTCAGCCGGACGAGCGGCGTTCCGCCGATGGCCTGCAGAACCGAAGGCTGGATGCTCACGGGACTCCTTGTGTCAGCTGGCGACCGGTCCAGGCGATGAACCGCTCGGTGGGGGAGGCGTCGGCGGGCGCCGCGGCCGGGGCCGCGAAGGCCCGGTTCTCGCCGCGCAACAGCTCGTAGGGCAGTGGGTCGAGGTAGGCGTGGGCGTAGGCGATGACGTCCGCTGGGATCTCGACGTCGGCGCCGATCGTGACGCCGAGGTCCCAGGCGTGCACGTACAAGTCGATCACCGGGATCGCGAGGTCGTCGGCGACGGTGCTGCCGAGCGGCGAGTTCGTGGGCAGTGTCAGGTCCGCCCTGCGCAGAACGTCCCGGGCCTCGGCGGCCGTGGCCTGCCAGAACTCCGCCGGATCGCCGTCGACCAGGTCGCCGGGACGGGCCACGTCCGGGAACGCGGGCGGCTGGCCGAGCATCGAGCTGATCGCGACCCTGGTCGAGGTCGCCACGTGGCCGGCCAGGTCGCGGGCGGTCCACCCGGCGCACGGTGTCGGCCGCTCCCAGTCGTCCGGGCCGAGCCGGCCGATGACCGCGCCGAGAAAGTCCAGGCCCTGGTCGAGAAGCTCGCCCGAGCCGCGGTCCCCCAGGTCGTTCATGGAAAGATCGTGGCACGACGGCCGCGCGACTACCATCCTGCCAATGCACGTGCTGGAGACCACAGAAGCCGCAGTCGTCTACGACGTGTCCGGTCCGCTCCCCGCCGAGCTCGGACGGCCACCGCTGTTCATGATCGGCCAGCCGATGACCGCCTCCGGGTTCACGACGCTGGCCTCGTATTTCACCGACCGCACGGTGGTCACCTACGACCCGCGCGGCCTCGGTCGCAGCACACGCCACGACGGCCGGGTGGACAACTCACCGACCGTCCAGGCGGAGGACCTGCACGGCATCATCGAGAAGCTCGGCGCCGGCCCGGTCGAGATGTTCGCCAGCAGCGGGGGAGCGGTGACCGCGCTCGCCCTCGTGGCGGCCCACCCGAACGACGTGACCACGCTGGTCGCGCACGAGCCGCCGCTGTTCTCGGTGCTACCCGACGCCGAGGCGACCATGCGTGCGCGAGCCGCGTTCCGGGACGCCTACGAGGCCAAGGGGTTCGGCGCCGGCATGGCCGCGTTCATCGCGATGACGTCCTGGCGCGGTGAGTACACGGAGGACTACTTCGCGCAGCCGGCGCCCGATCCGGTCCACTTCGGACTCCCCGCCGAGGATGACGGCACCCGGGGCGATCCGCTGCTGTCCGATGTGTCCTGGCCCATTTCCAGCTACGAGCCCGACGTCGACGCGCTGAAGGCGGCGCCGACCCGGATCGTCATCGCGGTGGGTGAGGAGTCCGAGGGCATCGTCACCGGGCGTACCTCGGTCGCGATGGCCCAGCTGCTCGGCCAGGAACCGACCGTTTTTCCCAGTCACCACGGCGGTTTCCTCGGTCCGGAGTCCGGCTACGCCGGTCAGCCCGAGGCGTTCGCCGGGAAACTCAGGGAGGTTCTCGCCGGTTTGGGCGATTAGCGCGGTTGGCATTCGCTGAACTCGTCGATCAACCAGTCCCACCCACCGCAAGCTCCCCACAACAATCCAAGGGAGCTGGTGACGGATGTCTTTGACGGACCGGGTGGCCAAGGCGATCGCGAACCCCGCCACCGACGACGCGTTCGACCCGCACGCCGAGTTCGAGGAGGTGCTCGCCGGGATCGGGATGACCCCGGACGACACCGGTGGCGCGATCGGGTTCATCGGTGCGGATCCGGTGGTGCCCAGCACGTTGCGGCTCGGCGGCGCCGCGGCGATCGCGTTGGCCACCAAGGCGGCCGCGGTCGCGAAGCTGTGGCGCCACCGGGGCGGTGACGGCCAGGACATCGCGGTCGACCTGCGGGTCACGCCGCACCGGTTGTGCCCTTCGTACGACTCAAAATGGGAGCTGATCAACGGGTATCCCGGTGCGGCGCCGTCGATGCCCAACGACGCGTTCGCGTTCGGGTTCTACCGCACCGCGGACGACCGCTGGGTGATGCCGCTGAACCCGTACCCACGGCCGAAAGTGGCCGCACAGCGGGTGTTGGGTGTGCCGGAGGACGTGAATGCGGTCGCCGCGGCGATCTCGAAGTGGAAGGCCCGTGACCTGGAGGACGCGGCGGCGCAGGGCGGCGCGGTCATCCCGATGGTCCGGTTCGCCGACGAGCTGCTCGCCGAGGAGCACTACCAGCAGGTGCTGGCCGATCTGCCGTTGATCGAGATCACCAAGATCGCCGACAGCGACCCGGAACCGTTCACCCAGCGCGGTGTCCAGCCGCTGGACGGTATTCGCGCGCTGGGCATGGGACACGTGATCGCCGGTGCGGGCACCGGGCGGGCGCTCGCGCTGCACGGCGCGGACGTGCTGAACCTGTGGCGGCACGACGAGATCGAGCACGAGGTCACCTACATCACCGCGAACGTCGGCGTGCGGTCGGCCACCCTGCACCCCGCCTGGCCGGACGGGATGTCCAAGATCCACTCGTTGCTGCGCGGCGCCGACGTGTTCTTCGCCAACCGCCGCCCCGGCTACCTGACCAAGATCGGCATGGACGTCCATCAGGCCGCCGAGATCCGCCCGGGGATCATCCACGCCACCGCGTCCCTCAACGGCGAGACCGGTCCGTGGGTGAACCGCACCGGCTTCGACCACACCGCAGGGTGCCTGACCGGGATGATGCACCTGGAAGGAACGCCCGAAAAACCCGCGCTGCCACCGATCCTGGTCGTGAACGACTACATGGTGGCGTGGCTGATGACCGCGGGCATCATCGAGGCCCTCATCCGCCGGGCCACCGAAGGCGGCAGCTACCGCGTGCACGTATCGCTGACCCGCACCGCCCTGTGGATGTTGAGCATGGGCGTGTTCGACAAGCAGTACGCCCATGAGATCGCCGGCACCGGCGGCCCGCACGCCTACCTCGACCCCCAGGTCTTCACCGCGGACACCCCACTGGGCTTCTACCAGGGCGTCACCGAACAGGTCCTGATGACCCGCACACCCGGCTACTACCGGCAGGTGCTGGTGCCGCGTGGGTCGTCGCGGCCCGAGTGGGACTCGTTCTCCGCGGGCCGCAAGTAGCTAGACGGTGTCCAGCAGGATCTTGAGGAGTTCCTCCGGGGCGTCGCGCATGATGTTGTGCCTGCTGTCCACGGCATGGACCGTCCACTGTGGATCTCGGCGGAGCCGCTCGTAGGTCGGGGCGAACGGGGACTCGCCGTCCCAGACCTTGGCGTAGACGTAGTCGCGGCGCCGGAACCGGCCGAGATCGCCGGAAAGCCTGATGCGCTGGAGGAACGAGGCGAGTGGGTGCGCGGTGGCACGCGGGTCGAACATCGGCAGCGCGGGCACCGAGTACCCATCCTCGCCGGCACTCAGGTACCACTCGCGCTGCATGTCGTTGGTGAGCATCCAGCACGACTCGCCGTCCCGCGGCACGAACGCGTCGACGAACACCAGGGAGTCGACGCGCTCGGGCATCCGGTCGGCGGCCCCCGTGATCACCATGCCGCCGTAGCTGTGGCCCACCAGGATTGCGTCCTGTACCTGCTCGGCGACCAGCACCGCGGTGAGGTCCTGGATGTGGGTGTCCAGGTTGACCGTGGAGGTCAGCAGGTGTCTGCGTTCACTCAGGCCGGTCAACGTCACCGTGATGACACGATGACCATGGTCACGCAGCTGACCGGCGATCTGCTCGTAGCACCAACCACCGTGGCAGGCACCCGGGACAAGGACAAAAGTAGCCATACGGTCCCCCTTTCAGCGTTCTCGGCCCATCCTGGCAGCATGACGGTCACGGTGTGGATTCAGGCGGCTGGAACGGTGTTGCTGGGCCTCGTCGGGCTCTGGTTCGCGCACAACTACCGGCGGCAGATCCGTCTGAAGCTGGCCGAACGGCAGGTCGAGTCGTACATGCGGCTGTGGGGGCTGACCGCGTTGGCCAGCCCGTTCCGGGACACGCCGTTGGACGCGGCGGAACGCCGGCAGCTCTTCGACGACATGAGCAAGTGGTACTTCGACGACGGCGACGGGATCCTGATGTCCACCGCGTCCCGTGACCTGTTCGTCGTCGTGCACACCAACCTTGGGTGTCCACTCGGGACGGTCAAGCCGAGCGGTCTGGCCGAGCAGCTCGCCGCGTTGCCGCCCGCGGAGGCCGAACGCAGGCGTGGCTGCGCGCTCGTGCGCCAGGTGTCGTTGCTGCGGACACAGCTGAAAAGCGACCTGGCCATGCATGTCGGTGTGAACTACTTCCCGGAACTGCTGGCCGACGACCGGGCTTTTCTCGCCAGCTGTGGGTTGTCGGCTCGGCGTCGGCCGTGGCGTCGGCGTGCGCTTCGCCGTCCGGACCGGACCGCGGTGACGCCGTGCGTGTGCGGAAGCTGTCCGGCGAAAACACCTTGACTTCCGGGTGAGTTGTTTCCTGCGACGCCGAGCGGCGCCCGATCGCCGACCGGGTCATCGCCGAGGCGATGCGGTTGCTCCGGCCGGATGGCGGCGTCGCATGGCGAACCGTCGACGCGCCAAGCGATCGCGCGGGTTCTCGTGAAAGTCCTGGTGCGGTAGTCATTTGCCGCGTTTCGCCTGCCGGATCTCCTCGGACGCCTCACGGTACGCCGGTGCCGCGCGGGCGAAGTAGTCGAACAACAGCTCCTGCTGTTCGGGTGTGTAGCTCGCGATGATGTCCGCGATGTGGCGGCGGGCCGGGCCGACGATCGCCTCGACGCCGGTCAGCGCGTCGGGGATGGGTTCGACGACGACCTTGCGGCGGTCGGCCGGGTCTGCGGTGCGGCGGACGTAGCCCGCGCGTTCGAGGCGATCGATCAGCCGGGTCGTCGCGCCGGTGGTGAGGCCGGTGCGGGTGGACAGCTCGCCGGAGGTCAGCGGGCCCTCCAGGTCGAGCAGGCTCAGCGCATACCACTCGGATGCGTGCAGGCCCGCGGCCTCGGCGGCGGCCAGCCCGTGCAGGCCCACCGCGTCCAGGTACCGGCGGAAAACCAGATGAAGGCTTGCCATGAGATCCCTCCTCTGCCTAATATCTGCATTTGCGCAGATACTGCACACGCGAAGACATCCTAGCTGAGGGAACGACCATGATCGACACCGACCGCACCGCCGCCATCACCGCAGTCCTCGACTCGCTCGCCGACGCCTGGGCGCGCGGCGACGGCGACGCGTACGGCGCCCACTTCACCGAGGACGCCACCTACATCACCTTCGTCGGCACCCGCTACCAGGGCCGCGACGACATCGCGGGCAGCCACAACACCCTGTTCGCCAAGTTCCTCAAGGACACCAAGCTCGCCCACGAGGTCCTCGACGTGCGCTTCCTCGGCGCCGACGCGGCCGTCGTCACCACCCGCGGTGACACCTACAAGGGTGAACACCCCAAGAAGCTGACCAAGGTCCAGACCTACACGTTCGTGCGCCAGGACGGCCACTGGCTCGTCGCCGCCTTCCACAACACCCAGCGCAAGCCCCTGATGGAGGCCATCTCGTTCCGCTTCGCCCCGGAAACCAAACCGAAGGCCTGGCCGGCACAGTTGTTGGACTCTGTTAGTTGAGGAATCAACCATCGGGGTTGTGCGTTGGGGTGGGTGTGAAGAGAATCGGGTTTCTGTCATTCGGGCACTGGTCGGACACGCCGCACTCGCAGACCAGGACTGGGGCGGACGCGTTGCTGCAGGCGATCGACCTGGCGGTGGCGGCGGAGGAGCTGGGGGCGGATGGCGCCTACTTCCGCGTGCACCACTTCGCCAGGCAGCTCGCCTCGCCGTTCCCGCTGCTGGCCGCCATCGGGGCGAAGACCGAACGCATCGAGATCGGCACCGGCGTGATCGACATGCGCTACGAGAACCCGATGTACATGGCCGAGGACGCCGGCGCCGCGGACCTGATCGCGGGCGGCAGGCTCCAGCTGGGCATCTCCCGGGGATCACCCGAGCAGGTGATCGATGGCTGGCGGTACTTCGGTTACGCGCCGACCGAGGGTGAGACCGACGCCGACATGGCCCGCAAGCACGCCGAGGTCCTGCTGATGGTGTTGCGCGGCGAGGGGTTCGCCGAGCCCAACCCGCGGCCGATGTTCGCCAACCCGCCGGGCCTGCTGCGCGTCGAACCGCATTCGCCTGGGCTGCGCGACCGGATCTGGTGGGGCGCGGGGTCGAACGGCACGGCGGTGTGGGCCGCGGAGCAGGGCATGAACCTGATGAGCTCGACCTTGAAGAACGACGAGGGCGGAGCGCCGTTCCACGTCCAGCAGGCCGATCAGATCCGCGCGTTCCGCAAGGCCTGGGACGAGGCGGGCTGGCAGCGCGAGCCGCGGGTGTCGGTGTCGCGCAGCATCTTCGCGCTCACCACCGAGATGGACCACGCGTACTTCGGCCGGGACGGCGAGAGCAAGGACCAGGTCGGCTACATCGACGCCGACACCAGGGCGATCTTCGGCCGCACCTACGCCGCCGAACCCGACGTGCTGGTGCGGCAGCTGGCCGAGGACGAGGCGATCGCCGAAGCCGACACCCTGCTGCTGACCGTGCCCAACCAGCTCGGCGTCGAGTACAACGCGCACGTCATCGAGAACATCCTCACGCACGTGGCCCCCGAGCTCGGCTGGCGCTGACCGTCGACCGGCGCCTGTGACGACCGGGCCGCCCGGTCGTCACAGGCAGCAGCTGTCAGCGCCGGGCACGCAGGACGTGCCCAGCCAGCGGCTTCCGCCGTGTTGTTGCGCCCGGTGAGCGCGCGTCGCTGTCGATCGGTCCACAGAGGACAGTGGTCGGCCGTCGCGTTGATGCATGATGGGGCGATGGGAGATCAACGAGATGGCTTCGACTACGACGCTGAGCTGCGGCGATACCAGCCGCGGCTGATCGAGGCCATGGCCGTGGGAAACCGTGACACCGTTGTGGACATCGGTTGCGGCACCGGCCAGACCAGCCGTGCGGCCGCGGGGCTCGCGACCGACGGAAGCGTGCTCGGCGTCGACGTGAACCCGGTGATGCTGGAGCGTGCGCGCCGGTTGTCCGACGGGCTGGAGAACCTGCGCTTTGACGAGGGGGACGCGCAGGTCTACCCGTTTCCGCAGGGGTTCAGCCTGGCGATCAGCAGGTTCGGCACGATGTTCTTCGCCGACCCGGTCGCGGCGTTCACCAACATCCGGCGGGCGCTGCAGCCAGGGGCGCGGCTGGTTCAGCTGGTGTGGCAAAGCGGTGACCACCAGGAATGGGCGCACGCGATCCAAGGCGCGCTGGGCGGAACGGTTCCGAGCGGCGGCGCGTTCTCCTTGTCCGAACCGTCCACTGTGGACGGTATGCTGACGTCCGCCGGGTTCACCGGCATCACCGTCACTGACGTGCGCGAACCGGTGTGGTACGGCGCAAATCCGGACGCGGCCGTGGACGCCGTGCTCGCGTTGCAGATGGGCAGTGGGGCCGCCACACAGCCCGACGCCCTCGACCGGCTGCATCAAGTCATGACCAAGCACAACACCGACGACGGCGTCTGGTTCGACTCGCGCGCCTGGATCATCACGGCCCGAACGGCCGGATGAGGTCAGTGGCCTGCGCCGGACGGTTCGGGCGGGTCCGCGGTTCCTAGTGTTGGGGCCGTGTTCCTTCAGACGGTCGGACGGGTGGCCGCGTGCTTGGTGCTGGTACTGAGCGGGGTCACGCCCGCCGCGGCCGACACCGGGTGCGATACGCGGGTGTTCGCCGTGGACGCGAAAACTGGGCACCTGGCGGAGGTTCAGGTGTGTCCGGCCGGGACGTCATGGCCCGCCGACACATCCTGGCAGCTCGGATCCGTGGTGACGGTGGACTCGGGGGATTGGCGGGCCTACTCGAAGGTGTTCGGCGCGTACGACGGGGCGGCGGTGGTCGTTTACGCGGTCACGGCGAACGGTGAACTGTGGTGGCGCCGGCAGGAAACTCCCGGTGCGGCTTTGGGTGCTCCCGTCCGTGCCGGGTCCGGCTGGTCTCATAACGTCGTTTTCGCCGCTCGTCCGGGATACCTGGCGGCCGGTGATTTCGGCGGACCGGTGCACCTGTTCCGGCACAACGGGAACACCCTGACCGAGGACGGCGTGCTCTTCACGCTCTTGCACGGGCCGGTGATCACCGCGCTGGCAAAGGACTACGCGGTCGGCAACTGGGACGGCATGGAGTACCGCGTCTGGCGGGAGCCGGGCAGTGCCACACACGACGACGTCTGGTACCCGAGTGGGCAGCTGCCGGAAGGCGTGCACGACGTGACCGGCGACGGAACCCTGCTGTACGGCGTCGACTCCAGCGGTTTGGTGCTGTTGACCCAGACGCAGTTTCCCTGTCGTGCCGCCAACCGGACGGACTGGCGGCCGTCCTCGGGGGTAGCGGGACAGTACAGCCGGCTGATCGCGCCGGTGGGCGGGGACGCCGCGCCGTCAGTGGCTTCGCCGCCTCCTGGCGACCCGAGGCTGGTTCGCATCTGTGGCGGGAGCATCGACCGGCCATGGGAATGGCAGTAGTGGCAGTAGTGGTTCAGTCCACCCAGCCCTCGCGGACGGCGGCGACCGCCAGGGTGACCCGGTTGGTCGCGCCGAGCGCGTTGAGCAGCGCCTGGACGTGCCGGCGCACGGTCCGTTCGCTGATGCCCAGGTTGCGGGCGATGGCGCCGTCGGTCATGCCGGTCAGCACCAGCCGCAGCACCTGGTCCTGTTCCGGCGGCACCTTCGCGGGGGTGCCGTCGATGGACACCGCCCGGCTCCACAGCAGCTCGAAGTAGGTCCGCAGGGTCGCGGTGATCACCGGCGCCCGCACGAGCACCGCGCCTTCCATACCGGTGGGGCCCAGCGGCAGCAACGCGGCCCGCTCGTCCACGAGCACGAGCTTCATCGGCAGATCCGGGTACACCCGGCACAGCCAGCCGGCGTCCTGGGATTTGCGGAGCATCTCCGCCGCCCCGGGCACCTCCAGCGCCGCCTTCGAGTAGATGTTGCGGAACGACACCCCGCGCTCGACGACCTCGGCGGGCAGCGACCGCGCCGAGCGCGGATCCGGCGGGCGGGTGAAGTGCTCGGTCTCCAGGCTGGCCACCTCGTGCTGCGCGGACAGGCACAGCTCGACCGACAGCGCGCCGATCTCCTCCCGGTCGGTGATCACCCGGACCAGGTCGTGCGGCTCCTCGGGCACCGCGGCCGACAGGTAGTCCTGCTGAAGGGCGCGCATCTCGTCGCGCAGGCGCAGCAACGACTGGTATTGGTCCAGAATCTGCCGCTGTTTGGTCAGAATGGCGTTGTCGACGGCCCGGATCGGCTCAACGGGCACTAGTCTGGGCAGCTCCACATAGCGTTCCCGGGCGAACCCCTTGTCGATCAGCTCCCGGGCCTCGTGGCTGCCGGACAGGTCCGGATGCTCCCGCAGTGACAGGCCGCCGCTGACGATTAATCGCTCATAAAGCCTGGCGGCCGACTCCGAAAGCACACTGGTCAAGCCGGTTCTCATCCACCCTCCCGCAGCGCCGGGGCAGAGTGTAGCGGGGATGGCCGCATCCGGCCAACGGCCAAGATCGCCGGGAAACAACCGGCCAATGGGCCCGGAAAACGCAATAGGGCTCCTGTTCGTCGGCCCGGCTGAGACGCATTCACTAAATCGCTTTGTCTCGCCGTGATTCGATTTCTTCGCGTCGGAGAAAAAGGGATTCTGCGCGGAAAGTGCCTCGCGGCGCCCAGCGCGAATGGCGCGGCCACCAGTTTCGACTGCATGCCGAGTTTCTCCGACCAATCGTGGGCGTTCCTTACCCGATAACCAGGAGAATGGCATGAACCTGCCGGGAAGGAATGCCTTCCCGGCAGGTTCCTCGCTCAGCCGAGCGTCACTTCGGCAGAACGCGGCTGAACGGCATCCAACGCGGCCATCGCCTGCTCGTCGAGCTCGATTGACCCGGCGGCGATATTCGCTTCGAGATGGCTGAGTTTGGCCGTACCGGGGATCAGCAGGACATTCGGCGCGTGATGCAGCAGCCAGGCCAGCCCGACCTGTGCCGGGGTGTGGCCGAGCTCCCGCGCGACAGTGATGACGGCCGGCTCATCGACGACCTTCGGCATGGCGGGAAAGGCGCCACCCAGCGGAAAGAACGGCACCCACGCGATGTGCTCCTCGGTGCACAGCCGCAGCATCTCCTCGTCGCCGCGCGACACCACGCTGTAGGCGTTCTGGACACAGGCGATCCCAGCGGGCAGCGCCCGGCGCAGGGTGTCCAGGGTGATGGCGCTCAGGCCGATCGCGCCGATCTTGCCCGCGTCCCGCAACGCGGTCAGCTCGGCGAGCTGGTCGTCCACGTCGACCACCTGGTCGCCCTCGGCCAGGATTCCGGGCAGGGTCTCCAGGCGGCGCAGGTTCACCACCGGGATCCGGTCGGCACCGAGACTCGCCAGGTTGTCCTCGACACTGGCGCGCAGCTGCTCGGGCCGCTGAGCCGGCCGCAGCGGAATGCGTCCCCCCGGATTGGGATCGGCGCCCACCTTGCTGACCGTCACCACGCCGTCCTGCGGCCGGAACGCGTCCCGGATCAGCCCGTTGACGAAGCCGTCGCCATAGAAATGGGCGGTGTCGACATGGTCGGCGCCGAGTTCGGCCGCGCGGCGCAACAGACCGATCGCGGCGGCCCGGTCGGCGTGCAACTCCCTCAGCTGCATCGCGCCGAACCCGATCCGCGACACCGCCTGGTTCCCCATCGCCCCGGCCCCACCCGCACGGGCGGTGCCGGTAGCGGTGAAATGAGGGCTGTTCGCGATCATCCGCGTCCTCCTCGTGCAGTGGTAGTGGAGGGGTCCTCCGTTATCGACCATAGCACGGTTCCGGAGGTGTCTCCGGTACGGCGGGTGGAGCACCGGGCAACATTCAATGGTCCCGACGGCTTCGAAACCGGCTACGCGGGACTGGCCGCGTACTTCGCCTCGATCCGCTCCGCCTTCGACGACCGCACCATCAGGCGGGAGATCATCGTCGCCGAGGGCGGCACCATCGCATGCCAGACCTGGATGGAAGGCACCTTCGTCCGCAAGAACTGGTAGTTCCCGGTGTCGGCGGGTGGGAGGGTGGCGGCCGGACCGGGAGGGTGTATGTGGCACGCCACTGTGGACAGTCTGGACCGTCTGCCTCAGCTGGACATGTTGGTGCGGCAGGGGATCTACCGCGGTGGCCAGGGGGACATGGTCGGTACCCTGCGTGGGACGCTGGGCTGGCGGAACCTGCCCGGCGAGGTGGACATGCCGAACGTTCCCGTCACCGGAACCATGCCGGAGTGGCTGTCCGGCAGCCTGTTGCGCACCGGCCCGAGCAAGTGGGATCTCGGCCGCCAGCACCTGCTGCACTGGTGGGATGGGCTGGCTTTGTTGCAGCGCTTCAGTTTCGCGGGCGGGACGGTGTCGTATCGGTGCCGGTTCCTGGACAGTCCCGGCTACCGAACGCAGGAGGCCACCGGACGGATCTCGTGGAAGTCGTTCGCGACCGATCCGTGCGCCGGCCTGATGCGCGGCGAGAAGACGGATCTCGTCGAGGAGAACGGCAACTGCAACATCAACATCACCCGGATCGGCGAGGTGGTCGCCGCGCAGGGTGAGGGCGCCATGGCCGTCACGTTCGACCCGGAGACCCTCCAGGCGACCGGCTGGCTCGACCAGTCACCGGCGGACAACGACATCCCGGGCCATCACGCGGTCACCGCGCACCCCCATCGCGACTTCGACCACAAGATCCAGTACAACGTGCACACCGTCCTCGGCCCGAACCCGGTCTACCAGATCGTGTCGACGGACATCACCACTGGCACACCGGAGATCCTGTCGACGGTGCCCGTTGAAAGCGGCAATCCCGGGTACCGCCACCACTTCTCGATGACCGAGAACTACGTCATCGCCGTCGAATACCCGTTGACCACCGATCTGGCCACGCTCGCCGCCGGAGACCGGCCTTTCGTCGCCTGCTTCCGCTGGAACCCCACGGCCGCAACGAAGATCTTCATCACCAGCCGGGTCGACGGGACCCTGCACAAAGTCCTTGAGGCAAAAGGGTTCTTCGCCGTGCACCACGCCAACGCCTACGAGGTCGGCGACATGATCTTCATGGACGTCGCGGCCTACGACTCGGCCGAGCACATGACCGACTTCTACCTCGACCGTCGGCACCACAACTCACCGCTGTCCCTCGGCCAGCTGCGCCGGTACGCCCTGCCACTGGGTGCAAGCAACGAGGTGACCTGCGAAGTCCTGTCCAGTCAGCAGGTCGAGCTGCCGACCTACAACTACGGGCGCCACAACGGAAAGCCCTACCGGTACGTGTACTCCGCGGGTATGCGCCAGGATCTGCCCGAAGTCGCCTACAACCAGATCGTCAAGGCCGACACCCGGTCCCACGTGTCCACGACGTGGTTCCAGGACGGTTGTTTCCCAGGTGAACCCGTCTTCGTCCCCACGCCCGGCGCCACCACCGAGGACGACGGGGTCATCCTGTGCCTGGTCCTGGACACCACCACCCAGACGTCATTCCTGTTGGTGCTCAACGCCCGTGACTTCAGCGAGGTCGCGCGCGCCCAGCTGGACACGTTCATCCCCTTTGGACTCCACGGCCAGTACCTCGGCGACCACTACTCGTCGCTGTGAGGCTGGTCGAGGGCGGCGAACCCGGACACGTCGACGCAGGCGACCCCGCGCCGCTCCACGATGACCAGCAGCACGCTCTCGCAATGCCGGCAGCGGGCCACGATGCCGGGCGCGTGCAGGTAAACCCGTACCTCCGCGAGGACCCCGCGGTCACCGCACGACCCGCAGGTCCCGGTGGCGGTCGTCATGTCACCGCCGAACACATCGTGCAGCGTGCCCGCGATCGCGTTGCCGTCCAGCATGGCGCTCACCTCGGCACCATCCTGCGGCCGACGCGCCGCCAGCACAACATGACCCTCGATTGGACGGCGTGCGCACAGCCATCCACTGCTGTTGGATCGGAGGTGCACGAGTCATCCAGGCCGGGGAGACCGATGACCGCCGACCCGCTGTCCGTCGAGGCCGCCTACCAGCAGGTATGGCGATCGGCCCTGACCGGTTCGCAGGTCGGGACGGTCGGGCTGGAACTGGAGAACCACGTGGTGGACCTCGGTTCGGTCGCCCGGCCGGTCGGCTGGCAGCGGCTCGACCCGTTGCCGGACAACGTCCGGGCGGCCGCCGGGCGCAACGCCGTGACCTGGGAGCCTGGCGGGCAGCTGGAGCTGTCGTCGCCGCCCCACGACACGGTGGTCGCCGCTGTCACCACCTTGCGCGCCGACCTCGACAGCGTCCGGAAAGCGCTGGTGGAGCACGGTATCGGGCTCGCCCAGCTGGGCACCGACCCGCTGCGGCCATCGCGGCGGCGCAACCCGAACCCGCGATACCGCGCCATGGAAGAACATTTCGCCGCGGTCCGGACGGCCGCCCCGGGCGCGATCCTGATGAACTCGACCGCGTCGCTCCAGGTCAACGTCGAGGCCGGCCCGGAACACGGGTGGGTGCAGCGGGTCGCGCACGCGCACCGGCTAGGCCCGGCGCTGAGCGCGATCTCGGCCAGTTCACCCTGGGTGCACAGCAGACCGACGGGGTGGCGTTCGACGCGCCAATGGGCCTGGTTCGGCCTGGACCTGCGGCGATCCGGCCCAGTGGTGCAGGGGAGTGCCGCGGAACCGGCGCTGGCATGGGCCCGGTACGCGCTGCGGGCGCCGGTGATGTTCGTCGGCAACGGGCGACCGGCCGCAGTTTGTCACGATGTCACGTTCGAGCAGTGGGCGGCGGGCGAGGTCCGGCTCGGCAACCGGTTGCCCACGGCCGATGACCTCGACTTGCACCTCACCACCCTGTGGCCGCCGGTGCGCCTGCGCGGCTACCTCGAACTGCGCTACCTCGACGCCGCGCCACGACGCTGGTGGCCGGCCATCGCGGCTGTCGCCGCCACCCTGATGGACGATCCGGTCGCCGCCGACCTCGCGGCCGAGGCCACCGAGCCCACCGGTTCACTGTGGACAGAGGCTGCCCACTTCGGCCTGGCCGACCCACGCCTGTTCGACTCGGCCCGCCGCTGCCTGCGGATAGCCGCCGACCGCGCACCGGCCGCGTTGTCCGCGGACATACACGATCTGGCCGAGCTGGTGGAGTCCCGCCGTTCGCCGGGAGACGTACTGGCCCAACGGATCGCCGAAGTCGGCCCGCACGAGGCCTTCGCGGAGCTCGCCCGGCCCTGACCCCGCCGGCCGCCGACATCACCAGGGCGCGGGGCCCTCACCAAGGCTGCCGCCGGAGCGGCTCGAGAGCACGCCGGATCACATATCGACCCCCACCGCGAGTCATACCGGTGTCCGAGTCGTGTCAGGGGTGTGTCAGGCGTCCCGGCGAACGTGGTCCCAACAACGAGATGGACACATCAAGGGGAGTTCGAAATGCCTGCTTTCGCTACGCCGGAGCCGATCACCGCCACCGTCAGCACCGCCGGCGCCAAAGTGCGGGTCGTCGCGACCGAGCGGACCGACACAACTGTGCTGGTCGAGCCGGTCGACAGCACGAACAAGCCGGACGTGAAGGTTGCCGAGGGGGTCAAGGTCGAGTTCGCGGCGGGTGAGCTGTCGATCAAGACGACCAAGTCGGGCGCCAAGACCGGTTCGGTGGCCATCACCATCGAGCTGCCGGCCGGGTCCGGGTTGGTGCTGAAGACGGCTTGGACGGACGTGCGGGCCGAGGGCCTGCTGGGTGAGTGTGTGCTGGAGATGGGATCGGGGCAGGTCGAGTTGGAGCGGATCACCGCGGTGCGCGGCAGCCTGGTGGCCGGTGGGTTCGCGGTTGGGCACGTTGCCGGGACCGTCGACCTTCAGGGCGGTGCGGCCGGTGTGCGGATCGGTGAGGTCGAGGGGACCGTGCGGTATGTGGGTTCCACCGGAAAGGTCTGGATCGGGCACGCCCGGTCCGATGTCGACCTCAACGGCGCCAGCGGCAGCTTCGACATCGACCGCGCCGAGGGCAGCGTGATCGCCAAGGCGGCGAACTGCCCGATCCGGGTCGGCCGGATGACCCGCGGCCAGGCGGACCTGATGAACGCCTCGGGTGGTATCGAGGTCGGCATCGGCGCGGGCGCCGCCGCCGACGTGGACGCCGACAGCACCAAGGGTGTGGTGCGCAATTCGTTGCCTGCCAACGACCTCGCTGCCGAGACCGTCAAGGTCTATGCCCGCACTCGGCTCGACGACATCGTCATCCACCCGGCCGCCTGAACACCGACCGCAGTGGCGTTTCCGTTACGCCACTGCGGTCGGGATTCAGGCGAGCGAGGGCAGTGGTGACGCGATGGGCGATGTCGGCGGGCCATGGCTGGAAACGGGTGACCGCACGTTGGTGAGCGAGTCCGTGCAAACCCAGCCACAGCGCGATCGCGTCGGCCGCGGGGTTCTGCGTGGTGCTGTACCCGGTAGCGGCACAGGCGGCCAGGCTGTCCGTGAGCAACCGCGAGACTTCGTTGCCTGGCAAGGCCATCGCGCGATAGCGGTGGGGATGTGCCTGGGCGTAGTCGAGGTAGGCCCAGCAGATGGCGTGCAGCCGCTGCCGGGAATCCTTGACACTGGCGGCGAATCGCAGCCTGCTGACCAGTTCGGTGTACCCCTGGCGCGCGACGGCGAGCAGAATGGCCTGCTGGTCGGGAAAATGGGGGTAGATCGAGGGCGGCGCGACGCCGGTTTTCCTTGCGACGGAACGCAACGTGACTACACAGCCCGCGTCGAGCAGGTCGGTCGCGGCGGCCAGGAGCTCCGCGCGAAGCCGGTCGCCCTGCCCTCGACGGTTTCGTGGCCGGGGCGCCGTGCTCATGGCTACGGGACGATGACGACTTTGCCCGCGACAGTGCGGGATTCGGCCAGTGCGAGCGCGGCGGCGGCGTCGGCCAGGGGGAACTCCGCGGCGATCTGCGCGGTGAGCGCGCCGCTGTCCAGCAACTGCAGCACCTGGGTGAGGTCCTCGCGCAGCCGGTCCCGGAAGGTGTTCAGGTGCCGGCGGCCCGCCCAGAAGTTGTAGAAGCTCGCGCTGCGGCCGTTGGGCAGGATGTTCCACATCAGCAGCCGCGCGAACGACTTCAGTACCGGCAGCCGCGAGTTGCCGTCCTCGTTCTTCGTCGCCGCGGTGCCGTAGGACACCAGCGACCCGCCCTTGCGCAGCAACCGCCACGACTCCTTCAGCCCGGCGCCGCCGACGTGGTCGAACACCGCGTCCACGCCGTCCGGCGCGAGCTCGCGGATGCGCTGGTACATGTCCGGGTCGCGGTAGTCGACCGGAATCGCGCCCAGCTCACGGACCGTGTCGTGGTGCCGTGCCGACGCCGTGCCGATCACCGTCATCCCGGCGTGCTTGGCCAGCTGAACGAGGGTCGAGCCGACGCCACCGTTCGCGCCGAGGACCACGATCGTCGAACCAGGAAGCACGTTGGCCGACCGGTACAGCATCTGCCAGGCGGTGATCCCGTTGACCACCATGGTCTCGGCCGCGGTCGCGGACACACCGTCTGGCACCGCGACCAGGTCCGCGGCGTCGATCAGCAGCGAACTGGCCCAGCCACCGATCTTGGTGACCGCGGCGTACCGGCGGCCGATCATCGAGGCGTCCACGTGCGGGCCGACGGCGGTCACGGTGCCGACCACGTCGTAACCAGGCACGAAGGGGAACGCGGGCTGGTCGTAGTACTTGCCGCGGCGCATCTGCTGCTCGGCGAACGACACGCCGGTCGCGTCCATCCGCAACACGACCTGGCCCGCGGCGGGGGCAGGGAGGTCACGGGTCTTGACCTGCAGGCCAGTGGGCTCGACCTTGCCCGGCAGGACGATTTCAGTGGTGGTCATGAAATGCTCCTCGAGTCTGTGCTTACAGCAATAAGGTTACGCATGTAAGTCTACGAATCGCAAGAGCTAACACCCGTAAGTTTTGTGGTGTAAGCTGACGCCCATGTCAGAGCAACCGGCCACCCGCTCCCGCAACCGCCGAGGGGAAGGGGCCCGCCTGCGTGACGAGATCGTGGCCGCCGCGGCCGGGCTGATCGACGAGACCGGCGACGAAAGCGCGGTCACGCTGCGGTCCGTCGCTCGCCGCGTCGGTATCGCCGCGCCCTCGATCTACCGCCATTTCCCAGACCAGCCATCGATCATGCTGGCCCTGGTGCAGCAGGAGTTCGACGGTCTGGCGGAACAACTCCGCGCGGCACTCGACGCTGCTGGCGCGGACCCGGTGGAGCGACTGTTCGCCGGCTGCAACGCCTACCTCCAGTTCGCCGAGGACCACCCTTCCCGGTACCGCTTGATGTTCGGCGGCGTGTGGATGCCCGCATTGGACGACACATCCATCACCGAGAGTGACCTGTCCACCCTCGGCGACGCATCGATAGAACTGCTCACGGGCATGCTGAGCGGCTGTGTCACCGCTGGCCTGGCGACCAGCACCGACCTGCAGGCGGACGCGATCGCGCTCTGGCTGGGCCTGCACGGACTGGCCCACCAACGAGCGTCGACCGTCTCGTTCCCCTGGCCGCCCGACATCGCCGAGCGCATGATCACCGCCCTGGCGCACCTCAAATAGGTGGACAGGCGGGCCGGATCTCCCTAGCGTGCCCCGGCGTGGATCTTCCCCGTGTCTACACCATCCGCGAGAGCAGCCATCGCATCCACAACCCGCTGTCCCGCGAGAAACTGGCGGTCCTCGGCGACGCGCTGAGCCCCCCGCCCGGCAGCCGGATGCTCGATTTGGCTTGCGGCACAGGCGAAATGCTGTGCACCTGGGCGCGCGCTCACGGCATCACCGGGACCGGCGTCGACATCAGCACCGTGTTCCTGGCCAGTGCGAGGGCACGTGCGCTTGAACTGGATGTGGCGGAGCGTGTCACCTTTGTCCACGGCGACGCCTCGAACCACGTTGCCGCCCAACCGGTCGACATCGCGGCGTGCATTGGCGCGACCTGGATCGGCGATGGCGTCGCCGGAACCGTGGACCTGTTGCGCCGCAGCCTGCGCCCTGGCGGCATGATGCTGATCGGCGAACCGTACTGGCGCCGCCGGCCCCCGGACCAGGCCACCGTCGAAGAGTGCCACGCCACAACCGAAAGCGACTTCCGCGCGCTGCCGGAACTGCTGGAACAGTTCGGCGAGCTTGGGTGTGACGTCGTCGAGATGGTTGTGGCCGATCAGGACAGTTGGGACCGCTATGTCGCGGCCCAATGGCTCAACATCCGCCGCTGGCTCGACGCCAACCCCGACGACGAACTGGCCGGACAGCTGCGCGCCGAACTGGCCACCGCCCCTGCTCGCCACGTCCGCTACCAGCGTGAATACCTGGGCTGGGGCGTTTTCGCGCTGATGGACCGCTGAGACCCGTGAACCGGCGGACGGCGCGGGGAGTCCGCCGGCTCACGCGCAGGTCGGCGTGTCAGGCGAGCTTGGACGAGGCGCGGACGATCTTGAACTCGCGCTCGTCCTTGGCCTGCCCGATGCCCTGGCTGCTCAGGAAGAGGTTCGCCGACCCGAACGCCGTTCCCGCCTTGAACGGCACGGTCGGCTGGGCCGTGACGTTGATCGTGACCGCCTGGAAGGAGCCGGTGCAGGTGATCGTGGTGGAGCCGTAGCCCTTCGCGATCTTGCCACCGGCGTTCTCGGTGACTTCGAGGCTCAGGTTGCCGGTGGCGCCGGGCTGGCAGACGACGCTGACGTCGCCCGCGATGGCCGCTCCGCGAGCCACCAGGGTCGCGGGCGACTCGATCCGGACCGCTGCCACCGGCGGCGACTGGGTGCTCACGTCCGCACTGGACGGCAGCACCGCGGCGACCAGCGCACCCCCTGCGACGGCGGTGACGGCCAGCACCCTGGCCGATCTGGCGCCGCGTAATGACGGAACCTTCACATTGTCTCCTTTGCGTTTTGTGGCCCGGCAAGGCCGGCAAGCACGCCTGCGGTCAGCAGGACGGCGGGAATGTGCCAGAGGAAGTCGAAACCGCTGTGCACGAGCAGGGCGACGAACCCGGCGACCGCACCGGCCCACTGCGCCCGCGTGCCGGTGGTCCGGCCGTGCCGGACGAAGAGAAGGAGTGTCACGAGGACACACAGCACGAGGACGAGTCCGACCACGCCGAGTTCGACAAGCGCCTGCAGGTACTCGTTGTGCACGAACCGGCCCACGCGGCTGTTGCCGTCGGCGCCCGTCCACGTGAACCACGCGTTCCCCGGTCCCACACCGGTCAACGGGCGTGTCGCCACGACATCCAGCGCCGCACCGGTGATTCCCGCGCGGTCGGGTGAGCTGAGCGTGACCCGTCCGTTCAGCACCCGGTCCGACCCGAGCACGACCGCCACCACCGCACCCACCAGCATGACCCCGGCGACCACTGTCAACACCTTGGCAGGCAAGCGAATCAGGCCCACGCTGACCAGCAGGCCCACGACCAGGCCGAGGATCGCGAGCACCGGGCTGGCGGGCTGTGCCACCGGGAACGACGGTGCGAGCCCGGCGACTCCGATCAACGCTCCGATGCCGGGCGCGGCCACATGCCGTGCGGTCGATCGCACCCCGGCCAGCCATGCCAGCACCACAATGCCCGCGAGCAGCGCGAACACCCCAGCGCGGCTCAACGTGGCGCCCAGCCCGACCAGCAGCAGGTAGGTCGCGGCCAGGTGCGGCAACGACTTCGGCCGGGTCATCTGCAGGGAGACCGCCAGCAGGGCCAGCGCCGCGAGCAGCGCGGCGGACGCGTTGGGATAGGTCAAGGTGGACGCTGCGCGCACCAGTCCATCCGCGACAGTCGTCCACGACGGGATCCGCCACACCACAGCGATCCAGCCCGTCGCCGCCACCAGCACACCGATGCCGACCGCCACCGAGGCCACCATCGTCCGTTGCGCCGGGTCGTTGCGTTGTGCGACGAACACGGCGCCGGCCAGGCAGAAAACACTGGCAACAATGGGAATGGCCGTTTCGACCGAATGCCCCTCGGCGGCCCTGCCCGCCGACCACACCACCAGCCCCACACACGCGGCCACCAGCGGCCACCCCTCAGCACTGGCCACATGCCGCAACCGCACAGCTCCCACCACCGCCGCGCCGGTCAGAGCGGCAGCCAAAACCCGCCCAGGCAGGTAAAACCCGCCCTGGGCGACGATCGTGCCGGCCAGGGCCGCGACGAGAAGCAGCGAGTAGAGCGGCAGCACAACGCTTTTGCCGCCCACGACGTGGTCCGATTGGACCGTTCCCCCTGGCACTGTGCCTCCCCCATGGCCGCGCAGCGCCATGCTAGCGCCACCGCCACCCGGCGCCAATCCACCTATTGCATCAGTTCGGCCACCGGGCACGTGCTCTCAGTCACTGTGGAACTGTTGGGATGGCCGGACGTTCAACCACCCAGCCAGGCCGCGGCGCGGACCTCGATCCAGGCCGCGACATCTGGTACATCATCGATGGTTAGCAGGGAGTACGCCGGGCAGCGGCGGGATCGTTGAGCGCTTCAGGGAACCCGGTAGTTGGTGGCTGAACCAGGACGAGGTCCTCACCGTCGAACTCCTGCCACACCGACCAGAACAGCCGATGCGTCTCGTGGACACGAACCGGTTCGTGCCCCTGCGGCGGATGACACAGCCAGCCTCGCCGTCCACCCACCGGCCCCCACCCGATCAGCTCATAGGTAACCATGGCGTGTGCTCGGCGAACTGCTCCCAATCGCGCATGGCGTGATCTTGTCAGGAGGTCCGCTGGTGGTGGTGCTGGGCGAGGTTTCGCTTGGCGCGGGCCAGACTCCGGAGGCCGTGCAGCGCCAGCAAGGGTTTGACGGGCCACGCCTCACCGAACCGGTAGTCCTCGGCGCGGACCAGGCGGTCGGCGAGGTCCGGACGTTGGCGGCGCAGGTACAGCCGGGCCTTCAAGGCGTGCAGCGGATTCGACACGATCTTGATCTGGTCGGCCTGGTCGATCAACGGGATCACGTTCTCGATGTTCTGCCAGGTGGTTCGCGACCGCTCCTCCAGCAGCACGGTTCCGGTGAACCCGCGTTCCACCACTGCGTAGCGGGCGAGCAGCGCGGCTTCCGACGACGAATCCGTGCCGTTCCCACCGGAGCAGACCAGGATAGAGTCGGCCAAGGTAGGGTCGATGGAACGCAGTGCCGCCCGCACCCGCCACCGGTTGAGTGCGTTCGCGCGGTCACCCCGGACGTTGCGGAATCCAAGGACGACCACAGCTTCGGACCGTGCGGGAAGACTTTCGTGGACATACGCACGGCTGGCTCGCCAATGCACGAACTCGCCCCACGCGGCCACTCCGCAAGTCCCCAGAACTGCCAGTGCTTTCACAGGTGATGATCTCCGCATCCCGCTACTCGTGCCGGCCAACGGCCCGTCGTTCGGTGGTTTCCCCTTCCGGCAACCTCACACCGAAGTACCGCTGGGCAGCCATTTTGGTCTCCGGGGTGCCGCCGTCGCGATCGTCGAGCAGCTCATCGAGGGAGCTCTCGGGGCTGCAGCGGCGGGACGACCAGGTCACCGCCGTGTGCCAGGAGTTTCCGGCTCCACGCCAGCCAGCTGTGCCGGAACTCATCGCGAACGTCGTAGCTCGCCACTCGCTCGCGATAGAGTTCCAGCAGCCGGTCATGTTCACTATGCACAGAGCCAGAGCCTAGTAGTGCCGGCGGAAGGACTCGATGAGTTCGCGGGTGGGGGAGCCCAGGCCGGTGACGGTGTTGTAGCCGGGGTTGAAGGTCAGGTTGCTGTCGGTGTATTGGCCGGGGGTGACGAGTTCGACGTAGCCGTGCTGGACCCAGGCGAACGCGATGGTGGTGGGGGTGTTCGCGGGGTTGTCGTGGATCTGGTGGAAGTCCATGAGTTTGTGGGAGTAGAGGGCCGGGTTGATGAAACCGATGGGGCCGTGGTGGGTCTGGACCATGAGAGCTTCGATGCCCGCCAGCAGCGGCGAGGACAGGCTGGTGCCGCCGCCCATCGAGACGCTGTAGGTCAGGTTGCCCTGCCGGTCGTACTCGGTTTCGCCGATCAGCATGCCGAGAGCCGGGTCGGCGAGCGCCGAGATGTCCGGGACCGTGCGCATCGGTGGGGTGCCAGAACGCGACGGTGGGACGACACCGCGCTGGTAGAACGGTTGGGGGAACGTGGAACTGGTACCACCACCGGACGCCTTCCCTTGGTATCCAGGCAGTTGTGCGGACCACTGGGTGCCGTCTTCGGACAGTTCCACGTAGTCGGTCGCCCAGCCGGTCTCCCACATGTAGCTGTTGTCCGGGCCGAGCGCGAGGGTGGTGCCACCGACTGCCGTGACCCAAGGGCTGGAGGGTGGGTAGTCGGTGTGCAGGACGTCGTCGTACAACTCGCCGCCGGAGTCACCGGACGCGAAGTTGACCGAGATGCCCTCGACCGCGGCCAGCTGGAACATGCGCTCGTACGCGGCGATCGTCGCGGCGTCCGGTGTCCCGGGCAGGCCGCCGACCCCGATGGAACCGGACACGACATCGGCGAGGTGCTTGTCGACGATGTCGGTGATCGCGTCCACGACCGTGTCCACACCGGTGTCGTGTCCCGGCGCGACCACGTAGGCGATCTTCGCGTCCGGGGCCATCGCGTGCGCCGCCTGAATGTCCATTGTGAACTCGCCACTGGCCTGCTCCGGCCGGGCGTCGGCGGGAATGTACGGAATGAACTGGCCGGGCGCCAGTTCGGGCTCGCCGTGGTCGCGGGCGAACCGGTTGGTGTCTGCCAACGCGTTCACCTCGTTGCCGACCCCGATGATGCCGATCGTCACGCCCTTGCCGGTGAGCCCGGTGCTGGTGACCCCGTAGGCGTCACGGACCTGTTTGGGCGTATAGCCGCACGGCGCCCACTGTGCGGAATGTCCATATGCAGGAGGAAGTTCGGTGGCCGGACGTTGACCGAAGTAAGCGGGGCAAGGGTTTTCGGCCGTTTTCACAGCGGTGGCCGCACGTGCGGGTTTGCCGCCCTTGCCCCGCGGGAACGTCAACAGGCCGGTGACGCTCAGGACGTCGGGCGCGACGGCCGCTGGCGCGGTGATATCCGTTGCGGGTCCGTGAAACCGGCCACCGAACAGTTCGTAGTTCTCCAGATGCGTGCCGAACGCCGCGCCCGCCTGAGCTGCGGTCCCGTGCACGGTGATGCTGTGCGCGGTCACGGTGTCGATGGTCAGCCCGCTCTCGCGCAGCCACGCGCTGACCCGGGTCGTTTGTTGTTGCGTGCCCCCAAAACGTGCGCGTGCCTGGACAGGTGTGAGGTAGTGCCCGTAAAGCCGGTTGCCCGGATCGGAAACCGCCTGGGCGTAGGCAGAAAGCCCGTTCGTGTCACCGCTGAGGAACACCCGGGCGACCACGGCCTCGGCTGGATCCGTCGGCCCGGCGTCGGTCGCGGTGCCGAGCATCGTGCCCGGACCACGGTCCGGGCCGGTCACGGGCACTCGCGGAGGCTCACCTGCTTGGGCCGACACCGTGGGCAGCACGAGTACCGCCGCTGCCACAGCACATCCTATGAACCGTTTCCTGCGCATCGCGTCTCCCCGGTCAGAAGGCTGTCACCCTCAATGACGCCATGCCCGCGAAGAGGTTTAGGCCATTGTTTGCGGTTCAGCGCAACCGGTCGGCCAGCCAGCGAGCGACGTGGGTGAGTACCTCGTGGTCAACTGGGTCGCGCAGCAGCTTGCGGTAGGCGAAAACGGTTGCCGGGCCATCGGTGCGGCGCAGCACGTGGGTCAGCCCGGGAACCCGGTGAGTTTCGGCCCCAGGTGCCAGCTGCGTGATCACGTCGAGGTCGCCCGGGTCGACCTGGACGTCCTTGTCACCGGTGATCGCCAGCACCGGAACCTTGATGCGGGCCAGATCGGGGCGGGGGTCGTAGGCCAGCTGCTCGCGCCACCACCGCGCGTTCATCCGCGCGCCGCCGATGCGGATGGTGTCGGTGGTGCTCGTGGCGAGCCGGTTCAGCTGCCGGGCGGCGAGGCGGCGCAGGATCGGCAGCAGCGGACGCGGCATGGTGGCGGCCAGCTGCGTTCCCTGCCAGCGCACGGCCTGGTCACCGGGACGGGCGTAACCGGCGAGCATGACCGCGGCGGCGGGCTGGGCGTGGGCGGCCAGCCACATCGCGTGCACCGCGCCTTCGCTGTGCCCGAGCACGCCGACATCCCGCGGATAGACCTCGGGATGGCTCCGCAGGGCCCGCAGAGCCGCAGCGGCGTCGGCCCGGTTGTCCAGGAACCCCACGGCGTGCCAGTCGCCCGGCGTGGCACCGACACCACGGCGGTCGTAGCGCAGTGACGCGACGCCGTGCCTGGCCAGGGCGTCGGCCAGCGGACGGCCGAGATCCATGCGCACCCTGCGGGCGTTGGAGTCGCGGTCGAGCTTCCCGGAACCGGGCAGGCACAGCACCGCTGGGTGCGGGCCGGGGCCGACGGGCAACGTGAGCGTCCCCGCGAGGGTGATGCCGTCGGCAGCCGGGACATCCAGCGGGATCTCGCGCGCCACAGCGGGTTGCGAGGTCGTGTCGGACTTGGTCATGCCCACCTCCATTGTTATCAGATTTGAGATTAATACCAGAGCGGGTAACAATATGTCCATGGCCACCCTCGACCTGCTGCTGCACCCCGTCCGGCTGCGCATCCTGCGGACGTTCCTGGACGGTCACCCGGCCACCACCGCGCAACTGCGCGAACGGCTGCCCGACATCCCGCCCGCGACGATGTACCGGCACGTCGCCGCCCTCGCGGCCGCCGGTGTGCTCGAGGTGCTCGACGAGCGGCGGATCCGCGGCACGGTCGAACGCACCTACCGGGTGAGCTGGCAGCGCGCCGAGATCGACCCGGCCGACCGCGCCTCGATGACCCTCGACGACCAGCGCAGGGCGTTCACGGCGTTCGTCAGCGGCCTGCTCGCCGACTTCGACCAGTACCTCACCCAGGAACCGGCCGACCCCACCGCCGACGGCGTGACCTACCAGCAGGCCGCCGTCTGGCTGACCGACACCGAGATGGCCGAACTCCTTGCCGACATGCGCGCGACCGTGACCTCACGGATGGGGCGCGAACCCGGCGAGGGGCGCAAGCGTCGGATGATCAGCCTGGTGGCCATGCCCGCGGAGTGATCCGGCCGTTGGTATCACCGGGATGGAGTGTGACGATAGCGAGTCGTGGGGATACTGGGGTTCTCGTTCAAGGTCTTGGGTGCGGTGGTCGGGGCGCTCGCGTGCATCGTTCTCGGGCTGGGCATCCAGAACGGGGAGGGGGAGGACGTCTGGTACGGCGCCGCCATGATGCTGGTGTTCGCGTGGGGCCTCGCGGCCGCGGGCGCCAGTTGGCACAAGCGGGTACCGCTGCTGGACTCCGATGTGGCCGAACGGGCGGGCACTCGCCGGTTCCGGCCCGCCAAACAGCGGGGATGGCTGCCGCACGAGGCCTGGCTGGACTTCCCGGATCCGTTGCCGTACACGCCGGACATCATCGGCGACCCGGCCGTGGACATCCCCGAGGGTGAGGTTCCGCCGGACGAGAACCTCCGGCGCCTGTGGCTGGTCCGCGCCAAACTCGCCGTGCACCTCGACAAGCGGGAAGTCCGCGCCCGGGCGCGATTCCGCCGCGGTCCCACCATCGCGCTCAGCGCGGCGGGCATCGCCGGCGGCCTGGTCCTGGCCCTGTCCGGAGTGGACCCCGAAACCGGCGAGAACCGCACGCTGGCCGGACTGCTGGTGGCCGCGTTCCTGCTGTGGCCCTTCGGCCGCAGCCTGATCACCCACATGGAAGGGCTCAGCCTGGTGGCCCGGCGCGAGAACGCCCTGCGGCAGGAGGAAACCCGCCTGATGGCCAGCGACGCCACCCGCCCGGCCGGCCCCCTCGGCGGCGACCCCGTCCAACCCGGAACCCCATACACCCCACCGCGTCTGTCGATGTACCGCGGCGAGTAGCCGCCGAACCGTCTCCGCCGGCAAGCTCCATGTCGCTTGTCGCCATCTGCGGGTGTGTTGCCTGGTCAGGGCTGGTCGGCGCATCATGGCGCGATGAGCGGGGCGCCGCGGGCCGGTCCCGCCGAGGTCTGGTCGACTTCGGCGGTCACCGCGCCGCGTGCGTTCGAGTACTGGCGCGACCTGATCTGCGCGACGTTCGTTCAGCTCGCGGCGACGCCGACGCAGCCGGGCTCGTTCGACGGCAGCCTGGTGTACGCCGGTCTGGAATCCTTCGAGATGACGACTGTGCACGCGGGTGGGCAACGGGTGCGCCGGACGCCTCAACTGATCGCTCGGGCGGGGGAGGAGTACCTGCTCGCGAGCATCCAGACCCGCGGCCATGGCCGGATCGAGCAGGACGGCCGGGTGGCGGAGCTGGAGCCCGGCGAGATGGCGCTCTACGACAGCACCCGTCCGTACACCTTGCACTTCGACGACACCTTTGAGCAGGTCGTCGTGCAGGTGCCGCTCGGCGGGATGCTTGCCGAGACCGGGCTGCGCCATTCGCTGGGCGTCACCGCGGTGAAGCTCCCCGCGAACAGTCCCGCCGGCGTGGTCGCGCAGTTCTTCCGTGGCCTCGCTCAACTCCACCAGGCCGACCCGGTGGGCGCGGCGGCGCTCGCCACGCAGGGACGCGGGTTGATGGCATCCGCGCTGACCCTCTCCGCCGGCCGGAACCCGCACAGCGAAATCCTTACCCGCCAGCACATTCAGGCGTTCCTGCGCACCCACCACGCCGATCCGGACCTCTCCGTCGACGACGTCGCCGCCGCGTTCCTGATCTCCAGACGGACGCTCTACCGGCTGTTCGACGGCACCCCGGGCGGGGTCGGCACGGTACTGCGGCGCATCCGGGTGGAGCACGCGAAGTCGTTGCTGCGGACGCAGCACGGACGGCCGCTCCAGTCGATCGCCCTGGCGTGCGGGTTCGCTGGGGAACGCCAGTTCTACCGGGTGTTCCGGCAGGAGACCGGCCTGACGCCCGGGCAGTTCCGTGGCACGTCTGGTCAGTGAAGCGGCACGTCGTGTCGGTCCGGGCACCGGGTGAGCGTCCGATAGTGAGCCGGTAGCAGTTGTGACCGGAGTTCGGAGGCTTGCCGTGACAGAGCAAGTGCGCGTCGCCGTCGTCCAGGCGGAGCCGAGGTGGCTGGATCTCGCCGCCGGGGTCGACCAAGTCGTCGGCCTGATCGCCGACGCCGCGGCCGCAGGTGCCCGGCTGATCGCGTTCCCGGAGACGTTCCTGCCGGGCTACCCGTGGTGGATCTGGCTCGACTCGCCCGCCTGGGGGATGCGGTTCGTGCCGCGCTACAGCGAGAACTCGATGACCCGCGACGGCGCCGAGATGGCCCGGATCGCGGCCGCCGCCGCGGAACATGGCATGCACGTCGTGCTCGGCTTCAGCGAGCGGGACGGTGGCAGCTTGTACATGGCGCAGGCGTTCATCGACGGCACCGGCCAGGTGCTTTCCGTGCGCCGCAAGCTGAAGCCGACCCACGTCGAGCGCAGTGTGTTCGGTGAGGGCGACGGCAGCGATCTCCAGGTGCACGACACGAAGCTGGGCCGGCTCGGCGGGCTGAACTGCTGGGAGCACTTCCAGCCGCTGACCAAGTACACGATGTACAGCCTGGGCGAGCAGATCCACGTCGGCTCGTGGCCGAGTTTCTCGGTGTACCGCGGTGCGGCGACGGCACTGGGCCCGGAGGTCAACACCGCGGCGAGCCTCGTGTACGCCGTGGAAGGCCAGACGTTCGTGCTCGCACCCTGCGGGGTGATCGGCGACGCGGCGCAGGAGGTGTTCTGCGACAACGACATGAAGAGGCAGTTGCTGCTCAGGGGCGGCGGGTTCGCGCGGATCTACGGTCCCGAGGGCAGCGAGCTGGCGCCTGCGCTGGCCGAGACCGAGGAGGGGCTGCTGGTCGCGGACCTGGACTTCGCGCTGATCGCGATCGCCAAGTCGGCGGCCGACCCGGTCGGCCACTATTCGCGCCCGGACGTGTTCCGCCTGCAGGTCAACCTCGGCGCGACACCGAGGATCGTCCACAGTGGAACAGAGCCGGCGTTCGAGGACGTCGGCTTCGCCACCGCGGACGGAGTGTGACGCCGTGGAATCCGCGATACCCGCGCACTTGACGGTCGAACGAACCAGACCGACCCGCAAATCGGCCACATTCCAGCCACCGTACCCATCGTTCTCGGCCCGGTTCGACCCATCGGTGCGCCAGGTTGTCATGGCGTACTTCGGGGTGCAACACGCTTCGGCCGAGCCGCCTGCGGTGGTCACAACGGCCTTGGCACGCTTGGCTTCGACGGCGGGCGGTAGTAGTCGTGAGCGGGCGCACTACGTCGACGAGGCCGGTTACCACACCACGCTGGAGATCCGGTACTGGACGGACCCGGCGGAGTTCTCGTCCTGGTTGGCGGACAACGACTTCTGGACCGTGGGCCCGGCGAACCCCGAGGCCGGGTTCTTCTTGGAGGTGGTGCGGCCACCCATCCAGCGATTCGAGACGTTGTTCTCCAACGACCGGGTGGAAGGCGTGGCCGTCGCCGCGGACAGACTGAGCGGTGAGATCCAGGAGCACGGGTACTGGGGCGGGGCGCGCGACCGGATCCCGTTGGCGCAGTCCGACACCCTCGCTCCGACGGGGGCTGTGTCGGCGGGCTTTTCGGGAGACCTGGTGACCATCGTGCCGAACGGGAACCTGTGTCTGATCCGCTCGGGCCAGGAATGGACCGAAACCGACGGGGATGAGCGCCGGATGTACCTGGAGGAGGTCGAACCCGTGCTGCGTGCGGGAATGGACTTCCTGCGCGACGACGGTTTGCCGGTTGGCTGCTACGCCAACCGCTACGTCCGGGTGCTGGCGGCGGACGGGAACGAGACCGACAAGAGCTTCGGCCTCAGCTGGTGGCGAGGCCTCGAAGACCTCGAAACCTGGGCCGAGTCCCACCCAACCCACGTGGCGATCTTCCGCGCGGCCCTGAAGTACCTCTCGACCATGGGCCCCGCCGCCCGGCTGCGCCTCTACCACGAGGTCACCGTCGCCGAACCCACCGAGACCCGGTTCGAGTACCTCGGATGCCATAAGGGAACGGGGTTGTTGCGCGCGCTGTAGTTTGTGCGGACCGGCTCGTCCGAGGCCGAGTTCAAGCAGGCGTGGGCGTCCCCGAGCCCCTGACCAGCGTCGCGGTTCCTGGGTCGGCTGCACACCTCCTCGTGCGGAGTGTAGATCGTGTTGGCTGTCCGGCGGCGGGACAGGGCTGTGCGTTGTCAGCCGGTTTGATCATGGCCGGTAGCGGGCGGGTGGGGGTGGAGGAGGTGGGCCGAGGGTGGGGGAGAGCCAGTGGGTGTAGGCGGCTGTCCAGGTGCCGTTGGCGCGGATGCGGTCCAGGACACCGTTCACGAACCGCACGAGATCGGGCGTGCTCGGGCTGACGCCGATGCCGTAGGGCTGTTGCTTCAACGGGCGGCCGACCACGGTGGTCTGCGGGTCCTGTGCGGCCAGCGCCAGCAACAGGATGTCCGATGTGGAGATCGCGTCGATCTGGTGTTGCTGGAGCATCACCAGGCAGTCGATGACATCCGGCGCGGCCACCGGGATGGCCGTGGGCGTGAACGTGCGGATGTTGATGATCGACGTGCTTCCGGCCGCGGCGCAGATCTTGCGCCCGCCGAACTGCTCGATCTCGGTCGCCGGATCCCCTTGCCGGACAAGCAACCGCTGGCTGGCCGTGTAGTACTCGGTGGAGAACGCGACATCCCGCCAGTTCTCGCAGGTCATGGTCGTGGTCCGGACGGCGAGGTCGATCTCGCCGCGCCGCAGCATGGGCACCCGGTCGCTCGCACTCAGCGCGATGAACCGCACCCGGGTGGGATCGCCGAACAGGGCCCGGGCGATCTCCCGGACGATGTCGATCTCGAACCCGGCCAGGTCACCCGAGACCGGGTCGCGATACCCGACGCGGTAGGCGTTCTGGTTGACCCCGGCGACCAACCACCCCCGCCGCACGATCTTCTCCATCGTCGACCCCGGCGGCATGCTCCCGGGCAACGGAAGCGGCCCGCCCGGCCGCAGGCTTTCCCGAGGATCCCCGCATTCAGTGGAGTCCGTCGACGCATTCGGCGGCACAGCGGGATCCTGAACCTCCGCCGGACGAACATCGGGTGCCACCACCGTCACGCGCGGCGGCACCGGACCGGCCTGCCCGCACCCGCAAGCCATCAACAGGATCAGCACGATGACAAGCCCCCGCATGGGACAAAGCACAGCACGACGATGCTCGCCGCCACCATCGGAACGTTCCTGAGGTTCAACGACCTCACCTAGCTGCGTTACGTCGTGTTACGGCGAGCTTTACCGCGAAACAGGGAACAAACAAGACTGTTTCCCGTCCAGCACCCGTACCAGCCGAGGTTGGCGATCATGACCGTGATGCAGGCCCTCCCGACGTTCCCGTTCGGCACCCCGCCCACTCTGAGCACCGACCCGGAAGGGCTGCGCCTGCTCGACGGATCGTCGGTGGTCCGGGCGCGGATGGCCGAGGACGGCAAGGAGGTCCTGCTGACCCTCGGCTACCACGCCACCCGCCAGTCGATGACCGATCCCCGGTTGCTGCGGGAACCCGTTACCCGGCCGGACGCCCCGGTCACCCTGCCCGCGCTGGTCGGCGTCACCGATGTGGTCTCGGTGATGGACGCGCCGCGGCACACGCGGGTCCGGCGGCTGATGGCCGGGGCGTTCACGCCGCGGATGGTCGACCGCCTGCGCCCGCGCATCCAGTCGGTCATGGACGACCTGCTGGACGGGTTCGCCCAGTACTCGAAGCCGGCCGACCTGATCACCTCGTTCATCGCGCCACTGCCGATCACGGTGATCTGCGAGCTGCTCGGCGTCCCCGAGGCGGACCGGTCGGACCTGCGCCAGTGGGCCGAGCGGTTCATGGCCGCGTCCGTGCCACCGGAGCAGATGGCCGAGACGCACCGCGAGATGGGCGGCTATCTGGCCGGTCTGATCACCGACAAGCGGGCGCACCCCGCGGACGACCTGACCACGGCGCTGGTGCAGATCACCGACGAGGGCGACCGGCTGACCGAGGCCGAGCTGGTGATCAACATCCAGACGCTCCTGGTCGCCGGCTACGAGACCACGCTCAACCAACTCGCCAACGGCATCGTCACGCTTTCCCGCAACCCCAGCCAGTTCGACCTGCTGCGCGCCGACCCCAGCCTGACGGGCAACGCGGTCGAGGAGCTCCTGCGGTACGACAAGCTGATCACCTCGACCATCCCGCGGATCGCCGCCGAGGACCTCGACCTCGACGGCCACCCGGTCCGCGCCGGTGAGGCCGTGGTCGGCGTGCCGCACATCGCCAACCGCGACCCGGCCGTGTTCGCCGACCCGAACCGGTTCGACATCACCAGGCCCAATGCCGCCCAGCACATCAGCTTCACCCACGGCCCGCACTTCTGCGTCGGCGCGCACCTGGCGCGGACCGAGCTGCGCATGGCGCTGGAGACGTTGGTGACCCGGTTGCCCGATCTCACCGTTGCTGTTGCCGACGAAGAGCTGGAGTGGAAGGCGAACTCGCTCAACCGCGCCCTTCGCCGGCTTCCGGTCACGTGGTGACGTCCGTCCTCAGTGGACTGTGGGGATCTCCTTGTTGGAGTAGTACGGTTCCCGGAACGGGAGCTCCTCGGTGAGCCAGTGCACCAAGCCCTGGTAGAGCTTCGTGTAGTAGCCCTGCTCGTAGGCGGTCGGCGTGACCCACCAGCTCACGTCCACGTCGTACTTCAGCAGGTCCTCGGTCAGCTTGGTGCGCCGGCCCATCGGGTACAGGTAGGCGCAGCCGAGGTAGCGGTCGTTCGTGTCGAACACGGCGAAGGTGTACGAGCCGCCGTCCCGGAACTCGCACTCGTGCCAGATCACGTCGACGAAGTTGAACTCCTCGGTGACCGCCTCGGTGGGCCAGGAGCCGCCCCTGGTCTGCCGGATGATCTCGAGGCTGGCGTTGATCCCGCGGACGTCCTCGGCGAGGTGGTCGCGGGTCAGCGCCTTGGCGACGACGTCCTCGTAGGTGAGCGTCTCCGGGACGCCGTGCACGTCGAGTTTCTTGACGAACTGGCTGTAGTCCATGGTCGCCTCCCAGGCTGGTTCGCTACGGAGGCTAACGGTAGGCGTCGCGGTCGGCTTCGTGCCGGACTTTCGTCAAGGCGTCGCGCAACTCGTCGAGCCGCACCGAGCCGAGCGCCAGCCGGAGGGCCTGCGGCACGGTGGGTGTCGTGGCGAACGGTTCGGCCGTGGACACCGCGACTTTCTTACGCGCCAACGATGCCGCGATCCGGTCCGCCCGCGCGTCCTGCGCCAGCGGCAGCCACAGGAAGTACGACGACGGGTGTCCGACATATGGCAAGCCGTCCAGAACTTCGCGGGCGACGGTTTGGCGGTGGCGTGCGTCCGCGCGTTTCTGTGTCTCAAGGTGGTCGACGGTGCCGTCTTCCAGCCATCTCGTGACGATCGCCGCGGTCAGGCTGGGCGTGTGGTAGGTCGTGGCGCGGATGGCGCGCTCGATCGCTTCGACGTGCTTCCCGGGTGCGACGACGAAGCCGATCCGCAGGCCAGTGGCGACGTTCTTGGACAGCCCGGACACGTAGACGGTTTCCCGCGGCGCTCGCATCGCCAATGGGGGCGGCGCGTCTTCGGCGAGGTAGGCGTACGAGGCGTCTTCGATGATCAACAGGTCGTGGTTCCGGGCGATCGTGACCAGGTGCTCGCGCTGGACTTCGTCGAGGACCCAGCCGAGGGGGTTGTGCAGGGTCGGCATGGCATAGATCGCGCGAACCGGGCGTTGGCGGCACAGGAGTTCGAGGGCGCTGAGATCAGGACCCGTTGCTGTCACTGGCAAAGGCGCCAGTTGGAGGCCGAGAGTGCGTGCGAGGACGGTGAACCCCGGGTAGGTGATGGCGTCGATCGCGACGATGTCGCCGGGCTTGAGCAGCGCCATGGCCGTCACCGCGAGGCCTTGCTGGGCGCCGTTGACGATCAGGACTCGTTCGCGTCCTGTTGTGAGGCCTCGTTTTCTGAGGTGGCGGGCGATCGCGGCGCGGTCCTGGGTGCGGCCGCGGTGTGGTTGGTAGCGCAGCAACGCGTCGAGGTCTCCGGCCGTGGCAAGGTCTTTGAGCGCCTGCCGCAACAGATCGGCCTGGCCGGGGACGGCGGGGGAGTTGAAGCTGAGGTCGGTGGCGTCGACCGCAACGGAGTGCTGGTCGCCGCCCACACCGGGCGCCGTGGCGAGGTCCCGGACGAACGTGCCCCGGCCCTGTTCGCTGCTGACCAGCCCCATCGCTTCGAGTTCGGCGTATACCCGGGTCGCGGTGACGACCGCGATGCCTTCGTCGGCGGCCAGCTGACGGTGGGTGGGCAGACGCGTCCCAGCGGACAGCCGTCCGCTGCGGATCTGCTTGGCCAGCGTGTCGACCACGCCCTTGTACCTCGGTACTCGCACACCGGGATGGTAAGCATGACAATTCTTGGACTGTCATGCATTGGCCGTTCTACGGTGCGCTCATGCATACCGCGATCCTGACCTTCGAGGGGTACAACGAGCTCGACTCGCTCATCGCGCTGGGGATCCTCAACCGTGTCAAGGAACCCGGCTGGCGCGTGTCGATCGCCAGCCCCACCCCGCGGGTCACCTCGATGAACGGCGTCACCATCGACGCGGCGATCGGCCTCGACGAGGCCTGCACCGCCGACGCCGTGATCGTCGGCAGCGGCTCCCGCACCCGCGAGGTCGTCGAGGACCTCACCATCATGAGCGTGCTGCGCGGCCTCGACCCTGCCCGCCAACTCCTTGCCGCCCAATGCTCCGGCACTCTCATCCTCGCCAAACTGGGCCTGCTCAACGACATCCCCGCGTGCACCGACCTCACCACCAAGCCCTGGGTCATCGCCGCCGGCGTCACCGTCCTCAACCAGCCCTTCTACGCCCGCGGCACCCTCGCCACCGCCGGCGGCTGCCTCGCCGCCACCTACCTCGCCACCTGGACCATCGCCCAGCTCCACAGCCTCGACGCCGCCAAGACCGCCATGCACTACGTCGCCCCCGTCGGCGAAAAGGACGAATACGTCGACCGCGCCCTCCGCAACGTGACGCCGTACCTCGACCCGGCACTGACGTCTTCGTTGCCACGATAGTGCGGTTCGAACTGCTTTCGATTGTGCGGCCGGGCCGATGGGCCGACCCGGCAGCGACGTCTGTCCACCGCTGGTAGTCGTAGGACCTGCCCTGGCATGGCCGGGTCACGGCCTGTTCTCCCCGTGTAGGTTGTTGATTGTCCGAGTCAACCGATCACTCGCACCGAGCTTCCGGCAGACCCGCTCCAGATGTTTGGCCGGGATCCGGACCCTGACCTGGATGGCGAGGTGACGCGGTCGGTTCTCCTGGTGGGGGAGTGGTCCGGGCGGGTCAGGCAGGTCGAGTCGTCGGAGGCGGCGGCGGATGCGCGCGACTGGTTCCAGGAGGCGTGCATCTGGTTCAGCGCGGAAGAGCCCGGCAGTACGGAAAAGCTGGCCACCTCCGGCCTTCCCTCGACTCCCGGCTTCGGGGTGACCTCGCCGCCACGTCAGGCCACCGACTATGACCGCCAGGCCCTGGACGCGCTGGCCCAGGCCCTGATGCATGAACCGGACTTCGCCGGGTGGGTGGCCGCGCGTCTGGGTGAGCTGGCCGATCTGCTCGGCGGGAGTAGCCGCCTGGTGGTCCGCCGCCATCGGAGCGAGGCGGCCGAGCGGGTCATGGAGCTCGCGACGCCGGACGAGTTCGTAGCGGAAGGCACGGGGGTGTGGCGGACGTGGCCCGCGGTCGATCCGGCGAGCCTGCCCGATGTCGATCTCGCCGGGTGGCTGCTGATCCCGGGTGCCATGACGGGCGAATACATGGAAAGCCTTGAGTCCGAGACGGATGCGGCGACCCGTGTGGCCGACATCATCGCCGGGCACGTGAACAACGCACCCCTGTGGCGAGCATGCGGCGTGGCCGAGTTGATGCCCCAGCTCGTCGCGTTGCGGCGCAGCGAACAGCTCGACGCCGACCTGGACCTGTTCTTCGAGAACTACGGGTACGAGGCCATGTTCGAGTGACCTTTATTCCGTTTGACATGTCGTGGCCCCGAACGGCAAGATCACTGACGTGATCTACTGACGGACACATCACCGATCCACACGCCTGTGGCCCGCGCATCTTCAGCGCAGTGCGCCCGCGTGTTTCCGTCTTCTTCGAGGGCAGGGCTCAACTCCGGTTGTGCCGCCTGGAGGTCGCATGTCAGGTCAGCTCACATTTCGGTCGGTCAGCAAGACCTTCGCTCATCGCCGGGTGCTCGACGCCGTCTCGCTGACGGTCCGCCCCGGTGAAAAGCTTGGTGTCGTAGGGGAAAACGGCTCCGGAAAGTCGACGCTGCTGCGGTTGATCGCCGGGCAGGAGACCCCGGACGACGGTGAGATCACGGTGGTCGCGGAAGGTGGGGCCGGGCACCTCGGACAGGTGCTCGCACTGCCGGACGACGCGACCGTCAGCGACGCGATCGACGCCGCACTCGTCGAGATTCGCTTGCTGCACAAGAAGATCACGGCCGCGGAACGGGCGCTCGGCAACGCCACCCCGGCACAGCTGGCCTCCTACGGCGAACTGCTGACGATGTTCGAGTTGCGGGATGGTTACTCGGCCGACGCTCGCGTCGAGGCAGCCATGTCGGCGCTGGGGATCGGCGACATCGGCAGGCAACGGCGGCTCGGCACGTTGTCCGGCGGGCAGCGCGCCCGGCTGGCGCTGGCGGGTGTGCTCTCGGCCGAGCCGGAACTGTTGCTGCTCGACGAGCCCACCAACCACCTCGACGACCAAGCGCTGACGTGGCTGGAAGAACGGTTGCGGGCCCACCGCGGCACGCTGGTCGTGGTGACGCATGACCGGCTGCTGCTGGAACGTGTCGTCACCGCGATCGTCGAGGTCGACGGTGACCGCGCCGCGATCTGCCGTTACGGCAACGGGTATGCCGGTTACCTCGCGGAGAAGCGGGCCGCCCGGCAGCGCTGGGAGCAGGCGTACGCGGAATGGACCGGCAAGATCGCGCACTGGACGGAGTGGCGCAGTACGACGGCGTACAACGTCGCCCCGGGCCGGGCAATCAAGGACCACAACAAGTGCAAGTACAACGGTTACGGGCGGCGCGTGCAGGCGTCGATCTCGACGCGCGTGCGCAGTGCCTCGGAACAACTGGAGCGGTTGCGGGCCGATCCCGTGCCCAAACCACCGGAACCGTTGCACCTCAACGCATCGCTCAACGCGGCGGTGCGGGAAGGCGCGGTGCTCGAACTGACCGACGCACGCGTCGGCGACCGGTTGCAGGTGGACGAACTCGTTGTGACCGCGGGACAACGCCTCCTCGTGACCGGGCCGAACGGCGCGGGCAAGACGACGTTGCTCGACGTGCTGGCAGGCAGGCTCGAACCCGAGCACGGCGCCGTCACACGGCATGGTGCCGTCGGCTACCTGCCGCAGGAAACCGTTGTGCGGTACCCGAAGCAAACGGTGCTTGGCGCGTTCGCCGAAGGCAGGCCGGGCGACCACGCCGAGAAGCTGGCGTCGCTGGGCCTGTTCCGCGAAGCCGACTTCGCCACCCCGGTCGGCGCGCTGTCGATCGGGCAACGTCGTCGATTGGCACTCGCCCGGCTGCTGGTGCGTGAGTCGGACGTACTGCTGTTCGACGAGCCGACCAACCACCTGTCGCTCGCGCTGGTCGAGGAGCTCGAAACCGCGCTCGCCGGCTACCCCGGCGCCGTGGTCGTGGTGTCACACGACCGGTTACTGCGACAGCGGTGGCAGGGCGACGAGCTGAAGCTGAGCGAAGGGCGGGTGCTCGTCCCCGCGGCGTGATGCCGTCTCAGGAGCCGATGGCCGTAGCGCCTGGTCCCGATTCACCTTCGGTGTCGTCGATTCCGTGAAGTCCCCAGCCGACGTCATCGACGATCCGCAAGCCTTGGCCCGGATCGAGGCGTTCCGCGGCATCTGGGACGTCGGCCTGATCCGCGGAACACCGCTGGCCCGGCTCCGTGCGGAGCCAGGCCAGCGGGTCGCGCCTGGAACTTGGGTCAGACGCCGGTCACGCTTCTGATCCAGGACCGCTGGGAGATGAGGTCACCGTAGATCTCGCCACCGGTGTCGCCGCACGCGTCGCCGCCGCGGCTGTCGGCGCCGACCAGGCGGCCGTCGACCAGCGGAAAATGCCGTCCGGTTCGCCGGCATTGGGTCAGTGGCTGTAGGACTCTGCGTATTTGGTGCCGGGGACGCCGAGGCCGGTCACGTTGTCGTAGCCGGTCGTGGCGGTGAGGGCTCCGTTGATTCCGGTGCTGTACAGGCGTTTCACGATCGGGCTGGTGGGGTCTTGGGGGTTGGTGTAGTCGTTGCGGGCGAGGTTGTACTGGGTGTCGACGATGTCGCGGTAGGCGGGGGTGCCGTATCGGGTGTAGAGCTGGAAGTTGGCGAACCCGATGGGGGCGCCTTGGGCTTGTTGGGCGAGGGCTTGGATTCCGGCGATCAGCGGGCTGGACAGGCTGGTGCCGCCCAGACGGGTCTGGTGGAACCGGGCCACGCCGTCGACGTCGAGCTGGGTGAAGCCGACCTTCATGCCGGTGCTGGAGTCGGCGAGCGCCGAGATATCAGGCACGACCCGCATCGGGTAGGCGGAGGTGCTGCCGTCCGGGAGGGTGGTGGCCAGTTTGGCCGGCACGACGCCCGCTTGGTAGGCGGGTTGGCGGTGCTGGATGCTGGTTCCGCCACCGGATCCGCCGGTGAACGCGGTGGGGTAGCCGTCCCGAGGCGCGGGTGCCCAGCCGGTGCCGTCGGGTGTCATGGTCGAGCGGACCACGTTCCAGGCCGTCTCGACGACGCGGTTGCCGGACTGGTCCAGACCGAGGTTGGTGCCGCCGACCGCCGTCACCCAAGGGCTTTCCGGCGGGTAGTTGGTCTGCTTGCGGGTGGAGCCGTCGGCCTGGCCGATCGGCGTCGCCGGGTCCTCGTACCCGCCGTCGCCGGAGGAGTAGTAGATCCCGATGCCCTGCACCGCGGCCCGCTGGAAGACCTGTTCGAAGGCCTGCCGGACGGAGTCGGCGGGTGGTTCGGACCCGATTCCCCACGAGTTGGTCACCAGGTCGGCCAGGTGCTCGTCGACCGCGCGGTTCAGCGCGTCGATCAGGCTTGTGGTCTCACAGTCCTTGGCGCCGATGTACGCGATGTCCGCGTCCGGCGCCATGGTGTGCGCGGCCTCGATGTCCAGCGCCTCTTCGGGGTAGATGACATTGGCGTCACTGCCGTAGCAGACCGGCGAACCACCCGGCGTCGTGTACTGCTTGAGCTGACCGGGCCGGAAGCCCTGGAAGTTGTGTTTGTTGTAGTAGGCCGCGAGGTCGGCTTCGATGGTCGGCGAGGCGTACGGGTCGAGGACGCCGATGGTCACGCCTTTGCCGGTGAGCTTGCTGCGGTCCAGACCGTAGGCCTTCCGCAGTTCCTGTGGCCCATAGCCACAAGGCGTCCACGGCACGACCTGGCCGTCGACTGGCGGCCGGTCGGTGGCCTGCTTCTGGCCCCAGTAGTCCGAACACGGCTCCGCGCGGTAGATCGCGCCCGGCGGGCCGAACGGGTCGCTGGTGGCCGCAACGGCTTCGGTGTGCTGCGGCCGGACCTGGCGCATGGCCGGGTCGTCCAAGCCGATCACGCCCAGGACGGCGCCGGTGAGCTGCGCGGGCACGGTGACCGGGCCGTCGGGTGCACGGTGCAACCCAGTGGCGTCGGCATAGTTGTGCAGCGTCACGTCGAACGCGCGTTGTGCTTGCGCCACAGTGCCTTTCGCACTCACAAAGTGCTTGTCAACGTTGGTGACAGTCAGTCCGGTTGATTTCAGCCAGGATGTCACCGCGTCGACCTGTGCGGGTGCCGGGCCGAACCGATCGGCCACCTCCGCCGCGGTCAGGAAGTGGCGGAAGGCGGCGTTGCGCGGATCGGAGACCGCCAGGGCATAGGCCGTCAGGCCCCGCGGATCGCGTCCGGCCAGGTACACCCGGATGTCGTCCACAGTGGACGCTGGATCCAGCGCGCCGCGGTCGGCCGCCGCCGACGCCCAGCCGGGCCGGGCGTCGGCGATCATCGTCCGGTCGGCCGCGGACGCCGTGCACACCGAAGCCAGCAGAACCGGCCCCGCCAGCGCGGCGACAATGGCGGCACTTCTGTTCAATTGCCGTTTCAAGGAACCCCCATCGTGAATGTGCGATGCGGGCAACACCTTCCCAGATCCGTCACCTTTTGGCCAGGGTTTCACCAATTCTGTGCACGTCGGCAATTGCCGTCGAACGGCTGACCGGCAAAGACATTCAGATGAAAGGGCCGTGCAATTCCGCTCTGAAACAATGGCGCTTTGCGGCCAGGCGCATATCAGGTCGTGAGCCGTTCACGGAAGAACGCCAGCACGCGCTCGACGCCCTCCTGCTGCCGGTGTTCGGTGAGGGTCGAGTGCTGCTTGCCGGGGAACTCGACCGCGATGAACTTGTCGCCGAGCTCCTGGCGCAGCGTGTCGAACCGGGTTCCGACGACTGGATCACCCGTGAACCGCAGGCCAAGGACCGGACAGCCGGCTGCCGTCTTGGCCTTGACCGCGGTGAGGTCGGCCGCGGACAGGTCCAGGGCGGCGCCGCGGGCCCGGCCGAAGGGGAACGGGACCGACGGCTGCGCGAGCACCGGTGCCACGACCGGCGCGTCGGCCAGCATCGCCAGCGCGAAGCCACCGGTGAAACACATGCCGAGCGCGCCGACGCCTGGTCCGCCCAGTTCGTCGTGCGTCGTGCGGGCCAGGGCGCGCAGCCAGTCCGCGACCGGTGACGTCCGGCGGAGGGCGATCTTGGTGAACTCGCTGCGAACGCACAACCGGCCGATCGACGCCAGCGTGTAGAGGCCCGTTTTCGGCCGTCCGGGTGTGCCGAACAGGGACGGCATCAGGACGGTGAACCCGGCGTCCACCACCTCCTGCCCGAACGCGAGGACCTTGTCGGTGAGGCCGGGTATTTCGTGCACGACGATGACGCCCGGTCCCTCGCCCTTCCGGTAGACCGGAAACTTGTGGGTACCGTCGTCGAATTCGGACAACGCCCACGAATCGAGCTCGGACATCGACTCACTCCTCACCGCTGGAAGATGGTGGGGTGATCGTCACATGGAGAGGGTCACGTAGGTCAAGTCGCGTGTGGAGCGTGTCCAGACCACGTCGGGGCAGTCGAGCCCCTCGGCCGCCAGTTGCCGTTTGACGACCTTGAACGTGGCGGTCCGGGGAAGGTCCGGGATCGTGCGGACGTACTTGGGCGCCTGTTTGGGGCCGAGGTCCGGCTGGGCAGCGAGGAAACGGCCGAACTCGTTGGGGCTCAACGGGGTTCCGTTGGTGACGATGGCGGCCATCACCTGGTCGCCGGTCACCGGATCGGGCACCGCGTAGACGGCGGCCTCGGTGATCGCGGGATGCCGCAGGAGAATCCGTTCGATCGGCGCGGTGCCGAGGTTCTCGCCGTCGACACGCAGCCAGTCGCCGAGTCGCCCGGCGAAGTAGCAGAACCCTTCGGCATCAAGGTAAGCCAGGTCACCCGTGTGGTACTGGCCGCCACGCAAACGATCGGCGTCCGCTCCGGGATCCCGGTAGTACCCGGCGAACCAGCCCGCGCCTGCCGTGTTGACCATCTCACCGACGGCCTCTTCGGCGTTGAGCAGGCGGCCTTCCGCGTCGAACTTCGCGGGCGGGCACGGCAGGCCAGTCTCTGGGTGCAGGATGGCCACGTCGTCGGTGAGGCGGCCGAGGGAAGCGGGCGGCGTGTCATCGGTGCGGGAGAAGCCCACGCCGCCTTCGGTGGACCCGAACGCGTCGATCACCTTGCAGCCGAAGCGTTGCGCGAACGCGGTCAGATCCGCGCCGGCGCCTTCGTTCCCGTAGACGAGGCGCAGCGGGTTGTCCTTGTCGTCCGGGCGCGGGGGAGTGGCGACCACATAGGACAGTGGCTTGCCGACGTAGTTCGCGTACGTCACGCCGAACTTCCTTACGTCAGGCAGGAAACCGGACGCGGAGAACCTCCGCCGCAGGGCGACACCCGCACCCGCGGCGAGCCCGACCGCCCACCCGGCCATAATGGCGTTGGAGTGGAACATCGGCATCGACACGTACACCGTGTCCTGTGAGGACAATCTGAACCGGTCCGCCAGCATCCAGCCGGGGAACGCGATCTTGCCGTGCGTGCACCGCACCGCTTTCGGGTCACCACTGGTACCCGAGGTGAAGATCAGCATGAGCAGGTCGTTCCCGCTGGCGGGGACCGGATCAAGCAGTGCGGTCGCGGGAATCGGCCAGGATTCCAGCTCCTGGATGTCAACCCCGGTGAGGGGCAGCCCTTCCAGCAACGGCAGGTACTTCTGTTCGGCGAGCACGAGCTGGCAGTCCGCGAGCCGGATGTCACGCGCCAGGGCCTCGCCTCGCCGGGTGGGATTGAGCCCGACCAGCACGGCACCGGAGAACGCGCAGGCGCCCAGCAGGAACGAGAAAGCGGGCACGTTGTCGGCCAGGATCCCGACGTGCGGCGGCACATCGGGGCGCAACGCCGTCCGCAACGCGGCCGCGTACCGCGCGGAAACCCGAACGTGCTCGGCCCACGGATAGAACTCGTCCTCAAACCGCAACCCGCGGTCCCGGTCCTCGGCGCGCGCCAACAGCAGCTCAGTCACCGTCGGCACATTCACGGTCCACCTCCGCGCACGGATAGAACGTGTTCTAGTTATATCATCCGTGGTCAAGCGCGAGGGCGCGATGGACGTCCTCCGGGACGCCCCAGCGCAGGTTCGGCGGCCTCACGTCCGTTTTGTGTGCACTATCGGCGATGAGGGCCCAGAGGTCCTGCGGGGATTCGGTTCCGCTCGTCCGGGTCAGGTAATCGCAGTGGGTGGCCAGGAAGGTCGCGTGGCGGGACTCGATGGAACCCGCGGGTGGGTTGACGACGATCGTCGGGATGCCGTTGCGCAACGCGTGGCTGGTGGTGGAGCCGCCGAGGGTGAGGACCGTGTCCGACGCCCGGTGGTACAGGTCCATGCGATCGGTCGGACCGGTGCAGCGGACGTTGTCTGGCAGCCTGATCCCGCCCAGCAGGTCCCGGGTCATGCTGGGCGTCAACGGGATCACCAGCACCGCATCCCCAGGAGCGTGCTGCCACGCAGTGATCACCTGTGTCAGCGTGGTCCGGAAGTACTCACGCTTCGTGGGGTGGAACGAGCCGAACGATGCCGTGACGACCAGTGCCTCCGTGGACAGGCCGAGAATCCGGCGCGCGGTCGGCTGGTCTTCGCTGGTCACGCGTACTATCGGGCCGATCGCGGTCACTTTCCGGCGGATCGCCTCGGGGATCGGTTCCATCTCCGCCCAGCCCGCCAGCAGGATCCGGTCCGCGGCGGCGAACGCCTCGGGTCCGGCGTCATAATGCCGGAACGAACACACGATCAGCACACAGGGCACCTCGCACACCAGCGGCGCCAGGCACAACTCGTCAGACACAACGACGTGCGCCTTACGGGCCCGTAGATGTTTTCGGATCCGGTAGGCGGCGTACCCCGAGTGATCCAGCGAGTCGGGAACCTTCAAGTCGTGGCACGTCGTGCCGGACATCGCGAAGTAGTCGACGGCGCTGCCAGTCGCGGCAATCGCCAACTCCGAAACCCTTGGAGCACGGGCCAATGCGGGCACGATCAACGCGGAGCGGGCCGCGTGCGCCCAGCCGGTTCCGCGGCACAGGTAGTCGATCTTCATGACAGCCGAAGGGTTTCCAGATACCGGTGCACGGGCCAGTACCCGGCCACCTCGGGCGGGACCGGGCCGAACCGGTGGCGGTACCGCTCGATCCAGTCGAGCATGTGCGTACTGAGGTCGGCTGTTGTGCTGCGGACGTGCACGAGGTCCACACCAGACGGAAGCAGTTGCTGAACCTGTTGCCAGAGTAGTGGTTCCGCGAGAATTGCCAGCCACATCTGGTCCAGCTCGGACGACAATGGCAGCAGCAGGCCGCCCATGTCCGCGGCGATCACCAGGCCGCGAACCAGTTCCCGGACCTGCGTACGGATCTCGTCGGTGGTCCGGTCCGGCAGCAGGCGGCACCCGGTGAGGCCGTCGCTCACCGCGCGAGCACAGTCGTCCACTTCGGTCATTGCGTGAACCGGGAGGGAACAATGGTTCGGTTCAAGGTGAAGTCGTTCGCTGGGACCACTGGCATGGAGCCGGGCACAGTCATTCCTGGGTCGCCGGACCACTCCGACGGCCGGGGATCGTCCACTCCAGGCACGCCAATGGGCAGTTTGTCCTGCGGCGCAACGGCTGGGATCAGCTGCTCGCTGGTGATCGGATCGCCGGGATGCTGGAACCGGGCGTCCACCGAGATCCTGTTGTACCGGCTCGGATTGGCGGCGGTGCCATGCACGACGAGGCTGTGGAACACCACAACGTCACCGATTTCGCAGACGGGCTCGGCAAGGTTGGCCGGGTCGACGCCGAGCGCGGGCGGAAGGTGGTTGTTCTGACCGCGTTGGCCGAGTTGCCGCAAACCATCGTGGTGCGAACGGAGTTCCACCTGGATGCCGCCGGTATGGCATGCGTGCAAAGGCGTCCACACAGTGAGCACGTCCGGTGTGCCCTGCACGAAACGGTAATCCTGGTGGTGCGGCGTGGTCCACTTGCTCAGGCCGCCGCCGGGTTCGTTGAACCGCAACCACCGGCGGGGGTGCAGGAACGGTTCGCTGGTGTCCAGCACCCCGCCGAGGAACGAGCGCAGCCGGGGATGACGGAACAAATCGGCATTCGACGGACACGCGAACAATGCCCGTCGCAGCCCGAGGAGATGCTTGTCGGCAGTGGCGTGGCGACGCAGATCCCGCCACGTCCAGGGCTCGCCGGACACCTGGGAGAACGACGCGGTGAGCTCGTCCCGCAGCCGCAGCACGGACTTCGCGGGCAAGGCGTTGCGCAGCACGAAACCGCCGTCCTCCCGGACCGCTTTGCGGGCGGATTCCGTGAGGCATCGGTTGTCGGCCGGGGACCGGGTCAGCACGAACTCATGCATGCGCCACCTCCGCGCTCGTGGGCGGCCTTCAGCCTCGTCACGCTGATGTGGTCCGGCCCGAGATACCACTGCCAATACGCCAGATACCGCTCCCGGAACGCCGCGGCGGCGCCGGTCTGGTCCATCGCGTCGTGCACCTCGGCCAGGCACGTCCACAACAGCGGCAGGCCGATCGACTTGCGCCGGTGCAGTTTGGCGAGGCCGTACAGCTTGCGGCGCAACGACGTCAGCCCGGTCATCGGGGCGCCTCGCCGCAGCAGACGGCCGATCGTACCGGCGAGCACGACCATGGCCAGGTACTCGGCAACGAGCCGCCGCTGAGCCCAGTCCAGCACGGTCGCGTAGCTGTGCAGTGCCTCCTCGAAGCGACCGGTCCGCACGTAGAGATCGCCGAGGACACGCCAGGTGTGATGGTCGAAAGGCGCCCGATTGCTTTCGTACAACGCGATGAGCTCGTCGATGCGACCGGACCGCAACAACGTCCAGCCAAGGCGGTGGCGTAGACCGAGCAACCGCTCTGTGTCCACTGGGGACTGTCGGACGGCGCAGTCCATGGCCTGCGCGTACGCTTCTGCTGCCTGCCTCAGTTTTCCTTTCTGCAGCAACGAATCCGCCCGCTGCTCTGCGTCGGTCATGGTAGGTTCACCAGTGCTTCGGCCTCCGCCGTGAACCATCGCCACAGCTTCGCCTTGTCCGGTTCGTCGATCGCCACCTCGGCCATGGCGGTGCGCATGTGAGCGAGCCAGCGGTCGCGCAGTTCCACGGTGATCGGGAAGGGCAGGTGCCGGATCCGGAGGCTGGGGTAGCCCCGGGCCTTGGAGTACGTGATCGGGCCGCCCCAGAACTCGACGAGGAACCAGCCGAGGTGCTGGGCGGCCGCAGTGAGGTCGGCGTCGGGATACATGGCGCGCAACGCATCGTCGCCGGTGACTCCCACGTAGAACCGGTCTGCCAGCTCCATCAACAGGGACTCGCTCGCCAGGCGCATCACGAACTCCTGTTTCGCAGTGCTGCCAACGCATTCACCGTCGCCTTGGTGACCCGCACGCGCAGCACCCGTTCGATGGGAAACACAGTCGCCTCGGTTGCCGCGACAACACCCGGCACGTGGTTGCGACAATCGGGGTCGAAGCTCACGTAGACGACGGTGCCGACGGCGGCGGTCACAGTGCCACACGGCAACAACGTCCGGATGTGGTCCGCGCACGCCGCACGTTGTGCCCGCACGTGATCGACCATGGATTGCCACGCCCGCAGTCCGTCCACACTGAACAGCGTGTCCAGCGCCGCCAACTGGAACGCGTCAAGGCGGTGCGGACCTGCCTCCGCCTCGATCTTCGCCACAATCCCGGCGGCGGCGAACAGCAGGCCGAGGCGCGCTGCGGCCAGCCCGGTCGACTTGGCGAGACTGGTGCAGAAGATGGCTTCACCATTGAGAAATCGCCCGATCCGCGGCAACACCGGGTCTTCGCTGAGGTCGTCATAGGTGCAGTCGACAATCGCCGGTTCGGCGCACAGCCGGGCGAGGTCGGCTTCGGCGATGACGTGCCCGGTCGGGTTGTTCGGCGTGCACAGCACGGGGATGTGCCCGGGTTCGGGGAGCGTCCCCACGTCGTAGTGGGTCCAGCTGAGTCCGGCGCGCTCGGCGAGAGGCACGAAGCCATACCAACTCCGCCACGGCAGGGCCAAGGAGGAGATGCCGCGTCGCGTGGTGTGGCGTACGGCCATTTCCAGCGCTTCGGTGCATCCTCGGGTTGGCAGCACGTTCGCGGCGCTCACGCCGTAGTGCGCCGCCACCCGTTCGCGCAATTCCGGGTCCAGCAGCGGATAGTGGTGCCATGGCGTTGCGGCCAGCCGGTCGAGGACGGCGCTGTGCAGGACGGGCGGGAGTTGGCGGTCGAATACGGTCAGGTCCGGGCTGGGGGCCGTCAACACGGGACCCGGCCGGCGGCGTTGATGGCGGCCAAGGTGAGCCCGTGCTTGTCCCGCAGGTACCGCACGACGTTCCAGTAGCGGGCGCGTTCCTCGGTGAAATCGCCGAACCGGCTGATATACGCGGGGATCCAGAACATGTACTCGTCGAACAGGTTGGGGTTGGCCGGGCCCGCCGCGTAGTCCTCGATCTCCACGGTCTGGTGGTGGATGAACGCACCACCCGGCAGCGCGCGGCACAGCTCCGCGTAGAAATGCGTCTGCAGGATCAGCTCGTGCCACACCTCGTCGGCCTCACGGGTCAACGGGATGAACATCGGCACGCATTCCGACGCGATGATCAGGAACTTCAGGCACTCCTCGGTCTGCGTGCGCAGATCCCCGGGACTGCGGCCGGCCAGCCGCTGCCCGAGCACCTGCTGAACCGCGGCGGGAACGTAGTGCTCGACACCAGGAAACACCATCGTGACGTCCTCCATGAATCGGGCCGACGCCGCTGGACACCCCAGCGACGCCGGCGCGGTGCACTACCGGATCAGCACCCGGTCCAGCACCCCTCCGCATAGTCCTGGAGGTCGTTCACGTTGATGCCACCCTGCGCCTCCACCAGCGCACGCAACTCCTCCATGGACGCCGGCTGCGGCGCGGTCTCGATCGTCGTGCTCATACACGTCCTTTCGCCGAAGAGATCCTTCACCTGCACCATCCGGACCCACCTGGACGGAGTTCTTGCAGGCTTCTGAAAACCCCTGATCAAGGGCTATCTGCGTTGCGGCGACGTCCGCGTTGTGTGCCCGCCGTAAGGTACGGACCTGAGGAGAGGTGTGCCGTGTGCGATATCGGCAAGACATCTACACGGCATTTGGCCCACATTCTGGACGCGGACTGTGCATCTGTGTCTGCGCAAGCCAGGTGCTGATCTCGGCGTCATCGTTGAAGATGTCGCCGAACGTCGCGCATTTGGCTGTTGCCGCGAACCAGAAGTTCATCTGCCGTCCGCAAGCTGTCACGAGTTGTGACATGTCAGTGACTGAAATGCTCCGAATGGTCCTTTGTCGGAGGGCACCCGATCAGGGAATGTCTTAGCTATTTCCAGCAACCGCGTGGGCACGCTACGGCAGGCGACACTGTCCGGACCTACACGTACCCACCTACCGGACACGCACTGCAATCCGTCCAGACACAGCGCCCGCCGGCACCATCAACACTGGACGAGTTCGGATACGACGCGGCTGGGAACACCACACGGCGCAAGGTCGGGTCGAGCAACCAGACCCTGGACTGGGACCTTGAAGGACGCCTGAGCAAGGTCACCGAACCCGGGAAGAAGGACACGTCCTTCATCTACGACGCCGGGGGCGCTCGCCTGCTGCGCAAGGACCCCACAGGCACAATCCTGTATCTGGGCGGTCAGGAACTCCGTCTCGACTCGGCCAGCGGCACCGTCACCGGCACCCGCTACTACCCGTTCGGCGACGGTGCCGTCGCCATGCGCACAGCAAGCGGGGTCACCTGGCTGACCGGCGACCACCAAGGCACTGCCCAGATCGCGATCACCAGCCAGACCTTGACCGTCACACAACGCCGTGTCCTGGTGCAGCGACTACGAACCGGATCAGGTGTCCCTGCCGTCCTTCAGCGACGCTCCGCCAGCCGCAACCTTGCTCCACCGGCCAACGTACAGTCGTTGGCAGGCGTGGGAAGCCAAGTGGCGAGCATGAGTCACCCCTGCGACAGCAGGGAACCACTGCGGTGCGAGGCGCAAACGGTGGGGCGGCACAGGTGCCGCTACTTGGTCGAAACCTCCTTGCGGTACCCCGGTGAGCGGGTCAGCGCCAGCCAGCCGAGGACGGTGGCGGCCAGGCCGATCGCGAGCGCCGCGTACCCGCCGACGATCCCGTAGCCGGTGCCGGGCCCGCCCTTGGCGAGCGCGACTACCAGCCCGCCGACGACCATCCCAGTCGGCCCGGCCACCAGGGCGACGATTGCTTGCTTTCTCGTGCGGCGGACCAACGCGCGCCAGCCGACGACCACGCCGGCGAGCGCGGCGAAGGCGCCCAGGGTGCCCACGATTCGGCCGGGGGTCAGGGCGAAGGTGTCGACGGCAGCGGCAGCCATGGACATATCGGCTCCTTTCGTTGTGGACAGATCATGTCGGCGAGGGCTGCGGCGGGTCGTCGTGCGGCCGCGGACATTTCGTGCTGCCGCGGATGTGGCAGCCGCCGGGGGAGTACTGCGTTCGTGGTAGTCCGGCGGTCATCCGCGTGCAGGAGTCGCCGGGGCCGGTCTCCGGCTAGTGTTCGCCCATGCGCAGGGGTCTGCTGGACTGGGCGATCGCCGTCGGGGTGGCGGCGATCCTCGTGGTCACCGGGCTGTCCAAGCACGTCCCCACCAGCCTGGACCCACTTGGCTGCGGACTGTTGGCGGTCGGTGGCTTGGCGTTGGTCGCGCGCCGCCGTGCTCCGATTGCGGTCCTGGTGGTCACCGGGGTGTGCGTTGTTGGGTACCAGGCGGCCGGGTTCGACGTGCCCGCGGTCGCGTACCTGATCGCCGTGTACAGCGCCGTGCGGGCGGGGCACCGCGTGACCACAATCGTGGCGAGCGTGCTGATGCTGGCCGCTCTTCCTTTCGCCGCAATGGTTGCGGGCCTACACGACACGGGACAGGCGTTCGCGCAAGCCCGTGGTGCGCTTGAGCTGGCGTGGCTGATCGCCGCGGGTGCGGCGGGTGAGGCGTTGCGGCAGGCCGAGCGGCGGGCGGACGAGGCCGAGCGCACCCGCGAGGAGACCGCGCGGCGCCGGGCGGGGGAGGAGCGGCTGCACATCGCGCGGGAGCTGCACGATTCGCTGACCCACCAGATCTCTGTGATCAAAGTGCAGGCCGAGGCCGCTGTGCACGTGGCCCGCAAGCGAGGTGAACCGGTGCCCGACGCGCTCCTGGCGATCCGGGATGCCGGTCGCGAGGCGGCGCGGGAGCTGCGGGCGACCCTCGAAGCGTTGCGTGACGACGACACCAACCCGCCGCACGGCCTCGACCACGTCCCGGACCTGGTGCGACGGGTGCGGTCCACCGGCCTGGACGCGACGCTGACGATCGAGGGGCATCGCGACGACGTTCCGGCGGCGGTCGGGCGGACCGCGTACCGGATCGTGCAGGAGTCGCTGACCAACATAGCCAGGCACGCCGACGCCGCCACCGCGTCGATCCGGATCGACTACCAGCCGGACGTTCTGGTGATCCGGGTCGACGACGACGGAAAGGCCACAGTGGACACAGCACCGGCGCCGGGCGTTGGGCTGCTGGGGATGCGGGAACGGGTCACCGCCCTCGGTGGCCGGTTGCGCGCGGCGCCGCGCAGCGAGGGAGGATTCACCGTGCACGCCGAGCTTCCGGTGGATCACGCGTCATGATCCGTGTTCTGCTGGTCGACGACCAGTCGCTCATCCGCAGCGGGTTCCGTGCGCTGCTCGACGTCGAGGACGACATCGAGGTCGTGGCCGAAGCCGCCGACGGCCGCGAAGGCCTGGAGCTGGCCCGGCAGCACCTGCCCGACATCGCGTTGATCGATATCCAGATGCCCGTCGCCGACGGCATCGAGGCGACCCGCCTGATCGCCGCCGACCCGGCCCTGGCCTGCGTGCACGTCGTCATCCTGACCAACTACGGCCTGGACGAGTACGTCTTCGACGCCCTTCGCGCCGGCGCGGCGGGCTTCCTGGTCAAGGACATCCAGCCGGAGGACTTCCTGCACGCCGTCCGGGTGGCCGCGCGCGGCGACGCCCTCCTCGCGCCCTCCATCACCCGCAAACTCATCACCCGCTACGTCACCCACCCACCCCTCACCGTCCACATCGGACTGGAGGAGTTGACCAACCGCGAGCGTGAGGCCGTCATCCTCGTCGCCCAAGGCCTGTCCAACGACGAGATCGCCGACCACATGGTGATCAGCCCACTCACCGCCAAAACCCACATCAACCGCGCCATGACCAAACTCCACGCCCGCGACCGCGCCCAGCTCGTCGTCCTCGCCTACGAATCCGGCCTCGTCACCCCACGAGGTTCATGACCGGTCACCACGGGATGGTCCCGTTGGGGCCGTGGAAGGTGGCGGTGGGGCCATCGGCGGGGATGGTGGCGAGCTGGATGGCGACGGCGGCGCCCTCGGCGGCGGTGCGGTTGCCGCGGGGGAAGGGGGCGGCGGCGTTCTGGTCGGTGGGCACCATGCCCGGGCTGACGGCGTTGACCTTGATGCCGTCGGCGCGCAGGGCGTTGGCGTAGGTCACGGTCAGGGCGTTGAGGGCGGCCTTGGAGGAGCTGTACGCGAGGAAGCCCCGCGCCGGGAGCGGGCTGGTGGGGTCGCTGAGCATGGTGAGCGATCCGAGGCCGCTGGACATGGTGACGATCCGGGGGTTGGGTGACCGGCGCAGCAGTGGCAGGCATGCGGATGTCACCGTGACGACGCCGAAAACGTTGACCTCGAACGTTTCCCGGAGCAGCGCCGCGGTGGCCGGCGTGCCCCAGTCGAGCATGACCCCGGCGTTGTTGACCAGCACGTCCAGCCGCCCGGCCGCCGTCTCGATCGTGTCGATCGCCGCCCGCACGGAGGTCTCGGAGGTGACGTCCAGCTGCACGAAGCGGATGTTCTCGCTAGCCAGCTCTGCCACTGCCGTCTGCCCGCGCCGCGGATCGCGGGCGCCGAGGTAGACGGTGAGGCCACGCGCGGCGAGCCCGCGGACGATCTCCCGGCCGATGCCCTTGTTGCCGCCGGTGACCAGTGCGACTTCGTTCATGCGGTCCACTTCAGCCCATCTTGGGCCGCGACGGAAAGACCGATCCGGTGGCGCCCCATACCCTGGCGGTATGCCGGAGCCGGAGATCCGCGAACTGCGCTACTTCCGTGCCGTCGCGGAGGACCTGAACATCACCCGAGCGGCCGCGAGACTCGGGATCGCGCAGCCGCCGTTGTCACGCGCCATGCGTCAGCTGGAACGCCGCCTCGGTGTCACCCTGTTCGACCGCAGCGGCCCGCGGCTCGCGTTGACCCAGGCCGGTGAAGTCCTGCTCAAGGAGACAGCGGTGATTCTGGGTGCCCTCGACGCGGCGGTCCGCCGGACGCGGCAAGCAGGCCAGCCCGGGCACGAACTCGTGGTCACCGCGAAGCCGGGCGTGTCCACCCGGCTGTTGCTCCAGGTCCGCGAACGGTTCCGGCTGGACCCGGACGCACCCGAGATCCAGGTGGTGCCGAGCGGGTTCGGCGAACAGGCCGACATGGTCCGGGACGGCCGCGCGGACCTGGCGATCGCCGCGTGTGTCGACGGCCGCGACCTCGACATCGAACTCGTCGCGACCGAACCGCGTCTCGCAGCATTGGCGGTGGGACACAGGCTCGCCACACACCCGAGTCTGACCACAGCCGACGTCAGGGACGAGCCCTCGCCACAGTGGAGCGATCCCAACGTCGTGGATCATGCCTACTGGCTGGGCCATCCGGATCGACCGGATGGCCCGGTCGTAAGCGACACGGCCGAGTTGCTGGACGTGGTCGCGCTGGGGCGGGCGGTGGCCTTGGTACCGGCGTCGTTGGCGGCGGTCAACGTCCGGCCGGACATCGCCTACCGAGAGGTGTCCGACGCGACGCCGTATCGGGTCCTGGTGGTGTGGCCGGCGGGCCGCCGATCACCCTGGATCGACCGATTCGTTGACACGGCAAGAGAAGCGGCACGCTAGGACTGCTGGACGACAGCGTCGATCGCGGCAACGACGATGTCCGGGGCCTTGCGAAGGATCTGCACGTGGTTGCACGGAGTCGTGGCGAACACCGATACGCGCGAGTTGCGAGCCGTCGCCTCGGTGACTGACGCGCGCAGGGTACTCATTTCCTCCGCGGTAGCGCCCGAGTGCGCGCCGGTGCCAACGACGAACACGGCCGGACATTGCAAGGCCGCGAAGTCCGCGCCCAGCGAGCCGTTCACCTGGTCCATCTCGATGACCACGTCCGCAGCCTCATCGGGGGACAGCCGCGCCGACCGGCCGAACATCGCCAAGATTCGCATGATCCAGCCGAGCCGCCGGAACTGCGCGCGGGCCCGCTCCTGAGCCGCCTCGTCCAACGAGACAACGGGGTAGGCGCCGTCGATCAACACCAGTCCGGCGACCTGGTCCGGGTGCTGGGCCGCGTATCGCACCGCGAGTGTGGCGCCGTGCGACCACCCGACCAGAACCGGACGCGTCAGGCCGGTGGCTTGCATGACCCGTCCGACGTCCTCGACAGCCGCGGCGACGGAGTAGTCAGCCGACGTGCCCGACTTTCCGCGCGCCCGGGCGTCGAACCGCACGGTGCGGTACTTCCCGGCGAGCCGCTGGACGACCCGGTCCCAGTTCCGCACCGTGCCGAACGCGCCGTTGAGCATCAGCAACGCAGGGCTGCCGCCAGGGTGGTCGAGGGTGTGTAACCCGGGGGGATCCTTCGGCATGCTGGATCCGCCTTTCAGGGGAGGTTCTTGCGGCGGTCGTGCCATTCGTCGAGCAGGGCCGGCATCCGCTCGGCGAGGAAGTCGTAGAACGCGGCGCCCTCCTCGATCATCGAGCGCCGCGGGCTGGGGCCCTCTGCCAGCAGCGCCAAGGCTTCCCGGGCCAGCGCTGCCTGCTGCTGGTACGTGGTCGCCGCGAAGCCGGTCGGGTCGAGCACGCGCGGGTCGAGCGTGACGTGATCCATGCGCTGCCCTGCCGACCGCGTGCGGACCACGGCGCCATACCCGGCGAGGTGGGTGACCGCGCCGGTGATCGCGCTGCGGCTGGCCAGCAGCGCCTCGGCCAGCTCCGCGATGCTCTGCTCCGGCGGCGAACAGATCAGCAGGTAGCCCAGCACGCGGCCGGCCACCGGCGGGAACCGGTACTCGCGGGCGTAGAAGTCGGCGACGCGGTCCAGGAACGCGTACTCCTCGGGGGTCGGCACCCCCTGAACATAACACAGATGACAGAAATTTGTGTCATCTGTGTCCGGTGGACCCGTCCACCCCGGGCGATTAGATTCAGCAGCCGTGCCGCAACCACAGGGTCAAGAGCTGGAAGACATCCGAGCCCGCCGCGACGAGCTGCGCGAGCAGTACCTGCGCCCGATCGGCGAACGCCCGGCCACCACCGTGCGCGGTGTCCACCACGTGGCGCTGATCTGCAAGGACGTCGAGCAGACCATCCGGTTCTACCAGGGCCTGCTCGGCTTCCCGCTGGTCGAGCTGGTGGAGAACCGGGACTACGCCGGGTCGAGCCACTTCTTCTTCGACATCGGCAACCGCAACCTGCTCGGCTTCTTCGACTTCCCCGGCCACGACCACCCGCCGTTCTCCGAGACCATCGGCGCGGTGCAGCACCTGGCCATCTCGGTGGCGCCGGAGCAGTTCGAGGCCGCCAAGCGCAAGCTCGAGGAGGCCGGGATCGACTACCTCGGGCCGGACCGCGGCGTGGAGGACAGCGTGTACTTCCGCGACCCGAACGGGGTCGGCCTGGAGCTGTACCGCGAGGAGCTCGGCGTCTTCAACGGCGAGGAGATCCTGGGCTGAGCCAACGGCCTGCGACGATCTGACCGTGTCGGACGAACTGCTGTGCCGCCGGTGTGGCGTGCCGGTGCGGGTGAACCGTGCCCGCTACGAGGTGTTCGAGCGGATGCACTACGTGTGCTTCCACTACGAGTTCGAGCACGGGATGGCCGACCCGGACGAGGACTGCGGTGTTCCCGGGTGCCCTACGGCCATGCTTTGTCAACCGCTACCAGCTCACAAACGGACTTCTGGAACCGGCTCGAGTGCTGAGGGTCGATCGCGGCCGTAGGCGCGGCGGGCGACCCCGGCGATGGCCGGGGCGTTGCGCTCCGCCTCCGCCTTGATGTGCGCGATGGTCTGGGCGGCAAGGGTTTGCCGCCAGGCCTTGGCCGCCGGCCGGAACCCGCCGCGGGCGCCGGGCAGCGACTCCAGCAGCCCGGCCCTGACAGTGGACCTTGACATCGATATCCAGGTTCCTTGTCGCCGCGTTGCGAGCACACCTTCGCCGAACACCTCGCCGAGCTGACCGTCCAGAATGGAGCGAAGCTGTGACGCTGGTGATCCGGATCATCCTGGCGCTGCTGTTCCTGGACGAAGTGGTGGTGGGGCGGGGAACCAGTTCGCGCCGGAGAGTTTCGTGACAGCAAGAAGAGCTAGCAGCGGACGGACGCGAGCAGGCCGACCGGGGGAAGCATGCCGGCCGCGAGACGGCGTTCCTCGGCATCACGCATGGCGTTGAGGACGTCGGCGGCGCGGGCGGGTTCGGTCCAGGTCGCGCCGCGTCCGTCGACCAGGCGCCACAGGATGCTCGTCGTCACCGTGGTCAGGTCGGAGCCGACGCGGCCGAGCGCCTCGAGCATCGCGGACCCCTGGTGGAGGTGATTGTGGCCGTCCACCCAGGCGGTGAGCAGGTCGTCCTTCGGCGGTTCGGCGTCGAGCAGACCCGCGGCGACCAGGATCGCGAGGGTGTCGTAGAGGAAATGCGCGGCGGCCTGGTCGACCCGTTCCCAGGCGAACTCCTCGATGACGAGCCGCCCGCCGGGAGCGAGCAATGTGGCCGCGTGCGCCAGCAGATCGTCCAGGCTTTCGGCGTGGTGCAGGGAACGCGTGAACAACACGACGTCGTACTCGCCGGAAACGTCGCGGATGTCGGCCTCGATGACAGCAACTCCGCGTTCCTTGGCCGCGGCGGCCATGTCCGCGTCGCGATCCACGCCGGTGACTTCGTAGCCCAGGTCCGCCAGCGCCGCGGCCAACGCGCCGCGGCCGCAGCCTGCCTCGAGAACGCGGGCGGGCGCCGCGGGCAGCAACGGCTTGAGGTGAGTGTGGGTATGGGGCACCGCAATGGTGGACAGATCCATTCAGCCGAGGCTAGGTCGCTTTCGCGGCTCGGGCGACGGATTTTCGGGGCGGCCCGCAGAACATTCCCTCTCCCCACTTCAACATATAGCGCACTGGGGGGCTTGCGGCAAGACCCCGGATGTGCTGCACAATCGCCCGCCGAAATGAAAAACACGAGGTGGTTGGGGGATTCGCAGTATGCGTGTGTTGTTGTCGACGTGGGGTTCCCGGGGCGATGTCGAGCCGTTGGTGGCGCTCGCGTCGCGGTTGCGGGAGCTCGGCGCCGAGGCCGTGCTGGCCGCACCGGCCGACGAGGAGTTCACGGCGCTGACCGACCGGGTGGGAGTGCCGTTGGTGCCGCTCGGGCCGACGGTGCGTTCCATCGTGCTCGGTGAGCGGCCGCCCTCGGCGGGGGCCGCGTTCCAGCTCGCGCCCGAACTGGTCGCGGCGCGGTACGACACCCTGCTCAAGCTCGGCGAGGACTGTGACGCGCTGGTGGCGACCGGGCTGATCCCGGTCGGCGCGCGGTCAGTGGCCGACAAACTGGGCATCCCGTACGTGTTCGCGTGTTTCCACACGGTCGGCCTGCCCTCGCCGTACCTTCCGCCGTCGGCGGCGCGGCCGGGCACGCCGACCCCGGAGGGGGAGAAGGACGTCAAGAAACTGTGGGAGTACGACGCCCTGCGGGTGTCCGAGCTGTACGGCGAGGCGGAGAACACCCATCGGGCCGCGATCGGCCTGCCGCCGGTGAACAACATCCGCGACTACGTGTTCGGCGACCGGCCGTGGCTGGCCGCGGACCCGATCCTGTGGCCGTGGCGGAGCCTGCTCAGCCTCGACGTCGTGCAGACAGGCGCGTGGATCCTGCCGGACTCCCGCCCGCTCCCGGACGAGGTGGAGGCGTTCCTGGCGGCCGGCGACCCGCCGGTCTACGTGGGCTTTGGCAGCATGGCCCTGCGCGGGGCGACCGGCATTGCCGAAGACGTGATCCCGGCGATCCGGGCGCAGGGGCGCCGCGTGATCCTGGGCCGTGGGTGGGCCGGTCTGGCTGCGATCGACGACCGGGACGACTGCCTGGTGGTGGGGGAGGTCAACCATCAGGCCCTGTTCGGGCGGGTGGCCGCGGTCCTGCATCACGGCGGCGCGGGCACCACCACGACGGCCAGTGCCGCGGGCGTGCCCCAAGTGGTGATTCCCCAGATCGTGGACCAGCCGATCTGGGGGCGGCGGATCGCTGACCTGGGCATTGGCGTGCTCTACGACGGCCCCACACCGAGCATGGAGTCGCTGTCGGCCGCGCTGTCCGTGGCGTTGAGCCCAGAGGTCCGGGCCCGCGCGAAGGCCGTTGCGGGTGCGATCCGGACCGACGGGACGACGGTGGCGGCGAAGATGCTGCTGGACGCGGTGAGCTAACGGCTGGTGGCCCGGGCGCGCCGCCCGGGCCACCGCCATCGCCTCGGGAGCCGGAACGCGAACCGCGGCCGCCCTGCCACGGTGTCCATTTCGCACTCGGTCACCACGCCGACCGGCTGGGACCCGGGGTCTTGTCAGTGATATGCGTGGCGCACGCGGAGGCTGGCAGCACCGTCGGATGTCCTCAGTGGACGTACGAATGGCTTCGTGTCCCAAGAGTCGGTGAGGATGGCCCGTTGGTTCCCGCGATCGTCCGCTGGCCCACGGAATCGCGGCGTGACTGGACCACGGGATCGTGGTGCGCCGAAGTAGGTTCGAGGCATGCCAAACGCTGGAATGTCCACCACCAAGCTGGACATGTTGCTGCACCAGGCCGCTGCGATCCCGGCGGGCGCCGCCGCCATGGTCGCGACCGTGACCATCCCCCCGGGCGACCCCGGATCGGGCCCGCACCGCCACTCCGGCCCGGTGTTCGGGTACATGCTCGAGGGCGAGATGCTGTTCGAGCTGGAGGGCGAGGAGCCGTACCCGATCAAGGCGGGCGAGGCGTTCTGGGAGCCCGGCGGCGAGGTCGTGCACTACCAGGCAGCGAACCTCCGGGATGACATCGAAGCGAAGTTCGTGGTGTGCATGCTGTGCGCGCCGGACGTGCCGATGCTGGACTTCCTCGACGCCGAAGAGATCGCCGCACGCACCCACCTGCGCCATCCCAGCGCCGTCAAGGGCTGAGCGGCGGTGCCTCCCGGCCGACTTTTGTGTCCATAGTGGACGGTGCCGGGCAGGCTTGCACCTGTTGGGGCTACGGTTTTGTGGCGGACGTAGACTCCGGGTGGCGGGATCGACCCTCGGAGGTGTCTCGGTGAGTGTGGCGGTTGCGGTGACGTTCGTCTGGCTGGGGATGGTGCTAGCGATTTCCTTTGTCGAAGCGCCATTGAAGTTCCGGGCGCCCGGCGTGACGGTGCCGCTCGGGTTGGGGATCGGCCGGATCGTCTTCCGGGCGCTGAACACCATCGAAGCCGTACTCGCGCTCGTGATCGTCGTGACGCTCATCACCGCAGCGCCGCCCGTTGACGTGCTGATCCCGCTGTGTGCGGCGATTCTGATGCTCGTGATCCAGGTCGCGCTGGTCCGGCCGCGGCTGAGCCGACGGTCCGATCGCGTCCTCGCCGGCGAAGACGCACCCCGATCCCATGCGCATATCGCGTATGTGGCGCTTGAGGGCGTTAAAGTCGTTGCGCTGCTTGTCGGTGGTGTGCTGCTCCTGGTTTAGTCTACTGTGGACGATAGCTGGCGCCTTCGACGCGCCGGGCGAACCCGGTGAGTTTGTCGGGTTGACCACCATCATCAGGCGTTCGATCCCATTGGCGCTCGCTTCGATCGTGCCGAGCATCACGGGCGCTCCAGCAGCAGCAACACCGCCATGTCGAGCGCTTCGGCCTGCTCGGCGCCCAGCAACCGGTAGGCGATGCCGGACACCTGCGGGCGGACCTGGTCGAACACGGCTTCACTCATGGCGTCCTCACCTCCGGGAGTGGTCTGCCCTCTTGACCGGACAGCCCGCCGTTTCTTGTCACCACTTGTCACACCCACGGCCGCTGTCCGGTCAGAGTGCCGGTCACCACGAGAAGAGAGGATCCTCCCGATGTCCGATCAGGACCCGCGGCCGGCCGGCGACACCGACCTGGCCGCACGCATCCACCGGTTCGCGCTACAGGTGGTGCGGATCTGCCATCGCACCGTGCCGCTACCCGAGCGGGACCCGGGACGAGGGTCCACATCGGACAGCCGGAGCTAGAGCGTGTCTTGTGCAACCGCCTCGGCTATCGCGGTCAGGACATGCTCTGGTCCGCCACCAGTTCGTACACGTTGCCATCTGGACCGCGGAAGTGCTGCCAGGTCGGCCCGGGCTCGCCGAGCAGCTCCACCCCGGCCTGTTCCAGCTCGGCCACCGCCGCGGGCAGATCCCGGACCGCGAACCCGGCCACCGGCCCGGTCTCGAAATGCCCCTTCCCCGGACACCGCTCCCCGAACACCTCCACATTCCGCCCATCCGGCAACGTGAACACCCAGAAGCCCGGTTCCTCGTGCCGCAACGGCAATCCGAGCACATCGCGGTAGAACGCCACCAGCGCCTCCGCCCGCGCCGTCCGCGTGCCCAGCCACCCCAGCCCCGTGATCTCCATGCCCCCATGGGACAACCTCAACGCGGCTTCAAGTCAAGCCAGGCCGGCACGCACACCGCCTTCGGTCACGGCATTCACCGCTGTCTCGGCGCCTGGAGGTCAGGCCGGCCCCATGTCCAGCGATAACCAGTGTTCCGGTCGCATGTAGATGGCGAAGAACGTGCCGATCTGCTCGCGTTCGAACGCGACGAACTCGGCGGCCTTGTCCGGCGGCAGGTACCGCTCGGCCATCTCCAGCGCCAGCTCCTCGGTGTCCGCGGCGGTCCTGGTCACCGGGCCCTCGACGGAGACGTACCGGGCGGTCGGTTCGGTTCGCTGCGCCATCATGCTGAACCTGCCCGCGGCCGCGATCGCCCGCGCCTTCCTCGAGTCGGGCTGGGTCCGTACCCACAGCTCGCCGCCGGGTGTGTAGGAGTACCAGATGGGCACGACGAGCGGCGCACGATCGGGTCTCTCCACCACTGACAGTGCGCCGATATGCGGCTCCGCCAGGAACTTTTCACGCTCTGCAACCGATAGTGCCATGCGCGGTACGTTACTCAGGGGGTCTGACAAAACGCGTTCCGCGAAGGTGGTGGCCTCTCCGCATCGGCGACACGATGGGTTGCCGGGACTAGACCACCTGTGCAGGCGGCCCGATCGGGACCGCATGCCCCGGGCGGATCCGTTCATGATCCACTGTAAGCTGGGCCCGTGCCCGGCCTTCGGGTCCTGACCTCGGGTTCTCCGGTGGCCGGGAACCACGGGGGAGATCCGATGAGCGGCGGAACGTTTGTTTGAACCGCCGGCCCGCCCGCTCCGTATCCATCTGTGAAGCGACCGGGTCCTGCCCGAACCCGGTCGTATCGCGACGACGCTCAGTAGTCCGTATTCATTCGGAGGCCCGGACACAGGATGAACACCGTGAAACGACTTCTCATCCCGCTCGTGCTCGCGCTGTTCATGGTCTCGGTCCCGGCGGTGGCCAACGCGGCGCAGTCCGCCCCGCCGCTGTCGGCGATCGACACCGAGCTGATCATCAAGGTCCGGATGGCCAACCTGTGGGAGATGCCCGCCGGGCAGATGGCCCAGGAGAAGTCCTCGAACCCCCGGGTCCAAGAGGCCGGCAAGACCATGGCGTCCGACCACCTGATGCTGCAGGGGGTCGTCGAGGGACTGGCCGCGACCTACAACCTGAAGCTGCCGACCGAGCCCTATGACAACCAGAAGAGCTGGCTGACCGAGATGGCCCAGGCCTCCGGGACCCAGTTCGACTCGGTCTTCGCCCAGCGCCTGCGGGCGGCGCACGGCCTGATCTTCCCGGTGATCGCCAAGGCGCGCACGTCCACCTCGGACCCGGAGATCCGCAAGTTCGCCACGACCGCGAACACGATCGTGAACCGGCACATGACGCTGCTGGAGGCGACCGGGATGGTCGACTTCGGCACGTTGAACGACCCGACGCCGATGATGGTGATGTCCGACTCGGACGGCCTGGACATGATCGTGGCGCTGACGCTGGTGCCGATGGTCGTGGCGGTCGCGATCTTCTTCCTCTGGTTCGCCACCGGCCGCAACCGGCGCCGCCCGGACGGCCCGGTGTGGTCGCAGCTGCCGGATGACGAGGACGACCGCGGCAGTGACCGCGGCGATGACCGCCGCAGCGAACGCCGCGCCGAGCGCAGGGAGCCTGAGCGGCGACGTGGCGGGTCGAAGCTCTTCGCGGGCGACCGCTAACTGACGCCGTTCGTAACCACGTGCATGGCCCGATTTCGGTGACCGTCACGTCCGGCTCCTTGGAGCAGTGCGTGAACCGGGTTCTTTTCCGGCGCGTCTCGTCACCGTTCGGCCGACGGTAAATTCGGAAAGTATCCGGCCAACCGACTCGGCGGGACTCATGGCCCGGTTCACCTGGTTCGTTGTCGCGCACCACCATCACCCACCCGTCATCCGACGCGCTGTGTGCGGGTGTTGATCAGGACGGCGGCCAGAACCGCTGCGACGACAAGGATGCCTGCAGCCCACGCAGACGCGACCCGGTAGCCGTACACGTTCCCCTCGACCTGACCGGCCGTCACATGCACGGCCAGGTAGGACGCGGTGGTGCTCGCAGCGATGGTGTTCAGCAACGCGGTGCCGATCGACGCGCCGATCTGCTGGGAGGTGCTGACGAACGCAGAGATGACGCCGGTGTCGCTGGGCACCACACCACGCGTGGCGGTGTTCAGGCTCGGCGACATGACAGCTCCGGACCCGAGACCGACCAGGACCTCGGCGGGCAGGATGTGCGCGACGTACGAGCTGTCCGTGCTGAGGAACGTGAGCAGGAACATTCCCACCGCGGCGATCAAGAGGCCGGGCGCGATCAGTGTGCGTGGCCGCACCTTGGGCAGCAGGCGGGCGACGATCTGGGTCGCGGTGATCGCGCTCATCACCATCAGCGGCAGGAACGCGCAGCCCGCCTGGACAGGCGAGTAGTGCATGACGGTCTGCAGCTGGTAGGTGACGAACAGGAACACGCCGAACGTGCCGATGAAGTTCAGCGCCACCGACAGGAACGCGCCGACCCGGTTGCGTGTGCAGACCACCTTCAGCGGCAGCAGCGGCTGACGCACCTTGTGTTGCAGCACAACGAAAAGCGTCAGGAGGACCACGGCCGCGGCGAGGGTGCCGAGCACCAGGCCGGAGGTCCAGCCATGCCCGGCCGCCTGGCCGAAGCCGAACACCAGCGCGGCCATGCCGCCGCCACCGGTGACCGCGCCGGCGATGTCGATGCGGCCGCTGGGCCGACCGGGGATGCCGGGCAGCACCAGGACGGCGCCGATGCCCGCGGTGATCGCGATGGGCACGTTGACGTACAGGCACCAGCGCCAGTCCAGGTACTGGGTGAACACGCCGCCCAGGATCAGCCCGGCGGCCCCGCCGGAGATCAGCACCGCGCTGAAGATGCCGAACGCCCTGGCCCGTTCCCGCTGGTCGGCGAACATCGTGACCAGCAGGGACATCGTCGACGGCGCCAGGACCGCGGCGAACAGGCCCTGCAGCGCGCGGGCGCCGATGAGCATGCCCGCGTTGGCAGCGGCGCCGCCGAGCGCCGAGGCCACGGCGAACCCGGCCACCCCGGCCAGCAGGGTCCTCTTGCGGCCGGCCAGGTCGGCGATCCGCCCGCCGAGCAGTAGCAGGCCACCGAACGCGAGCGTGTAGGCGGTCACCACCCACTGCCTGCTCGCGTCCAACATGCCCAGGGCCTGCTGGGTGGTGGGCAGCGCGATGGTCACGATCGTGGTGTCCAGCACCACCATCAGCTGGGCCAGCGCGATTACCCCCAGGCTCCACCACCGGCTGGCCGACTTGGGTGGGCGGACGGCGGTCATTGTCATGTGCTGGTGCCTTCCCCGACAGAAACCGAAACTAGATTCGGCGAAATTCGTTTCGGTTATACTGCCTGTTACGGTCGCCGTCAACGACAGGGAGGGGACCAGCAGCGATGACGGGGTCGATCCGCAGGGCCAAGGCGGAGCAGACCGTGCTCGCGCTCAAGGCGGCGGCCAGGAGGCTGTTCGCCGAGCGCGGCTACCTGAACACCAAGATCACCGACATCCTGGCCGAGGCGGGCCGCTCGGCGGGGGTGTTCTACGACCACTTCGCCAGCAAGGAGGAGCTGCTGGCGGCGCTGATCGCGGACTTCAGGGCCGACGCGGCCGAACGGGCCGCCGCGATGGACTGCGCCGCGGACGAGCACGACCTGTCCGACCGGGCGCAGCTACGCGCGCACATCGAGGTGTTCTGGCACACCTACACCGCGCACCTGCCGGTGATGGTCGCGATGTTCCAGGCGTCCATGGTGGACGGAGAACTGACCGCCGGTTTCGGGGAATGGCTCAACACCACCATGTTGCACCAGCACCTGGAGCAGTTGGACAAGCGCGGCGTTCACCTCGCGGGCGATCCCGCGCTGCTGGCGTCGGCGGTGAGCAGCATGCTGCTGCAGTTCGCGTACGTCTGGCTGGCGACCGGTGGACGAGCACCCGGCGGGACGACAGCGCGCTCAGCGCCTTCTGCCGACGAGGCCATCGACATGCTGACCTCGTTGGTTCACAACGGAATCGTGGCTCACTGACCGTCGCCGGGATCGTCGCGGGGTTGCAGGTACGGTTCCTGGTCGGCCGGCTGACCGCTGGCGATCTGCTTGCCACGGGCCAGTTCCGCGTCGAACTCGGCACCCAGCAGGACGGCCAGGTTGGAGATCCACAGCCAGATCAGGAAGATCACGATCCCGGCGAGTGAGCCGTAGGTCTTGTTGTACGAGCTGAAGTTCGCCACGTACACGGCGAAGCCCGCCGAGGCGATCACCCACAGCACCACGGCCAGGGCGCTGCCGGGGGTGAGCCAGCGGAAGCCGGGATGCCGGACGTTGGGCGCCGCCCAGTACAGCAGCGCGAACACGAGGCTGATCAGCACCGCGATCACCGGCCATTTGGCGATGTCCCAGATCAGGATCCCGGTCGAACCGATGCCCAGCAGGTGCCCGACCCGGTCGGCGAGGCCCCCGGTCGCCACCACACCGATGGCGCAGACGCCGAGCAAGATCACGATCGCCAGGGTCAGGCCGATCTGCAGCGGGATCGTCTTGTACGCCGGGCGTCCCTCCTCCACGTCGTAGATGGCGTTGGAGGACCGGATGAACGCGCCGATGTAGCCGGAGGCGGTCCACAACGCGATCACCAGGCCCACGATCGCGAACGGGCCGGCCAGGTGGCTGCTGTTCTGCAGTTCGCCGATGGACTTCAGCACGAGGTCGCGGGCCGGGCCGGGCGCCATCTGCTGGACGTTGTCGGTCAGCGCCTTGGTCGAGGAGGGACCGAGCAGGCCGAGCAGCGAGGTGAGCACCACGATCCCGGGGAACAGCGACATCATGCTGTAGTAGGTGAGCGTGGCCGCGAGGTCCATCAGGTTGTCGCGCTGGAACTCCCGCAGCGTCCGTTTCAGAACCTGCCACCAGGACCGCTTCGACAGGTCGGTCGGCCCGTCCACCGTGTGCGTCATGTCCGCCTCCTTGGGGACTCAGGCGTACCCGCCGGATGGCCTGCCGAACCTCAGCGGCCGAGTGTCATGCCCTGGACGAAATAACGCTGTGCGAACAGGAACAGCAGGACCATCGGCACGGTCGCGATGGCGCTCGCGGTCAGCACGAGCTCCCACTGCGACTCGCCGCCCTGGCCGAACCGGTCCAGCACGGCCTTCAGCCCGCGCGGCAGCGTGTAGAAGTCCGGCTGCCGCAGGTAGATCAGCGGTTTGATCAGGTCGGTCCAGGCCGCCTTGAACTCGAGCACGAACACGACGACCAGTGCGGGCCGGGTCATCGGCAGCGCGATGCTCGTGAAGGTGCGCAGGTGTCCGGCGCCGTCCACCTTCGCCGCGTCGAAGACCTCGCCGGGCAGGCCGAGGAAGAACTGGCGCAGCAGGAAGATGTAGAACGCCGAGCCGAACAGGTTCTGCGCCCACAACGGGATCTGGGTCGTCGCCAGGCCCACGGCCTGCCACTCCAGGTAGGTCGGCACCATCGTGACCGCGCCGGGCAGCATCATGGTCGCCAGCACCAGGCCGAACAGCACACCGCGCCCGCGAAACCGGAACCGCGCGAAACCGTAGGCCACCACGGCGCTGGACAGCGTCGCGGCCGCCGCGGCGGCGAACCCGACCAGCACGCTGTTGCCGATCCACAACAGCAGCGGAACCGCCTGCCAGACCTCGACGTAGTTGCTCAGCATGAGCGGCCGCGGGATCAACGCGTTGTCGAAGACGTGCGCGCGGTCCTTGAGCGAGGAGACGATCAGCCACACCAACGGATACACGAACGCCGCCGCCGTCACCCCGAGCGCGCCGATACTCAGGACCCGGCCGGTGCCGACCGGACGCGGTTGCCGCGGCTGCGGTTCCGGGGCCGCCGCGACGACCGCGGGCGGGGCTTCGACGAGGCTCATCGCGGCTCGCTTTCGTAGTACACCAGGCGGCGCGACAGCCGCACCTGGATGATCGTGATGACGGCGATGATCGCGAACAGCAGCCAGGCCAGCGCGGACGCGTAACCCATCCGCAGCGAGCCGAACGCCTGCTGGAACAGGTAGATCACGTAGAACAGCGCCGAGTCGCCCTGGTTGTCCGCGGTCTGGCTGTTGCCGAAGAACATCGCGTACGCCTCGGTGAACGTCTGCAGCGAGGCGATCGTGGTGACGATGACGGTGAAGTACACCGTCCCGCTGATGGCGGGCAGTGTGATGTGCCAGAACTGGCGCCACGCGCTCGCGCCGTCCAGCCGTGCCGCCTCGTAGAGCTCCGCGGGCACCCGGCTGAGCGCCGCGAGGTAGATGACCGCTGTGCTGCCGACGGTCCACAGGCTCATCAGCACCAGTCCTGGTTTGATCCACACCGGGTCGGTGGTCCAGTTCGGGCCGGTGAAACCGAACCAGCCGAGCACCTCGTTGATGGCGCCGGTCTGGCCGTTGAGCAGCAACAGGAACATCGCCGCCAGCGCGACCGGCGGCGTCATCACCGGCAGGTACAGCACCGTGCGGAAGAAGCCGCCGGCCCGGCCGGCGCGGCGCAGCAGCGACGCCAGCGCGAGCGCGAGGATGATGTGCAGGGGCACGTGCAGCACGGTGAACAGCAGCGTGTTGTAGAGCGCTGTGCCGGCTTTGGGGTCGCTGAGCAGTTCCCGGTAGTTGTCGGTGCCCACAAAGGACGGTGGTTTGAGCATGTCGTAGCGGGCGAACGACAGGACCAGGCTGATCAGCATGGGTCCGGCGGTGAACAGCAGGAAGCCGATGATCCAGGGGGACAGGAAGGTCCACGCCCATCGCGTCTCGCCCCGGCGCCGGGCCATGCCGCTACCTCCCCGCCACTCGATGCAGCGCCAGATCGCCTTCGCGCTGGGCATCGGCGAGTGCCTGCTCCGGCGTCTGCTCACCAGTGAGCACCCGGACGGACGCGGACCGCCATGCGCGGACCAGATCCGCCGCCGCCGGGCTCGGTGGCAGCGCGAACGCCTTCTCCTGCAAGGACAACACCACAGGCACCCCCTGTTGCAGAATGCGGTTGCCGCTCGGCCGGTAGACCGTCGAGAAGATCTCCGCGTCGGCCTCGCGGTTGGCGGTGAACGTGCCGCCGTAGGGACGGCCCTTGGCGGCCAGCGCGTCCCGGCGCGCCCGGGCCGCCGTCACCCAGGTGTCCTTGGCGGTCATGGTCACCAGGAAGTCGCACGCCTGGTCCGGGTGCGGCGCGCCCTTCGGGATCGCCCACGCCTGCCCGCCGAGCTCGGTGAACGGCGCGCCGGTGCGGTCGGTGAACGGCTTCACGGTGACGTCCACGTCCGGTGAGTTGGTGGCCAGCGTGTTGATGTAGAACGAGTCCATCGGCATCGCCGCCAGCTGGTCCTTGGCGTACTCGTTGCCGGCGCCGAACTCGTCGAAGCCGTCACGGAACGCCTTGAACGACGCGTAGGGTCCCTGGGCGCGGACCAGGTCCGTGGCGAACCGCAACGCCTCGACGACCCTCGGATCGTTCAGCACCGGGCGGCCGTCCGGGTCGATCAGCTCGACGCCGTTGGCCTTCGCCCACAGCGTCAGGAAATCGGGCAGCTTCGGGTCGAACCCGATCCGCTGGAACCGTCCGTTGGTCACCCTGGTCAGCACGCGGGTGTCCGCGAGCAGCGCAGGCCAGTCCGTTGTGGACATTCGCGCCGGGTCGATGCCCGCGGCCCGGGCGGCGGGGTTGTTGATGATCAGCAGGCGCACGGTGGCGAAGTCGGGCAGCCCGTAGACGTGGCCGTCGGTCGTGACCTGGCGCACCGCGGCCGGCCGGAACACCGACATGTCGACGTGGTGGCGCCGCAGGCAGTCGTCGATCGGCTGGACCGCGCCGCGCGCGGCGAAACCACCCAGCTTGATCCGGTCGGCGTACACCAGGTCGGACGGTTCGCCGCCGGCGACCGAGGACAGGAACTGCTGCTCGTCGAACGCGCCTTCGTTGACGCGCAGGTCGATGCCCGGATACTTGCGCCGGAAGACCTCGACCCGGGCCGTCGCGTGTTCGTCCGGCAGCCCGAACCCCATAGTCGTCAGGACGTTGGGCGTGTCGCCGGGCGATGTGCCGATGCCCGCGCACCCGGCTGCCACACTCGCCACCACCGCGACCAGCGCGAGCCTGCGAATCACATCTCCTCCTCGAGGACACGCCGGAAGTACCCCGCGGCCGGACACGGCAAACGGGCGGCACTCCACTGATGGAGTGCCGCCCGTTCGCAGGAGGGGTGTTCAGTCGCCGGTCTTCGAGGACTTGTCGCCCGGCCATTCGCCGGTGGCCTTGCGGAACCCGGCCGCGCCGCCGCGGTCGACGGCGGCCTTCACCAGCCCGAAGACCGCGCCCTGGATGGTCGCCGCGGCAAGCACTTCGCGCCAGCCGCGGTCCTGGTCAGTCGCATTGGGCGCGTCCGCGTCACCGGTGAGCCGCTTCCAGACGGAGCTGAACACCGCGTTGGCGAGCAGGCCGCCCAGCACCCCGAACAGCAGGCCCAACGGGCGGTACAGCAGCCTCAGCATCAGGACCGCCGCCCGAAGAGCAAGCGCCGCACCATCATCAGCGCGAAGAACGCGCCGATCGCGAACGGGATCGGCCGTTGCCTGGCCGCCGCCATCACCCGGTCCACGAACTGGGCCATGGGTTCGGGCATCTTGTCGATCGTCTCCTGCGTCGCCTTCTGTGCCTGCACGGAGACCTCCGCGGCCTTGTCCGCGGCGGCGTGCATGGCCTCGCCTGCCTTTTCCGCGGCGACACCGATCGCCTCGTTCGTCTTGGCCGCCGCCACGTCCTTGACGCTCTCCGCCTTGGCCATCGCGGTGTCGGCCACCTCCTCGGCCTTCTGGGCCACTGCCTTGGCCGTCTTGTTCACCTGTCGGCGGGTCTCAGTCATCAGTCGGGCCTTTCTGCGCCATGAACCGATCCACTGGCGGCATACCCACGAGAGCGGCCTGGTAATCCGCCCATTCCGGCTAACCTGTCCCAGGTTTGACCGGCCCCCTACCGGACACCACTGTGGTCATGGGATCTGCCATGGCCGACCGCCTGTGGGATGTCGCCTGCGCACTGCATGCGGACCCGGAGACGGCGTTCGAGGAACACCACGCGGCCGACCGGCTGTGCGCGGAACTGGAGTGGGACGGCTTCACGGTCGACCGGGGCGTGGCCGGGATGCCGACCGCCTTCGTCGCCCAGGCCGGTACCGGCGGCGGGCCGCGGATCGCGCTGCTGCTGGAGTACGACGCCCTGCCGGGGCTGGGCCACGCGTGCGGGCACAACCTGATCGCCGCCGCGGGCCTCGGTGCGGCCATCGCCGCACGGGAGGCGGCGGGGCACGCGGGCACGATCCTCGCCATCGGCACACCGGCCGAGGAGGGTGGTGGCGGCAAGATCATCGAGCTCGGGGCGGGGCTGTTCGAAGGCGTCGACGCGGCGCTGATGTTCCACCCCGGCACCCGCAACTGGTCATGGGCCGTGCTGACCGCCCAGGTAGAGCTGAGGATTGCCTACCACGGGCGGGCCGCGCACCCCACCGGCAACCCGGCCGAGGGAATCGACGCCCTCGCCTCGCTGATCCAGTTGTTCACCACGCTTTCCGCGCTGCGCCAACGACTGCCGGCCGGGTCGCACATCCAGGGCATCGTCACGCGCGGCGGCGAGGCGACCAACATCGTGCCCGACCTCGCCGAGGGCCGGTTCGGGCTGCGTGCGCTCACCACCGGCGCCCTGCAGACGCTGATCGGCCAGGTGACCGCGGCTGCGCAGGGCATCGCGGCGGCGACCGCGATCACGGTCGAGGTGGACCAGGTGCGGGAGCCCTACGCGCACTTCCGGCCCAACGAACGGCTGGGCGCCCGGTTCGACCAGCACATCGCCCGGCACGGCATCACGATGACGCCGCCCGAGCCGGGTGTGTTCCTCGGGTCGTCGGACATCGGCAACATCAGCACGGCGGTGCCCGCGATCCACCCGTTCGTGGCCATTGTGGACAGCGACAAGTCCGACCACACCCCACAGTTCGCCGCAGCGGCGGCGAGTGGCCGGGGCCGGCACGTCATGCTCGCCGCGGCCGACGCCCTGGGCCGCACCGCGGTCGAGCTGCTCACCGACCCCGCTCTGCGCACCGCCGCCTGGCAGGAGTTCCAGCACCGCGCCGCCGCGGGCCACTGATCGTGTTTTCGGGGCGCTCGCGCCGGGAAAACGTGGTCATGAAGCACGCGCTCACCCTCGGGGTCGAGGAAGAGTTCTTCGTCGTCGACGCCACCGGGCACCTGTCCGGCCGCGCCGGCGAGATCGTGGAGTCCGCCGAGGGGCGGGAAGGCGAACTGCAGCGGGAGCTCGACCGGTCCCAGGTCGAACTGGCCACCGGCATCTGCCGCACGCACGACGACGTCCTGAGCAAGGTGCAGGACCTGCGCCGGGAGCTGGCTGTGGCCGCTGCCGGGCGCGGGCTGCGGCTGGTGCCCAGCGGCACCGTCCCGATGGCCGAGGAGCACCCGCCGGGAATCACCCTGGAGGGCCGCTACCAGCGGATGGCCGACCACTTCGGGGCGACCCCGCGGACGGTCCGGACCTGCGGCTGCCACGTGCACGTCGCCATGCCGGACCCGGCGGCCGGCATCCAGGTGATCAACCACGTCCGGCCGTGGCTGCCGTTGCTGCTGGCGATCACCGCCAACTCGCCCATCGAGGGCGGCATCGACACCGGATACTGCAGCTGGCGCTACCAGCAGTGGACGCAGTGGCCGTCCGCCGGGCCGCCGCCCCGGTTCGACTCGGTGGACCACTACGAGAGCATCGTCGACGGGTGGCTGCGCGCCGGGGCGATCCTCGACCGCGGCATGGTCTACTGGGACATCCGGTTGTCGGAGAAGCAGCCGACGCTGGAGTTCCGGATCGCCGATGTGGCCACCACCGCCGAAGAGGCGACTTTGCTCGCCGTTCTCGTCCGCGGTCTCACCCATGTCGCGCTGAACGAGGACGAACCGGCACCCATGCTGTCCAACGAAGTCCTGCGCGGCCAGGTCTGGCGCGCGTCCCGCGACGGCCTGCGCGGCAGATGCCCGCATCCCGGCACCGGCGACCTGCTGCCGGCCACAGCGGTCCTCGACGATCTTTTCGGTGCGCTGACACCGGTTCTGCGTGAGCACGGCGACTTCGACTTCGCCAAACAGGTCATCAGCAGGCTGCACGGCTCCGGCGGCGGCGCCGACCGGCAGCGGGAGGCCTTCGGGACCGCCCACCGGGCCGAGGACGTGGTCGACCTGCTGGCGGTGCCCGCCGATCCGATGTAGACGGTGTTTGCCGGGACGCGGCCGGGGTACACAGCCGGCAAAGGGAGTTCGTGATGCCACAGACCAGGGCGTACCGCGACGGGGTCCTCGTCGCCGAGGACTTCCCGGTCGCCGAGGTGTCCGACCTGCTCGCGGACGTGAACACGACCGTGTGGCTGGACTTCTGCCAGCCCAGCGAGGCGGATCTGGCCGCGATCAGCGAGGAGCTCGGCCTGCACGCCCTCGCGGTGGAGGACGCGATCCACGAGCACCAGCGACCCAAGCTGGACCGCTACCGCTCACACTCGTTCCTCACGGGTTATTCGGTGCGGTTCGACCCGGACGACGGCGTCGCGGTGGCATCCGAGATCGCCGTGTTCGTCACGGCCAACGCGTTGGTGACCGTCCGCAAGGACGACGGCTTCGACATCGACGCGGTGGTCCGGCGGTGGGACAACGAGAGCGATCTCGCCAAGAGCGGCACCGGGTTCCTGCTGCACGGGCTGCTCGACCACATCATCGACGGCCACTTCGAGGCGGTGCAGGCCCTCGACGAGCAGATCGAGAACCTGGAGGACCTGGTCTTCGACGAGCAGCCGCAGTTCGCCGCGATGCAACGCCGGTCACTGCGGCTGCGCAAGAGCCTGGTCAAGATCCGCCGGGTGGTGCTGCCGATGCGTGAGGTGGTCAACGCGGTGATGCGGCGGGACCTCGGGATCGTCGACGACGCGATGCAGCCCTACTTCCAGGACGTCTACGACCACGTGCTGCGCGCCTCCGAGTGGACCGAGTCGCTGCGCGACCTGGTCACCACCATCCGCGAGACCCAGCTCAACATCCAGGGCAACCGCCTGAACATCATCATGAAGAAGGTGACCAGCTGGGCGGCCATCATCGCGGTTCCCACGGCGGTGACCGGGTTCTACGGTCAGAACGTGCCCTATCCGGGTTTCCAGAGCGTCACCGGCTTCTGGGTGTCCACCGCGGTGATCCTGGTGCTGTCGGCCGGTCTGTTCGCGTTGTTCCGGAAACGCGACTGGCTCTGACCTGCACCGATAAAGATCCAATGAATCTCGGGAGCGTCTGGGGCTGACTCTTGTCGACCTGCGGGGACTGGACACGGATGATTGTATGCGCTACAACACATCCGATGTATTTCATGGACTAGCTCATCCGCCCCTGCAACGACGCCGTCGTTGGTCACGAGAGGTCCGTGTACAGCCATGTCTCCGTCACGCTTGTCTCGTCTCCCGGTCGCACTCGCCTTGTTGCTCTTGAGCGCCGCCGTTCCGGCGAACACCGCGGCAGCGTCCACAACGGACGCCGCGCTCAGCCCGAGCAGCGGGATTCTCGACGTCGACTATGCCAAGTACCTGTCCAAGCACGACATCGTCTACAACCGTCCCACCACCAACCCCGCCTGGGGACTGACCGTCGGCAACGGCCGCACCGGCGCGATGGTGTGGGGCCAGAACGGGCTGACCGCGCAAGTGTCCGGTGTGGACCTCGCGGAGCAGTCGACCTACGCGGCCGGGCTGGCCAACCTGGCGACGACCCCGGCGATGGACTCCGGTTACACGACGTTCCAGCAACGCCTTTCCTTGTATGACGGGACGTTGACCACCAAGTACGACAACAACCGCACCGTCACCATGCTCGGCTCGCCGGACTCCGAGGTGATGGGCATCCACGTCGACGACGCCCGCACCGGCGTGTCGGCCGTCTCGTTCGAGCTGAGCATGTGGGATCCCGCCACCGTCACCAATGTCGCGGACGTACCCAACCTCACCACGTGGAAGACGGTGTCGACCTTCGCGGACGCGAGCGTCGCCGGGCTGAGCCGAGGGCAGGCCGACCCGGGCGGCTTCGGCTACACGTTCGCCGCGACGGTCGAAGGCGCGAACTACACCACACAAGTGGTCAACGGCACCAAAGTCCGCGTCACCCTGACCCCGACATCCAGCTACACCATCTGGTTCACCGCCTCGGGCCGACTGAACGCACCCGGCCACGACTCAGTCGCCCAGGCGCGCAACCAACTCGCGGCGGTGAAAGCCACCGGATACGGCAGCACGCTGACGAGCTACCGCAACTGGTGGCACGGTTTCTGGCAACGCTCGTTCGTCCAGTACTCGAACCGGGCCGGCGACGCCGACTATCTGGAGAACGTCTACTACCTGGCCACCTACATGATCGCCGCCGGTGGTTACGGCGACTACCCGTTCCACTTCATCAACGGCGTGTTCCGCTCGACCGGCGACAACACCAAGTGGAGCAACGGGTACTGGTACTGGAACCAACGCGATGTCTACAACTCGTTCCTCGCGTCCAACCATGTCGACCTGTTGTCTCGGTTCAACAATCTCTACTCCCGCAACGCCACCGTGCTGAAAGCGGCCACCAGCACCCGGTACGGCATCGACGGGCTGTGGGTTCCGGAGACCATGGGCTGGGACGGCAACGCACGCGGCACGGTCAACAGCGACTTCACCAAGAACATCCTGTCCACTGGTTACGAGGCCGCGTTCAACATGTACCTGCAGTACCGGTACACCAATGACAGCAACTATTTGCGCAACACCGCGTACCCGTTCATGCGTGACGTCGTGAAGTTCTACGCCGCCAAACTGTCCTTGGACACAGCCACGAACACCTACTTCATGGCCAGCTCCAACGCGCACGAGACCTATTGGAACGTGCCCAACGCCATCACCGATCTCGCCGCGGTGCGCAGCCTGTTCCCGATCACCATCCAGACCAGCCAGACCCTGGGCCTGGACGCGAACCTGCGCGGGCAGTGGCAGAACATCCTCGACCACCTCGTCGCCTATCCGTCGGCCAATGGCGCCTACCTGCCCCACAAACCGCCGCTGACCGCGACGAAGAACGGCGAAAACGTTGCCAGTGAACTGATCTGGCCGTACAACGTCACCGGGATCGGCGCCCCGGACTACCAGACGGCGCTGAACACGTGGAACCAGCGGCCGTTCCCGTACGGCAACGTCTGGGCCAATGACGCCGTGCAAGCCGCCCGGCTTGGCCTAGGTGACCAGACCTTCCAGGGTATGCGGACGATGCTGCAGAAGTACCAGAACTTCCCCAACGGGTTGACCAGCAACACCAACGGTGTCTTCGAGTACCTCGGAGTGCACCTGTCGGCGTTGAACGAGGCGCTGCTGCAGAGCTACAACGACAAGATCCGCGTCTTCCCGGCGGTGCCAACGGATTCCACGTTCGTCGGCAAGTTCACCCTGCTGGCCAAGGACGGTTTCCTGGTCAGCTCGGAACGCGAGGCGGGCGAAGTCAAGTACGTCGGCGTGAAGAGCCTGTACGGCAAGCAGGCCAGAGTGGTGAACCCTTGGGGAACACAACAGGTTCAGGTCCGGCGGCTGTCCGACAACGCGATCATCACCACGAGTTCGGCCACCGAGATCGCCTTCGCCACCGCCGCTGGAACGAGCTACGTCGTGGAACGCACCGCCAAGAAGCTCGACTCGTACACGCACGTCACGCTCTCCGGCACCGCCAACCAGGACGCGAAGCCCTTGGCCAACACCAGTTCCACGCTCGGCATCAGTGCCACGAACAACCCCGTGGTCAACGACACGCAACTGACCTACGACGCGAACTGGCACGCCGCTACCGGCCGAGGGCTGGGTGACTTCAACGACGACGTGCACCACTCGGAGACCGTCGGCGCCACCGCGCAGTACACGTTCACCGGCACCGGCGTGGACTACCTGTCAGAACGCAACGGGGACATGGGAAACGTGGACGTCTACATCGACAACGCCTTCCAGGCCAACGTGAACCTGTTCGTCCCCGGGCCGCGGCAGAGCCAGCAGGTCGTCTACACCAAGACCGGGCTGGCCAACGGAAACCACACCATCAAGATCGTCAACAAGACGACCTCGGTGGGCATTGTCGACGCGCTGCGCATCCGGAGCTGATGGGTTGAACCTGGACGGCGTGGGTATTCGCTGACGTGGAGCGGCTCATCGACAGGAGGAACAGCCGTGGACGTCGTTGATCTGATCATGCAGGACCACCGCGAGGTGGAGCGGTTGTTCGGGGAACTCAAGCAGCACCCGGAGAAACGACCGCTGCTGACGCCCGTGTTGTGCGCGTTGCTGACCGCGCACAGCCGGGCGGAGGAGGCCGAGGTCTACCCGGTGGCCGCCAAGGAGGCCGGTGAGGCCGACGAGATCGCGCACAGCCAGCACGAGCACGCCGAGGCCGAGCAGATGCTGGCCAAGCTCGCCCAGACCGACCCGGAGAGCTCGCAGTACGACGAGCTGCTCGGCAAGATCGTCGACGCGGTCACCCACCACGTCGAGGAGGAGGAATCCGAGGTCCTGCCGGGGATGCGCTCGCAGCTGGACGACGACCGCCGGGCACAGCTGGGCAAGGCCTTCGCGGCCAGCCGCGCCAAGCACCTGGGCGAGCGGCCCGGCGAGGCGACCAAGGAGGAGCTGATGACGCAGGCCCGCAACGCCGGGCTGACCGGCGTGTCGGGGATGACCAGGGAGCAGCTGTCCAGGGCCCTGCAGTCGCAGTCGTCCTGAACCGGTGTCCTTTGGACGGGCGGGTGGTCTCACCCGCCCGTTCCGTCTACTGTGGATCATCGGCCGTGACGCCGTGCGGCAGGCCGGTGGTCTGGCCGATCTCGATGAGGTAGCCGTCGGGGTCACGCAGGTAGCAGCGCAGCTCGGAGCCGCGGTCGAGGGGTTCGGTGAGGAACTCGGCGCCCTTGGCGCGGGCGTCGGCGTAGAACGCGGCGATATCCGCGACGCGGACGTTGAGGAAGGCCGACACGGGGTCGCCGGGTTCCGGTGCGGTCAGGGTGATGTCTGGTTTGTCTGGTGTGGGGCCGCCGCCCGGGTTCATGATGATCCAGGTGTTCGCGATCCGGACGACGGCGGGGTTCTCCGGGCGGATGACCTGGCCGCCGAAGATGCCGGCGTAGAACTCCCGTGAGACCCTTACGTCACGCACGGTCAGGAAGTTCGTCACGACCAGCCCTTGGTCGGGGGCGGGGAAGTCGTTCACTGGTGTCTCCCAACAGTCGGTTGCAGCGGAGACAAGACAGTGGCCGCGGTTGTGACGTCCATTGTGGATCATCACGTGGTGGCGGGTTCCTGCCATCGCGATCCGGTCCACATCGGATACGCCGGGTGAGTAGGCCTTTCGGACTAGTTACAAGCGTCTTCGCACGTGGTTGAGTGCCCCTAGTCGCGGTTTCCGGCCAGCTTGGCCGGGCGGGTGAGACCATGGGGGGCTCCCAATGAGTACCGGCTTTGGCGTGCGCGCGTCCAGAACGCGCAGATGGGGCGCCATTTTCGCGGCGGCGTTGACCGCGTTGAGCCTCGTACGGACCGCGGAGGCCGCCCCGCGCAGTGAGGAAACCGCCGCGCAGGTCAAGGCAAAGGAAACGGGAAACCCCGTCCAGATCGCCGGAAAGACCACCGAGACCGAAGAGTACTTCGCCAACCCGGACGGCAGTTTCACCTGGCGCCAGCACGAGCGGCCGGTGCGGGTCAAACAGGACAACAACTGGACACCGGTCGACACCACGCTGGTGAAGCGTCCTGATGGGACGGTCGCCCCGAAGGCCGCCGCCGTGGACCTCGCCCTGTCCGGCGGCGGCAGGGGCCGGCCGCTGGCCCGGCTGGCCCACGAGGGCAACGAGGTCGGCCTGGGCTGGGACGGCGAGCTGCCCGAGCCCAGGCTCGACGGCGCGGTCGCCGTCTACCCGGAGGTCCTGCCGGGCGTGGATCTGAAGGTCACCGCCGACGTGCTCGGCTTCTCCGAGGTCCTCGTGGTCAAGACCGCCGAGGCCGCGAAGAACCCGAAGCTCAGGAAGATCACCTTCGCCTCGCACACCCGCAACACCCAGGTCCGCGCGCAGGCCAAGAGCGCCGCGGACAAGCCGAACTTGGAGGTCGTGGACGCCAAGGGAGCCCAGGTGTTCACCGGCACGTCGACCCGGATGTGGGACTCCAGCGGCGATGCGGGCAAGGGCGAGAGCCCCCGCGGCGCGACGATGGGCACCGAGGTCACCGGCCAGGCCGTGGCGATCATCCCGGACCAGGACTTCCTGGCGGACAAGGCGACCAAGTACCCCGTGTACCTGGACCCGGAGTACAGCTGCAATGCGTGCGGCAAGAACCACCACATCGTGGTCCAGTCCGGCTACCGGACAGCCAAGAACTACGATGCCTCCTCCGGCGACCTCAGCGACCTGAAGGCCGGCCTGCAGACCACCGACAGCTCCGGCTACTCACGGTCCTATGTGGAGATGGCCACCTGGGCGGTGTCCGGCAAGACCATCCACCGCGCCAGCCTGAACGTCCCGCTGCTCTACTCCTGGTGGGGACCCGGTTCCGCCACACAGACGGACATGTACGTCGCCAACGGCTTCGGCCCGGGCACCGACTTCGACCACCAGCCGTGGATCGCGAACATCCCGGACCTCGACGAGCGGATGGGGTCGAACAACGCGACCAACCAGTCCAAGGCGCCAGGCGTGGTGTCGCAGTTCGACGCGGGCCGGGGAGTGGCCTATGCGGCCTCGCACGGCTGGGGCAACCTCACCTTCATGCTCATCGGGTCCTCCGAGAGCAACAACACTTCGTGGCGGCGGTTCGGGCTCAACCCGTACCTGGAGGTCTGGTACGACTCGACGCCGAACGACCCGGTCGGGCACGCCATGCAGAACGGCACCGTGCCGTGTGTCAAGGGCGAGGACCGGCCGTGGATCGCCACCCGGACGCCCACCGTCCAGGCGCGAGTGTCCGATCCGGACGGCGGCAGCCTGAACATCCACATCGCCACCAGCGGTGGCCCCTACGGCGCCGACGTGGCAGGCACCTGGCACGAGAACATCGATGCCATGCCAGGGGTCGGCACACCCGGGCCCGGCCAGGAAGCCCTGGCGCGAATACAACTCCCGTCCGGCTGGATCACCGGCGACGGGATCTGGAAGTGGGCGATGCGGGTCAACGACGGGGAACTCTGGTCACCCCGTTGGGACTGGGACTGCGAGTTCTATGTGGACACCGCGGTTCCGTTGGCACCCAAGCTGACTCCTAGTGGCACGGCCCCGGTGAACCAGGGCGACACCGCGACGTTCAACGTCCAGGTGGACATGGCCAACCAGATCTTCGACATCGACCGGTTCGTGTACACAACGGACGGTAGTGAGCCCTCGACCCAGGGCTCGCCCAGCGTCAAGGCGAACCGGCTCGTCGAGCAGGGCACTGGCAAGAACACGGCCACCGCGGCCCTGACCCTGACCGCGGTCAACGCCAACCAGAACCTGCTGAAGGTGCGCGCGGTCAGCAAGGCGGGCCTGCCCGGTCCGAACGCCACCTGTGCGGCGCCACTGACCACCGTGGGCAATGCCTGTGCGTATGTCGTGGCTCCGTTGACCTCCGCGAAATTCCTCAAGGGGGCCTGGGGGATCGACGACACCTGGGGCACGACCTCGGCGGACAACGTGGCCACGTTGAACCCTGGTGAGACCCCGCATCCGCTCACCCTGCGCGGCGGCGCTTCCTGGGCGGAGGGGTACAGCAAGGGCAACTCGTGGACGCAGGCGGACGCGTTCGGCGCCAAGGACGGCACGCGCGGCGGCATGTACCTGACCAACAACGGGTACCTGGAGACGTCCGCGAAGGTGATCGACACCTCCAAGTCGTTCACGGTGTCCGCTTGGGCGTACCTGAACAACACCAACTCGTACTACACGGTCGCGTCCCAGGACGGCGACCAGGTCAGCGGGTTCTTCCTGCAGTACTCGGCGGACTTCGGCAAGTGGACGTTCTCCACCACTGCCACGGACGCTGTCGGCGACGCGGTCCGCACGACCTCGGCGGACAACTCGGCGGTCCCACAACTGAACACCTGGACCCACCTGACCGCCACGTATGACGCCAACTCCCGGCAGACCGCCCTGTACATCGACGGCAAGAAGGTCGGCACGGCGCTGCTGCCATACCCGATATGGAGCGCCAACGGCCAGTTCGTCGTCGGTGGCGCCAAGTGGACCGGCACCCGGGTCGACCAGTTCCCCGGCTTCGTCGACGATGTCCAGGTGTGGCAACGGGTCCTGTCCGACCAGGACGTGCACGACCTGGCCACGGTGGCGGTGCCGCGGGCGGGCTTCGGCCTGGCCGAAGGGGCCGGGACGAAGCTGGCGACCGGTGCCACCGGCAGCCAGGAGGACGGAACCTATGTGCCCGCACCGATTCCATCGCTGCAGGGTTACTGGAAGTTCGACGAGAACAACGGCACCACGGTCTCCGACGCCAGTAACAACGGCGCCGGCTACGAGAACAACCTGATCACCACGAACGCGGCCTGGGTGGCCGGCAAGACCGGAAGCGCGTTGCAGTACAACGGAACCGCCGGTAGCTACAGCTACTCCACCGGCCGGGCGGTGAACACCTCGCAGTCGTTCACGGTGTCCGCCTGGGTGAAGCTGGACGATCTCACCGCGTACCAAGGGGTTCTGGGACAGTCCGGGGTGCACCGGCCCGGGTTCCAGATCCGCTACTCGCCGGACGTGCACGCGTGGATCTTCGGCCTGAACACCAGCGACTCGTCCTCGGCGACCACGGACTGGGCCTACAAGCCCGACAGCGTGAGCCAGACCGGCGTCTGGACCTTGGTGACCGGCGTCTACAACAACGACACCAAGCAGATCCAGATGTACGTCAACGGGAAGCTCGCCGGGACGAAGACGTTCAGCGGAGTCCCGTGGGACGCCACCGGACATGTCACGGTCGGCGCCTACGACTTCGACAACAACCCGATCCACTCGTTCAAGGGCACGATCGACAACGTCCAGATGTGGCAACGCGCGCTGACCGCGAGCCAGGTGGCCGGCCTCGGCGGGCAGTCCTACGTGGACAGTGTGTGGAGCCTGACGCCCGCGGTGGGCACGGCGACCGGTTCGGTCAGCGAGACCACCAACGGTGACAGCGCGTTCGCCTCCTACCCGGGCAGTTCGGGTGCGAAGGTGACCTGGCCGCGGCCGGACTTCTTCCGCACCGACAAGTCGTTCACCATCGAGGCGTGGGTGCGCGACGACGCCCTGGCCGGTGGGACCGCCACGGCGGTGAGCATCTTCGACGGCACCAAGATGCCGGTGTCGCTGGATTACCACCCGGAGTGGGGCGGCCGCTGGACGTTCATGATGTCGGGCAGCACCGGCCGGTTCATGCTCGGCGACGCCGCCCCGGTGGAGGGCAAGTGGACGCATCTGGCGGGGACGTTCGACGCCACGGCCAACCGGGCCTGCTTCTACATCGACGGCCAGTTGCAGAACACCGAGCTGAGCTCGTCCGGAGCGGTTGGCGTGCAAGGCTGTTCGACCAACGTCTTCGGCTGGAACAACACCGGTTCGGTCGTGATGGGCGAGGGCTACTGGAACGGGGCGGCGGTCAACCCGTGGCGCGGCGGTGTGGCCGGGGTCCGGCTGTACTCCGGCGTCCGCACGGCCGACCAGATCAAGGACGACCGGACCGCTGACGATCCGGGCGCCGTGTTCGAGGTCAGGCACTGAGACACCTTGGGAAACTTCGCACACTGAGGGGCGTAGCCGACATGAGCGTACGCGTGCGTGGCAGAAGTCTGACGGCTGCGATCGCGGCGGTCCTGATGGTGGGGACGTCGACGACCGCGATCGCAGCTCCGCCGAAGAGCGGCTGGCACGGGCTGGGCTGGAACCTGCCCGCGTTGCAGACGGCGAAGTCGGTGCCGGGCCGCGAGGACCGATCGCGCCCGCTGCCGGTCAGCGAGTCCCAGCAGAAGGTGCTCAAGGCCCCGCAGCAGGTGGCGTGGCCCGCGGCGGCGTCGGCCGAGACCGATGTCGCCACGATGGCCAAGACCGCAGTGCCGCTGACGGTCGGCCGCAAGACTGCCAAGTCCGACCCGGGCCGCGTGCGGATCGAGACGCTCGACCGGGCCGCGTCCGACCGGGCGGGCGTACCCGGTGTGCTGATGAAGGTCGCGCCGGTGTCCGGCGACCTTTCCGGCCCGTTGTCGGTGGACGTCGACTACGCCGGGATCGCGTCGGCGTTCGGCGCGGACTACGGACATCGGCTGACCCTGGTGTCCTATCCGGACTGTGTTTTGTCCACTCCGGACAAACCGGAGTGCCGGGTGTCCAAGCCCTTGCCGACGGCGAACACCGCCGACCGGCACCTGCGCAGCGAGATCACGTTGCCGGAAGGCAAGGTCCGGACCGGGAGCGCGCGGCCGGAGCCGGGTGCAGCGGCGCCGATGGTGGTCGCGGCCGTGGCCGGGGCCAAGGGCGGCGAGGGTGACCTCAGCGCCACTTCGTTGTCCCCGGCGGGATCCTGGTCGGCCGGCGGCTCGAGTGGTGCGTTCAACTATGACTATCCATTGACGTTGCCGTCGCCTCCGGTCGGTGACGCGCCCGGTCTGTCGCTGAGCTACTCGTCGGGCAGCGTGGATGGCGCGACCTCGGCGACGAACAACCAGCCGTCGTGGGTTGGCGACGGCTGGGGCCTGTCCGTCGGTGGGTTCATCGAGCGGGCCTACAAGTCGTGTGCGAAGGACTTGGGCGGCAACAACGGCCAGACCAAGACCGGCGACCAGTGCTGGGCCACGGACAACGCGACCCTTTCGCTGGGCGCCAACAGCGGCCCGATGGTCAAGGACAAGGACAACGGTTCCTGGCATCCGCAACACGATGACGGGTCCAAAGTAGAGCACCTGACCGGCGCGGCCAACGGTGCCAAGGACGGCGAGTACTGGAAGGTCACGACCACCGACGGCGTCCAGTACTTCTTCGGTCTGAACCACCTGCCGGGCTGGACCGACGGCAAGCCCGAGACGCAGTCGACCTTCACCGCCCCTGTCTTCGGCAACAACGACAACGAACCCTGTCACCAGGCGACGTTCGCCAACTCGTGGTGTCAGCAGGCCTACCGGTGGAACCTCGACTACGTCGTCGATCCCAAGGGCAACCAGATCGCCTACTACTACCAGCCCGAGACCAACTACTACGGCCTGAACCTGAACACCTCCACTGCGGGCACCTCGTACATGCGCGGTGGGTACCTGCTGCGGATGGAGTACGGCCTGAACACCAAGGCCGGCGGCGCCTACGCGCAGGCTCCCGCGCGGGTGGTGTTCGACACGGCCGAGCGGTGCCTGCCGTCCGGGACGATCACGTGTGATCCCGGCCAGTTGAACTCGGGAACGGCGTCCTCCTGGCCGGATGTGCCGGCGGACCAGATCTGCGCCGAGGGCAAGCCATGCCCGAACGTGTACCCGACCTTCTTCACCCGCAAGCGGTTGACCGCCGTGACCACTCAGGTTTCCAACGGCTCTGGCGGCTGGAACAACCGGGACAAGTGGACGCTGGCGCACACCTTCCCGGTCAGTGGTGACGGCTCGAACCCGGTGCTGTGGCTGGACAACGTCGTCCACACCGGACTGGTGGGCGGGTCGCTGGCGATGCCGCCGACCACGTTCGGCGGCACGGCGAAGTCGAACCGCACGTTCGCCAGCCAGAACTACACGAGCCTGTCGCGTTACCGGATCACCACGGTCGCCGGGGAGCTCGGCGGCACGATGACCGTCGACTACTCGGCACCGGACTGCCAGGGCGGCGCGCCGGATCCGGCGACCAACACGACCCGGTGTTTCCCGGCGTACTGGACGCCCGGCGGCAAGACCGACCCGATCCTGGACTGGTTCAACAAGTACGTCGTCACGGACGTCTACACCGACGGCCGCAGCGCGCATTCGGTGCAGAACCGGACCCACTACGACTACCAGGGCGGCGCCGCCTGGCACTTCGACGAGAATTTCCTGACCGACAACGCCTATCGCACCTGGTCACAGTGGCGTGGCTATGGCGAGGTCGTCACGACCACCGGTAACCCGGGCGACCCGTCCGGTCCGCAGACCGTGGTCAAGGACCTGTTCATGCGTGGCATGGACGGGGACAGGGCCGCGAGCGGGACCAAGAGCGTCCCGGTGAAGAACTCGCTGAACGAGTCCATCCCGGACTCGCCGCAGTACGCCGGCTTCCAGCGCGAGTCACTGTCCTACTTGGACGGTAACGTGTTCACCGGGACGGTGAGCGATCCCTGGTCGACCGCGGCGACCGGAACCGACACGAACGGCGTGCAGTCGTTCGTGACCGCGAAGGCCGGAACCCGCACCCGGACCTGGATCGCCGCGACCAACTCGTGGCGCAACACTCGCACCGCGTCGACCTTCAACGACAAGGGCATGCCGGTCACGGTCGAGGAGGACGGCGACGTCAGCGTCCCGGCCCAGATGATCTGCACGCGCACGACCTATCCGTCCAATGTGGATGCCTGGATCCACACGTATCCGAGCACGGTCCAGAAGATCTCCGGGCCGTGCGCCGACACGAACCCGGCCACCAGCGCGAACATCATCTCCGAGAGCCGCAACCGGTACGACGGCCAGGGCGAGGGCGTCGCACCCACCTCAGGCCAGCTGACCGAGGCCGACACGCTGGACACGTGGCCCGCCAACGGCCCGCCGACCTTCATCGCGAAGAAGACCAGCTACGACACGGTCTACGGGCGCCCGGTGTCCACAACGGACGGCCTGAACCGGCAGACGACGACCGCGTACACACCGGCCACTGGCGGGCCGGTCACGCAGGTGACGACGACGAGCCCGCCCGTCACGGTAGCCGGTGTTCCCACGTCGTTCACGTCAAGCACCACCTATGACCCCGTTTCCGGCCTGCCAACGACCAAGGTCGACCAGTCCGGCCTGCGCACGGACATGACCTACGACCCGCTGGGCCGCCTCACCGCGGTCTGGACGCCAGGGCATTCGAAAGCCGCCAACGCCGCCGCGACCTCGACCTTCAGCTACGCCGTCAACACCACCTCGCCGAGTGTGGTGACCTCCAGCCGGCTGCTCTCGTCGGGCCAGTACTCGTCGGTGTACAACATCGTCGACGGCCTGGGCCGGACCGTGCAGGTGCAGGAACCGACGTCGTACTCGGGCGGCGGCCGCGTGGTCACCGACACCCTGTTCGACTCGCAAGGCCGGTCCTGGAAAGCGCACAACTCGTACTGGAACAGCGCCGCGCCGCAAGGCAACTTGTTGGTCGTCCAGGACACCGACGTGCCCAACACCACGATGGCGCACTACGACTCGGCCAACCGCAGCACCGCCACGATCTACCTGCAGAACGGTGTCGAGCAGTGGCGCACCACCACGGCCTACGACGGCGACCGGGTCACCACGATCCCGCCAACGGGCGGCACGGCCACCGCGGTGATCAGCAACGGTCTCGGCCAGAAGGTCAAGACGCTGGCGTACAAGGACTTGGCGCACACCGGCCCGAACGACCCCGCCGACGCCACGACCTACACCTACAACCGCGCCGGTCAGGTGGAGACCGTCAAGGACACCACCGGCCAGAACACCTGGACGTTCGGTTACGACCTGCACGGCAACAAGATCTCGCAGAACGACCCCGACACCGGCCTGTCGGCCTCCACCTACGACGCCGCCGGGCAACTGACGTCCACAAAGGACTCCTTGGGCAAGGTCGTCGTGTTCACCTACGACAACCTCGGCCGCAAGACCGCGTCCTACGACACCGCGACGACCGGCACCAAACTCACCTCGTTCACCTACGACACCTTGCTGAAGGGCGCGCTGACCACCTCGGTGCGGTTCGTCTCGGGCAAGGCGTACGTCAAGAGTGTCACCGGCTACGACGACGGCGGACGGCCGACCGGCGCGAAGTTCACCATTCCCAGCAACGAAACCGGGCTGTCCGGTTCGTACTCGTTCGGTCTCGCCTACGATCCGCTCACCGGCGCGGTCGCCCGCGAGACGTCGCCGGGTGTCGGCGGCCTGCCGGAAGAGACGATCTTCCGCACCTACAACGCCCTCGGCAAGCCGACGCAGACGTACGCGGCCAACGGTGGCGGCGGCGCGGGCACGAGCCTGGTGTCCGAGACGCAGTACAACGCGTTCGGCCAGCCGCTGCGGATGAATCTCGCGGCCGCCGACGACCCCAAACAGGTCTCGACCACCTGGACCTACGCGGACGGCACGAACCGGCTGACCTCCTCGGCGACGGTCCGGGCGACCGCGACCGACCAGTGGGTCACCAACCGCGCGTACACCTACACGCCGTCCGGCGCGTTGACCAAGGTCACCGACGTCGCCGAGACCCAGTGCTTCGGCTATGACTACCTGCAGCGCCTGACCCAGGCGTGGACACCGTCCACAGGAGACTGTGCCGCGGCGCCGAGCACGGCGTCGCTGGGTGGCCCGGCGCCGTACTGGACAGAGTGGACCCACGACGCCACCGGAAACCGTTCCACGGAAACGGATCACACGGCGTCAGGTAACACCGTCACGACGCTGGCGTATCCGAACCCGGGCTCGCCACAGCCGCACGCCGTCACGTCGGCGACCACCACCGGTCCGGGCGCGACCAGTTCCGACTCCTACACCTACGACAAGGCCGGCAACACGCTGACCCGGACGAAGGCCGGTGCGACCCAGACCTTCACCTACGACATCGAAGGCCATGTGGCCACCGCGACCGACGCCGCGGGCAAGGTCTCGTCCTATGTGTACGACGCCGAAGGCAACCGGCTACTGACAAAGGACTCGACCGGCACGACACTGTCCGTCGGTGACGTCGAGCTGTTCGTCGCGACTGGCACGTCCACCGCGACCGGGATGCGTTTCTACAACCACGGCGGGCAGCAGGTCGCCGTCCGCACCTCGGCCGGGCTGACGTGGAAGGTCGCCGACCACCACGGCACGGCCACCGCGAGCATCACCGCGTCGAGCCTCTCGGTGTCCCGCCGGTTCATGGACCCGTTCGGCAACGTCCGCGGCACGCCGCCGGTGTCGTGGCCGGACAAGCACTCGTTCATCGGCGGCTATCAGGACGTCACGAGCCTGGTCCATCTGGGAGCGCGGGAGTACGACCCGGCGATCGGCCGGTTCACCGCGGTCGACCCGGTGATGGATCTGGAGGATCCGCAGTCCTGGAACGGGTATGCGTACGCCGGCAACAACCCGGTCGACCACAGCGACCCCACCGGCAAGTACTGCGACAGCTGCGATCTCTACACCGGGCACCAGATCGGGGTGGACTGCCCGCCGTGTGGTGGCGGGACGCCGTCGACCAGCCCGAGCTCCGGCAACCAGGGCCACTACTGCGACGGTTGCAACAGCGGCAAGGGATGGCCGACGACGCACGGGAACTACCCGGCCAAGGTCGGTTCCAAGGGCAAGCCGGTGCTGGATCTGTCCAAACTGGCCAAACCGCCGCTGATCCGGGACCTCAACCGGCACTTCCAGGAGAACGACGGGGAGTGGTATCCGCTCAACGGCGAGGAGTACGTCCTCGATCCGATCCCCGGCTACGTCCCGCCGGAGGAGCTGAGCGAGGGCACCCGCTGGCTGATCCTGGGCGGCGTGGTGGCGGGCGGCATCTGCCTGATCGTCGAACCGTGTGGCGCCATCGTCGGTGGCCTGGCCGAGGCCGCGGGCCCGCCGATCGCGGTCGTCCCGGGCACCGCGCTGACCACCGTCAAGGGCATCAGTCTCGTCGACGACGCGCTCAACGCGGGCACCAAGGCCGAGAACGCCGCGAACGACGTCAAGACGGCCGAGAACGGCGCCGAGCTGCTCAAGGACTGTTTGGGCGGCAAGAGCTTCGCGCCGGGCACCAAGGTGCTGATGGCCGACGGGTCCACAAAGGACATTCAGGACGTCAAGGTCGGGGACCGGGTCAAGGCGACGGACCCGCAGACCGGCGAGTCGGCGTCCCAGCCGGTCACCGACGTCCACATCAACATCGACAGCGATCTCACGGACCTCACCGTCACCGGCAAGGACGGCCGCCCGGCGGTCGTGCACACCTCGCAGAACCACGAGATCTGGAACCCGGTCCACGGCAGCTGGATCCCGGCCGGGCAGGTGCGGACCGGGCAAGGGTTCCTGACCCCGGCGGGGGAGCGGGCCACGCTCACCGGCGCGATGAACTTCGGCGGCCTCGCGGTGATGTACGACCTCACGGTCGGCACCACGCACACCTTCTACGTGCTGGCCGGGGACACACCGATCCTGGTGCACAACTCGTCCTGCCGGATTCCCCTGGGCAACGGCACGTTCAAGTACCCGGACGGGTCCATCCGGGACGCGAAGGGGCATTTCGCCGGATCGACCGGAGCCCGGGTGGGTGCCTCGGCCGAGGCGAACGCCTGGGACCACCTGGAGACGGAGGGCCTCAAGGTGGTCCGGGGAACCGTCGGTGTGCGGGGCAACGGCGGCCAGCTGCGCTACTACGACGGGGCGATCGACGTGGGCAACGGCCGCTACCTGGGCATCGAGGTCAAGTCCGGCGGCGCCTCCCGCACCCCGGAGCAGACCTCGTTCGACACCTGGGTCGGCCAGGGCAACACCGCGACCGGCGTCGGTGAGTCCGACGGCATGACTATCGTGGGCGTGTTCGACGTGATCACCCCATAGCAGGAGGCAGGAGCGGATGACCCTCCCGGCGAAGGCGGACTACCAGCGGTTCATCGAGCCGGTGGTCCGCGCCGAACCCCTGGCGCTGCTGACCGCGGAGGGCTTCAGCGGCCGGGCACTGACCTTCACCCGGACGGTCGACGGGATCCGCCAGGAGGTCCGCTTCGCCCTCCAGGTGCGCCCCACCTACGCCAAGGACAGCGCCCAGCTCATCCTGCGGACCCACATCACCGTGCCCGAACAGGTCCAGGCGATCTACCGCGACCTCGTCCCCCAGGACCCGGACCCCTCGGCGTCCTGCACGATCGCCGCGCCCATCGAGTCGATCGCCCGCGAACGCGTGGGCATGTGGCTGTTCAAGGACCCGGAGAGCGCCGCCGGCCTGGAAAAGCCCATCACCCGCGCCATCTCGCACTCCGTCGTGCCCTACATGCGCGAGACCGCCACCGCCGCGGGCCTGTTCGCCATGATCCGCGACGACCAAGCCGCCGAGAACCCCGCCGCGGCCCTGTTGGCCCCCGACCTCCCACCCGGCAACCGCCCCGCCCTCGGCGTCGCCCTCGCCCTGTCCATCGGCGATCACCCCGCCGCCACCACCCTCGCCGAACACGCCTACGGCAACGCCCCCTTCCGCACCCAGTACGACGCGTTGTTCCGGTACATGGCCAAGGCTTAGGTTCGGGGCCTGCAGATCATCTGCCGCTCGGTGCCGATCGAGGATGTCAACCCCACCTAAGCGCCCCTCAGCCGCGATCTTCTTGCTTTCTGCACCCCACTCGAGTACTGCGAACGTCGGCCGAGCCTTGGCGTGCCTGATCGACCTTCTCTGGTCACATCTCGACTACGAGTTCCCCTAGTGGAGTCACGCAGGTGGCAGGCGTACGGATAGTCCAGTGCAGGCTCACCGGCTCCTCGCTTACCGCGGACCGAAAGGGTGTTCGTATTGAATCCCGACGCTCACATTCGTTGCGATATCGATGAGGATCATCTGGTTGCGTCAGGCGGCCGTCATTCCAGTGCTGTCCTATGTTTGTTTCTCAACTCGAACCATATGGTCGATCGGTGTCATGACTACACTTATGTCACTACTTTGTTGTTTGACAGAAGGGGGATGTATCGCGAGCGGAAGACGCCCTTACCTGTGGCTGGGTGATGGTGTCGATACCGTCTCGAAAGGACGTTCTTCCATGCCCGACAATGAATTGGGAGCCGACGAGAAGTCGGTGCGGCATTCCGTGTCGTCGCGCGTTCAGACTGGAGACCTGCTCCGGGACGAATTCGGTCAGGCGTGGCAGCACTACAGGCATCTGGAGTTACTTCGAGGTCAGTACGTCAGCTATGCGTTCTCCATCACGCTAGGCGCGATCGCTCTTTCCATTCCGTTGACATCTCAAGTTTCCGCGAGTGGGAGGCTGCTGCTGATAACGTCGATCTTTCTCGCGTTCTATGCTTTGATCATCGGTTCGATGTATGCAAACGTCCGCAAACTCCGGTTGGTGCTGTGGCATTATCAGGGTGTCATCATCGCCATACGCCGGTATGTCTACGAAGCGGACTCGAACCTTCAGTTCGACATGCGGAAGTTCGACGTATTGTCGCTGGATCATCCGGTGATTCGGGGGCGCCTTTTTCGTACTCAGACCTTGGCGGAGTCGATGCTGGTCGCCTTTCTTCTCGCGGACTCCGTCGTGGCCTTTCTTGTCGCTCGAGCGTTGGTATATGAAGGTGCGGTCTGGTGGCAGCTGTGCTTGGTAATTGTGGCGAGTTGCGGGGTGTGGGCCATAGCTGCCGCGGTTATCGCGTTTTGGGTTCGATACAGGCGGGATATCCATGCCGACCAAGGGCCCGTCACCTGAACGCTCGCCCAAACCCGCGTAGTGGACAGGTCACCCGCCGGGCGAGACGAGGCCGGTTTCGTAGGCGAGCACGACGGCCTGGGCGCGGTCGCGCAGCTGCAGTTTGGCGAAGATGCGGGCGACGTGGGTCTTCACGGTCGCCTCGCTGAGGGTGAAGTCCTCGGCGATCTCGGAGTTGGACCGGCCCTGCCCGATCAGGGTGAGCACCTCGCGTTCCCGTGGTGTCAGGGAAGCCAGGTCGCGGTGGATGGCGGGTGGGTGGGGTGGGGGTTCGGCGGAGGCGAAGCGTTCGACGAGGCGGCGGGTGATCGAGGGGGCGAGGAGGGCGTCGCCGGTCTCGACCAGGCGCACCGCGGCGACGAGGTGTTCGGGGGTGACGTCCTTGAGCAGGAAGCCGCTGGCGCCGGCGGCGAGCGCGTCGTACACGTAACGGTCGAGGTCGAACGTGGTCAGCATGAGCACGCGGCAGGTGCTGGACTGCTTGAGGATGCGGCGGGTGGCCTCCAGACCGTCCATTGTGGGCATCCGGATGTCCATCAGCACCACGTCCGGCCGCAGCTCGCGGACGGCGGTCACGGCTTCGGCGCCGTCCGCGGCCTCGCCGACGACGTCGATGCCGCCGGAGGTCAGGATCATCCGGAAGCCGATGCGCACCAGGGCTTGGTCGTCGGCGATGACGACCCGGGGTGCGTTCATGGCTTCTCGAGGGGAATCCGGGCCCGCACGCGGAACCCGCCGCCGAGCCGCCGCCGGGCATCGAGGTCGCCGCCGAGCACCGCCACACGTTCCCGCAACCCCAGCAACCCGCGCCCCTCGCCGGTGTCCCGGTTGCTGCTAGCCGTTCCGGACAGCACGCTCGGGCCGCTGTTGAGCACCTCGACGCGCAGATAGTGGTCCGCGTACCGCACTGTCACCTCGGCGCTTCGCCCATCGCCGTGTTTGAGCGCGTTGGTCAGCGCCTCCTGGATGATCCGGTACGCCGTGAGGTCCACACCGGACGGCAACGGCCGAGGCTCGCCGGAGATGCGGACCTCGACCGGCAGTCCGGCGAAGCAGATCCGGTCGATCAGGCCGCTGAGCCGGCTGAGGCTGGGCTGCGGCGAGAGCCGGTCCGGGTCCTCGCCATCGGTGGCGGGCGCGAGCAGGCCGAGCATGTGCCGCAGCTCGGTCATCGTGTCCCGCCCGGCGGTTTCCAGGGCCAGCAAGGCTTCCGCCGCGTCATCCGTCTGGGTGGTGAGCACCTGGCGGGCGGCCCCGGCCTGCACCACCATGACGCTCACGTTGTGGCTGACGATGTCGTGCAGCTCCCGGGCGATCCGGGCGCGTTCGGCGTCGACCGCGGTGCGGGCGGCGGTCTCCCGCTCCCGCTCGAGCAGCCAGCCGCGTTCCTCCATCGCCCGGGTGTAGGCCCGTCGCGCTTTGGCCAGGCGCACGGCCAGGACCGCGGCAGCCACACCGGCGGCCGCGGCAACGATCAGCCAACCGGCCCCGAGCTCCCACACACGTTCACTGTCCCAGAGCACGCGGCGTGACGCATCAGTCCCCGGATGCAGTGACTACATCCACGGGATGACCACCATCGAGCGGTTACCTCCCCGGACTGATGATCCGGGGACCGGCACTGCGCAGGATTGCGGTCATGCGGAGTGAAGAAGTCGTCGTGGAGCTGACGGCCGTACGCAAGGAGTACAGCGACTCGGTCGCGCTGGACGGGGTGTCGCTGGCGATCCGGGCCGGGGAGGCCGTCGCGGTGATGGGGCCGTCCGGCAGCGGCAAGTCCACGCTGCTGAACATGGTCGCCGGCCTGGACCGGCCGACCTCCGGCTCGGTGGTGGTGCACGGCACCGACCTGGGCACGTTGAACGAGACCGGGCTCGCGCTGTTCCGCCGCCGCCGGATCGGCATGATCTTCCAGTTCTTCAACCTGCTGGACGACCTCTCGGCGCTGGACAACGTGGCGCTGGCCGCGCAGCTGACCGGGACCAAGGCCGGGCAGGCCCGCAGCCGCGCGCTGGAACTGTTCGGCGAGCTGGGCATCGCCGACCGCAGGAACATCTACCCGGCCCAGCTCAGCGGCGGGGAGCGGCAGCGGGTCGCGGTCGCGCGGGCGCTGATGAACCGGCCTGCCCTGCTGCTGGCCGACGAACCGACCGGCGCGCTGGACAGCCGGTCCGGCGAGCAGGTGATGGACCTGCTCCTGGACCTCAACCAGTTCGGCCAGACGCTGCTGCTGGTCACGCACGACGAACGGCTGGCCACCCGGTGCGCCAGCCGCGTGATCGAGGTCGTCGACGGCCGGGTCGCCAGCGAGAACAGCCTGGAGCGGGCCTCATGAGCGCGCTGTGGCGGGCTTCGCGGTGGGGGAGCCGGGTGGTCGTGGCCGGGAGGGTGGCTGGGTCGCGAGTGAGAACAGCTTGGAGCGCACGCCATGAGCGCGGTGTGCGGGCCGCACGGTGCACCAGGCGCACGGATCGCTGTGTCGTGCGTGAGCACGGATTGGAGGGGACTTCGTGAGCGGGGTGTGGCGGGCTTCGCGGTGGGGAGCCGGGTGGTCGTGGCCGGGAGGGTGGCTGGGTCGCGAGTGAGGACAGCTTGGAGGGACTTTGTGAGCGCGGTGTGGCGGGTCGCGCGGTGCGCCAGGCGCATGGATCGCTGCGTGAGCACAGTTTGGAGGGGACTTCGTGAGCGGGGTGTGGTGGGCGAGCCGAGTGGTCGTGGTTGTGGCTGGCCGGGTGGCGAGCGAGAGCAGTCTGGAGTGGACCTCATGAACGTGGTGTGGCGATGCGTCAGTCGTCTGGGCGGCCAGGTCGTGCGTGAGCGCGGTTTGGAGGGGATCTCGTGAGTGGGGTGCGGTGGGTCGCGGGGTGCGGGGGCGGGGTCGAAGTGGTGGATGGCTGGGTCGTGCGTGCGAGCGGCTTGGAGGGGATCTCATGAGCGTGGAGCGGTGGGGGAGCCGGGTGGTCGCAGTGGGGGATGGCTGGGTCGTGTGTGAGCGCAGCTGGGAGGGGACCTCATGAACGCGGTGTGGCGGGCCGCGCGTGCGGCGGTGCGGCGGCGCAAGCTGCAGACGATCGTGATCGGCGTTGTGGTGTGGGTGTCGACCGCCACGATTGTGATGGCGGTGGGGCTGCTCGACTCGGCGTCGGCCCCGTTCGACCATGCCTTCGCTCAGCAGAACGGCGCCCACGTGGTGGCCGCCTTCGACCAGGCGAAGGCGTCCAGCGCGCAGCTCACCCAGGCCGCCACCGCAGCACAGGCGGCGGCGGGGCCGTTCGGACAGGTCACTGTGGACACCGCGTCGAGCGATGCCTTCTTAGGCACCTTGACGACGGTGGGCCGGGCCGATCCCGGCGGGCCGGTCGACCGGCTGAACGTCTGGCGCGGCCGGTGGGCGACCGGACCCGGCGAGATCGTCCTCAACCGCGCCCCGGGCACCGGCGGCCAGATCGCCGTCGGGTCACGGATCTCGCTGCCCGGGCGTTCCACGCTGACTGTCGTCGGGCTCGCCTACTCGGTGAGCGGCTCCGCCGACGCCTGGGTGACTCCGGACCAGGTGAAATCCTTACAGCCGAACGTTTTCCAGATGCTGTACCGGTTCGCCGCGGCCGGCACGGCGGCTGAGGTCAGCGCGGGGGAGTCCGCGGTGACGGCCGGGTTGGCGCCGGACGCGTTGCTGGGTTCGTTGTCGTACCTCACGGTCAAGGACAAGGCCACCTCCGAGCTGGGGGTGTTCATCCCGTTCCTGATGATCTTCGGGATCCTCGGGCTCACGGTCGCGGTGCTGATCGTCGCGAACGTGGTCAGCGGGGCAGTGGTGGCGGGCTTCCGGCACATCGGCGTGCTCAAGGCCCTCGGCTTCACCTCCAACCAGGTGATGGCGGTCTACCTGGTGATGGTGTCGATCCCGTCGGTCATCGGCTGCGTGGTGGGCACGGTCACCGGCAACCTGTTCACCCGGCCGATCGTGCAGGACGCGGTCGAGGGCTTCGGGCTCAGCGACATCAGCTTCGCCCCGTGGGTGAATGTCGTCGCGGTGCTGGGCATGCCCGCTCTGGTGGCGTTAGCCGCGCTGGTTCCCGCGCTGCGGGCGCGCCGGTTGTCGGCCGCGCAGGCGATCAGCGCGGGCAGCACGCAACGGATCGGGCGGGCGCTGCGGATCCAGCGGCAGCTCAGCGGCACCCGGTTGCCGCGATCGGTCAGCCTCGGCCTGGGCGTGCCGTTCGCCCGGCCGGCTCGCAGCGTCCTGACGCTGGCGGCCGTCGTGCTCGGCGTGATGACCGTGACGCTCGCGGTCGGCGTGACGATGTCGATGACCGCCTACGACGACGCGGTCCGGCCGTCGTACAACGACAGGGTCGAGTTGTTAGCCGGGCGGCCGCAGGGTCTTCCGGTGCCGGTCACCCCCGGAAGCTCCGGCCCGGCGGCGGCCACGTTGAGCGACGCCGACGACGAGGCGATGCTGCGGTCGTTATCGGGCACGGTCAACGTGATGGCCGAGTCCCAGGTCGAGGCCCAGGTGGCCGGCGGCAGCCAGAACACCACGATCTTCTTCTACCGCGGCGACACCACCACCCTCGGCCCGCGCGTGCTGACCGGGCACTGGCCGGACGGGCCCGGCCAGGTGGTGGCACCGTCGCGGTTCCTCAACCAGCGCGGGTTCAAGGTCGGCGACACCATGACCGTCGAGCTGCGCGGAAACCGAACCCAGGTGCGGATCGTCGGAGTCGTGCTGACCAACAACGCGGACGAGATCTTCGGCTCCTGGCAGACCCTCGACGCACTCGCACCGGGCACGCGTGCCGAGTCCTACCAGGTCAAGCTCACCCCGGACACCGACCGGCTGGCCTATGTGAGCGCCGTGCAAGCGAAAGACCCTGGGCTGCAAGCGTTACCCCCGCGGGACGGCTCATCGTCGACGGCCATGATCATCATCGGTGCCGCCGTGGTACTCACGGTACTGCTCGGCGCGGTCGCGGCGCTCGGCGTGTTCAACACCGTCCTGCTCAACGCCCGCGAACGCCGCCGCGACCTGGGCATGCTCAAGTCGATCGGGATGACCCCGCGCCAGGTCACGGTGATGATGGTGACCTCCATGGGCGCGCTGGGCGTGGCAGGCGGACTGATCGGCGTGCCCGTCGGGTTCGCCATACACCAACTGGTCGTCCCCGCCATGGCGCACGCCGGCCAAGCCGACGCCGTCGACGTGTTCATGGACGTCTACCGCGCTCCCGAACTCGTTCTGCTCGCCCTCGCGGGCATCGTCATCGCCGTCCTCGGCGCGTTCGTCCCGGCCCGAAGCGCGGCCCGGACGTCGATCGCCGCCGTCCTGCACAACGAATAGTCCAGAAAGGACACCAATGATCCGGCACTGGGGTGCGTTATGTCTTGCCCTGGCAGGGGTTTCGGCGCTGTGCCTGCCCGTCGCCGCTGCCAGTCCCGCACAGGGCGCGGTGGTGCGGCGGACGTCGTACGGGATCCCGCACATCCTCGCGGCGGACTACCGAGGGCTCGGCTTGGGACTCGGGTACGCGTTCGCCGAGGACAACGCCTGCGTGATGGCCGACATCGCGGTGACGCTGTCGGCTGAACGGTCACGATGGTTCGGCCCGGACGCGGCCGGCGCCAGCGGCTCCAGCAACCTGGACAGCGACCTCTACCACCAGCGGGTCAACCAGTCCCATGTGGTCGAACGGTTGCTGGCCGCCCCACAAGGCCCGTCGCAGCAGGCACGGAACCTGGTACGCGGCTATGTGGCCGGCTACAACCGTTACCTGGCTGAGAAAGGCGTGGCGAACCTGCCCGATCCGGCCTGCCGCGGCGCGGGATGGGTCCGGCCGATCACCGAGCTCGACGTGTGGCGACGCACCTACCAGGTCGCGGAGTTCACCGGCGGCGAGGCGATGCAGGAACCGATCGTGTCGGCGCAGCCTCCCGGCGCCGCTCTTCAGGCCACCACGCCGGTTCAGCTGCGGCGTACCGAACAATCCCCAGGCAGCAACGGAATCGGCCTGGGCCGCGCGGCCACCACCGGCGGAACCGGGATGGTGCTGGGCAATCCGCACTTCCTGTGGCAGGACGACTGGCGGTTCTACCAGCAGCAGCTGACCATCCCCGGTCAGCTGAACGTCAGCGGGGCCGCGATGTCCGGCCTGCCGGTGGTCGTCATCGGCCACACCGACCGGCTCGGCTGGACGCACACCTCCGCCGAGGCACAGACGGTGACCCTCACCAAACTCAGCCTCGTCCCCGGCGATCCCACCAGCTACCTGGTGGACGGCCAGACGCGCCACATGACCGCGGAGCCGGTGACGGTGTCCGTGCGCCAGAACGACGGCACCATCACCCAGGTCACGAGGACCCTGTACGGCACGCCGGACGGGCCAGTGGTGGAAGACCCCGGTCCCCTGGAATGGTCGGCCACGACAGCGTATGTCCTGCACGACGCCAACGCCGACAACCTGCGGGTCATCGACCAGTGGCTGGCCATCGGCCGCGCTCGCAGCGTCGGCGAACTGCAGGCCGCTCTTGTTCGCCACCAAGGGTTGCCGTGGGTGAACACGATCGCCGCGGACGCCACCGGCACCACCTACTACGGCGACATCCAGATGGTCCCGCACGTCACCGACGCACAGCGGGCGCGATGCGGCACCGGACCGGACATCGGCATCGTGATCCTCGACGGCAGCCGCGCCGCGTGTGGCTGGGGGAACGACCCGGACGCGATCGTTCCCGGGCGGTTCGGGCCGGGGCGGCTGCCCAGCCTCATCCGCGCCGACCACGTCAGCAACTCCAACGACAGCCCGTGGCTGGCCAACCCGGCCGCGCCGCTGACCGGCTATCCCAGCATCGTCGGCGACTCCGGGACCGAACGCTCGCCCCGGACCCGTCTTGGGCTGGACATGATCGCCGACCGGCTCGACGGCAGCGACGGCCTCGGCGCCCCCGGGTTCACACTGTCCACCTTGCAAGCCACCATGCTCGGCAACCGCAACCTCACCGCCGAACAAGGCCGGGCCGCCATCGTGGCCATGTGCCAGGCCAATCCGACCCTGACCGCCCGCAACGGCCAGCCCGTCGACGTCCGTGCCGCGTGTGCTGCCTTGGCTGGGTGGAACGGAACCGGCGACACCGGTCCGAAGAGCCGCGGCGCGCTCCTGTGGCGCGCCTTCATCGAGCTGGCCCGGCGGCCCGGCGTGAACCTGTGGCGGATGCCATTCGACCCGGCCGATCCGGTGCACACGCCACGTGGCATCAACGCGGAGGACCCCATTGCGCGCCAAGCCTTTGCCGATACCGTGCAGGCGTTCAACAGCGCCAATGTCCCCGTGGACGTGCCGCTTGACGCGGTCCAGCAGTACGAAGGCATCCCGGTCCAGGGCTGCAGCGGGCCGGAGGGCTGCTTCAACGTGATCTCGGTGCCTGGCCGCCCCGGCCCGATCGGCGCGATCCCGCACGGCTCCAGCTTCATCATGGCCGTCGAGCTGACCAGGACCGGCCCGCGGATGCGCACAATCCAGCTCTACAGCCAGTCCGCCGACAGAACCTCGCCGCATCACACCGACCAGACCCGCCTCTACGCCGGTAAACAGTGGGTCACCGGTCTGTTCACCGAGCCGGAGATCGCCCGCGACCCCAACCTGGTCACTCGGGTGGTTCTCGGCTGACTGGGGGTGTGCCCGTTCCGGCCGCAGCCGCCGGAACGGGCATCTGGACATCCGCCGCTATTCTAGCGCTAGAATAGCAGCGTGACTTCAGCGCTGACCGATGGCGAGCTGACGGTGCTCGGCCTGCTCGCCGAACAACCGCGCCACGGATACGAGCTGGAGCGGGTCATCGAGGAGCGCGGCGTCCGGGCCTGGACCGCGCTCGGGTTCTCCTCCATCTACTACGTGCTCGACAAACTGGCCAAACGCGGCCTGATCGAGGCGACCAGCGCCCCAGCGTCGGCGAAGTCGCGCGCCACCTACCGGGTCACGAAGGCTGGCCACGAGCTGTGTGCCGCCGCCACGCGCGAGGCGCTGACCGAGCTGACGCCGATCCGGGCGCGGGTGCTGATCGCGATGGCCAACAGCCCCGGCCTGCCCGAAGCGGACGTGGTGACCGGCCTGACCGCGCGCCTGCAGGCACTGCGCGACCAGCTTGCCGAGGTGCGCACCGCCCGTTCCGCGCAGGAACCGTTGCCCCCGGCCGCGGCCGCCATCTTCGACTACAGCGAGACCATGCTCAGGGCCGACATCGGCTGGACCGAGGCCACCGTGGGCACGTTCACCCAGGAGTCTACTGTGGACAAATACGACGTCAAGAAGGCCTACAAGGAGCTCTACTCGCCGCCGTCGAAGGATTTCGTCGTCGTCGACGTGCCCGAGCTGCGGTACATCGCGGTCGACGGACGAGGCGACCCGAACACCGCGGCCGAGTACGCGAACGCCGTGGAAGCCTTGTACGGCGTGGCATACACGCTGAAGTTCGCCAGCAAGAAGACCCTCGGCCGGGACTTCGTGGTCGGCCCCTTGGAAGGACTGTGGCGAGCGGACGACCCCACCGCGTTCGTCACCCGGAACAAGGACACCTGGGCCTGGACCTTGATGATCAACCAGCCGGACTGGATCACCGAGGACATGGTCCAGGCCGCGGTCGACACCGTCGCCAAGAAGAAGGAAAACCCTGCCCTCAAAGGCATCCGGCTGCACACCCGCACCGAGGGAACCTCCGTGCAGATTCTGCACATCGGTTCCTACGACGACGAAACCCCCACCCTCGACCGCCTGCACAACGTCTACTTCCCCGAAAACAACCTCACCTTCAACGGCGACCACCACGAGATCTACCTCAGCGACGCCCGCCGCACCCCTCCCGCCAAGCTCAAGACGATCCTGCGGCAACCCGTCAAGGCCGTGTAGCGGGCCAGGTGAAGCGGGTCTGGCTGTACGGGGCTTTGGCGAACGCCAACACCTTCACCGGCGTCACCGCGAACACGACCGCCCGGTGGTCGCCCGCCGTGGAGTCGCTGAACTGACCGTCCACGACTTCGAACCGCCAGTCGAGCTTGTCCAGCCACATCCCCGCCAACCGGGTCAGCACGGCCTCGTCAGTGATCGGCACGGCGGCGCCTTCGACGACCACATCAAGACCCGAGCGGTACGTGTTCGAGCCCGTGGTCAGCACGCAACGCGGATCCGCCTCGATGTTGCGAGCCTTCTGCTCCTGCGCGCCGGTGCAGAAGTGCAGCCTCCCATCCAGCCACATCGCCGGCAGCGGCGCCACATGCGGACGCCCATCCCGGCGCACAGTCGACAGCCAGAACATCTCCGACTCCCGCAGCACCCGTTCGACCTCCGTCCAGGCCACACCCGGGCTGCCCGGCTCACTGAAATCGGACACCATCCGGCCAGTCGGCTCGGTCACCGTCATCACTCCTCCTCGCGGTGCGGAACAACGCCTCACCAGTACTGACCGGACCACCGCGCGAAACTCATCGCCGGGCGGCGAGATTGCCGTCCAGTCTGGCGATCATAGGGGCGGGCAACGTCGGCGGCGCGCTCAGCGACGCCGCCACCAAAGCGGGGCACCGGGTGACCGTGGCCGCCGACACGGAGCACGCCTCGAAGGTGGCGGCAGCCACCGCGCTACTGTGGCGTCGTCCAATGTGGACGCCGCAACGCAGGCCCATGTCGTTGTGTTCGGCGACGCGGCCGCCGAGGTCGAACAAGAACCATCCAGAGACGGTCCTTTGTAGACCAACTGGGTAGGAGCGGCTGGGCGGTCGAGGCGAGTCGGTTCTGGCCGGCCCACGAAATCGGTGGCGTCTTGAGGTTCTGCCGATACGGCTTCTCATAGTGTGGGACCTGGTGGGTGATCGCCGGGGTGAGCGCGTTCGGGGCGGGTTCCCTAAATCTGGCTCAAGTTCGTTTCAGACACGGCTTCCTGGGTGCTAGACCTTTGCTACAGAGGTTCACGGGCGACGATGTGGTGCCGCCGGAGACCCGGTCACCGCTGCCCGGGAAGGGATGCCGATGCGTAAACGGCCGATTCTTCATGCCAGTCTTCATGTCGTGGTGACGCTGGGCGCCGTCACCGGCCTGACCGTTTCTCCCGCGGTTGCGGGCTCAGCGTTCGCTGGGCAGGCGCCGTCGAAGCAGCCGGTCGCCGAAGGTTATGGCGGGGCAGTCGTTTCCGACACCCCCGACTCGACCCAGGCCGGGATCGACGTGCTGCGAAGAGGAGGCACGGCCGCCGACGCGGCTGTTGCCGTGGCCGCCACGTTGGGCGTGACCGATCCGTACATGGCGGGTCTTGGCGGTGGTGGCTACTTCGTCTACTACGACGCCAGGACCAGGAAAGTCACCACGCTCGACGGCCGGGAGGTCACTCCGGCCGCGGCTGACGAGAAGCTCTTTGTCGATCCCGCGACCGGACAGCCGCGCGACTTCAACACCGCCGTACAAAGTGGACTTTCGGTCGGGGTGCCCGGCATGCTGGCCACGTGGGAGGAGGCCGTGCGCAGGTGGGGTCGATTCAGTCTGGCCGACAACCTGTTGCCGGCCGAGCGGGTGGCCGAGCGTGGGTTCGTGGTGGACCCCGCATTGGCCGAGGACACCGCGGCGAACGCCACCAAGTTCGCCAACTTCTCCAGCAGCGCCAAGCTGTTCCTACCAGGTGGGAAACCGCTGGCCGCCGGTTCGGTGCTGCGCAACCCCGACCTGGCCGAGACCTACCGGCAGATCCGTAAGCAGGGCACTCGCGCGTTCTACGGCGGTTCGATCGGCAAGGCGGTCGTCGACGCCGTGCAGCACCCGCCGTTGAGCAAGAACGCGGCCATCACGGCCATTCCTGGCTCGATGAAGCTATCGGACCTGCGTGACTACCGGGTCATCGAGCGGGCGCCGACCCGCGTGAACTACCGGGGCTACGACATCTACGGCATGGCCCCGTCGTCCAGCGGCGGCACGACCGTGGGCATGACGCTGAACATCCTCAGCAACTTCACCCTGTCGCGAATGGACAGTACGCAGGCGCAGCACCACGTCATCGAGGCCGCGCGACTGGCGTACGCCGACCGCAACCGCTACATCGGCGACCCCGCGTACGTGAAGGTCCCGCCGCAGCTGCTGTCCCCGGACTTCGGCAAGTCCCGTGCCTGCCTGATCAACCCGGCCAAGGCGGCCACAAGCCCCGTCGCGCCAGGCGATCCCAACGGCAAGGGCTGCGCGACCGTACCCGCCGCCACCGCGCAGGTCACCCCGGAACAGCACACCAACCACTTCGTCGTGGCCGACCGCTACGGCAACATCGTCAGCTACACCAACACGATCGAGTCCGCCGGGGGCTCGGGCATCTCGGTGGGCGGGTTCCTGCTCAACAACGAGCTGACCGACTTCAACTTCGCGCCGACACAGGGCGCCGCGCCCGACCCCAACCTGCCCGCGGCGGGCAAGCGGCCACGGTCCAGCATGTCGCCGACCATCGTGCTGCGGGACGGCAAACCCGTCCTCGCGGTCGGTTCCCCTGGCGGCGCAACGATCATCACCACCGTGCTGCAGATCCTGATCAACCGGATCGACCTCGGGATGACCCTGCCGCAAGCGATCGCGGCACCCCGGATGTCGCAACGCAACACGGCCAAGACCGACGCGGAACCCGCGTACCTCGCCCAGCCGTCGACCAAGGGCCTGGAAGCCCTCGGCCAGTCCTTCAACCAGGTGAGTGCGATCGGCATCGCCGCGGGTCTGGAGTTCCTGCCACACGGCAAGATCCTCGCCGCGGGCGAACCGGTCCGCAGGCATGGCACCGCCGCCGCAGTGGTGAGTCCACGCCACTGAACGACAGCGCCCCGCCGCCGACCGTGGCGGCGGGGCGCTGTGCGCTTCAAAGGGCGAGCCCAGAACGGGCGCAGCGACAAGGGCCGCACCATGGCGCACGGTGCGGCCCTTGTCATTGTGTGTCAGCGTTTCCAGAACGTGCGGCGGCGAGGGCGGTTCATCGTCAGGCTTTCCAGCGTGGTGATGGCGTGTTGCCAACGGTGGTCGACGTCGGCCGGGTCATTTCCGAAGAAGGACAGCTGCACAGCCAGGTCCGCGAGTGCCTTGCGGGCGGCCGCCGGCTCGTCCTCCGCCGTCCAGGCCGCCATCAGGCGGCGGATCCGGTCCGCCAGGGCCCTCAGCGCACCGGCACGGTTCGCCGGGTCGGTTTCCGTGGACGACTGCAGCCGCCACAGCTCGACAGCCGCGAACTCCTGCACTGTCTGGTGTTCCGGCGCCGCATCCCGCCGCGCCCGGGCGGGTGGTGATGGCGGCATCATGTCCGGCATCACACCTAGTGCCTCGCTTTCCTCCGCGAGCGCGAAGCTGTCTTCCGCGAAGCTTGGGGCGGAGCCGTAGCCTCCTCCTCGCGGCATGAACAGCTCTGGGGCCGGGGCGGCCAAGGGCATGGCCGGCCGGGACCGGCTGAGGGATGCCCAGCCGCTTGGCTGTTCGACCGGCTGGGTCACCTGGTGCAGGCCGCCCGCTTCGTTGACCACCTCGTCGTCCACTGCCACGAACGCGGTGAACCGGGACAGAACCCCGTAGCGCAGCGAGGTTTCCACGATCTCGTGCTCGGTCTGCCCGCCGGTGACGTAGCTGTCCTCCAGGTCGCGGATCCGCGCCCGCGCCCAGACCGCGCCCAGCGCGGTGTTGTCGCTCGGTGTGGCTGTGACGGTGGTCTGCCAGCCATCGCCGGTGACCGTGACCGTGCCGGTCGCCGGCCCGGTGAACCGTCCGCCGATGACCACCGGCGCACCGTCGAACAGGTCAGGCAACGGTTGCGGCGCAAGCGAGCCCGGGTCCACAGCCAACGAGCCCGCGGTCACGCGCAGGCCGGTCACCAGGGGAGTGGCGATCCGGCGGTGGATGTGCTGCATGGCCTCGTCGAGCCGGTCCTCGGACTCGACCAGCTCGCACCGCCCGCCGCCCAGCCCGGAGAGCCGCTGGAGGAACGCCTCGTTCACGGCGCGGTCGATGCCCACGGTGTGCACGCGCACGCCGGACAACTCCGACGACAGCGACCGCAGCAGTTGGTCCTCGTTGCCGATCTGCCCGTCGGTGACCAACACCAGCACGCGATCGCGGTCACCTTCGGTGCCCAGCAGGCGGGCGGCCTGCTGCAGCGGCGCCAGCATCTCGGTGCCACCGCGGGCATCCAGCCCGGCGAGGTGCTCGACCGCCCGGAAACGGTTGCGGTCGTTGGCCTCCACCAGCCCGCCCGGCAGGTCCGGGGGCGTTTCGACGGTGTGGTCGAACGCGAGGACCGCGAACTTGTCCACTGTGGTCAGTGTGTCGACGATGCGTGCGGCCGCGCGCCGGGCCGCGACCATCTTCCAGCCCTCCATCGACCCCGACCGGTCGAGGACCAGCACAACATCCCTTGGCCGGGCGGCGCGGGCCGTTGCCGGGGGAACGAGGGTCAGCGCGAACGTGCCACCCGAGGAGTCAGGCAACACCGCGAGCGACGTGGACACCGCGTCTTCGGCGCCGAACCGCAGCCGCAGGATGAAGTCACGGTCGGCGCGCTCACCCGGTTCGAGGCGGACATGCCGTCCCTCGGTCACCACCGTGTGCAGGCTCGACTCGATGCCGGACAAGGGCAGTCCGGCCGGGTCGATGTCCACGCCGACGGACAGCCGGACCGGGTTGGGGAAGCCGGGCAGCAGCACCGGCGGGCTGATCCGGGAGGCGTCCGGCACCGCGTCGGTGTCCAGCGCCGTCCCCGTGCCGACCTGACCGTCGGGCAGCGGCGAACCGGGGATGTACCGGGGCGCGACGACGAGCGGGAACCGGAATGTCGCCTGGCCGTCCTCGAACGGCAGCTGCCCGGCCAGCGTCAGCCGCACGGTGACGCGCTCACCGGGCATGATGTTCCCGACCCGCATGGTGAACACGCCCGGCCGGTCCTCCTCGGCGATGGACGCGCGCTTGCCCCCGGTGATGGCGCGGTCGTAGTCCTCCCTCGCCTCACCGCGTTCCTTGAGCACACCGTCGACCACCCGATCACCGACGAGCATCCGCAACGCGGTGACCGCGGACCGCGGCGGCAACGGGAAGATGTAGGTGGCCTCCAACGGTTCCGTGTGGCCGTTGACGAACCCCTGAGTGAGCTCGACCTGGCTGGCCAGGCCGGTGACGGTGGCCCGCACATCGATCTCGTCGAGCGGTAGGTTGCCTCGCGACGTGCGCAGACAACCCATACCGGCATCCTCGGCAGCCTCTGGACCCCGCAGATCCACGTTCATGTTCTGTCCCCTCTGTCCAGGCCCAGGTGGCTGAGCAGGTCGAGCAGTGGTGCGGCGGCGGCCTGGATGGCGGCGGCCTCGGCCGCGTCCGGCGCTCGTGTCGCGGCGTCGAGCAGTACCGTGACAGTGTCAGTGAGACGGACGCCGTGTACGGTCCGCGCCAGCGACTCGTCGTTGACACTGTCACCGTTGGCGGCCGCAGGCGCGGCCGCCCAGAACCGTCCGGGCCGGAGCGCGGGCCTGGACGCGTCCCCCGTGACCCTGGCCAGCTCCGCCAACGTGGCGTCGGTGGCGCCCACCAGCTGCCGCTGGATGTCCGCGAGTGAGGTGCCCGCAGCCTGCAGGCGCTTCACCGCGACGAGTTGCAGCAGGTGTCGATGGGTGTACAGGGCGGTGCGCCCGCGCATCCCGGCAGGCCGGTCGACCAGGCCGATGGTGGTGTACCACCGGATGGTGCGACCGGTGGGCAGCTCCCGGACCCGGCCGCTGGGCTGCCCGTCATAGTCCACGGCCAGCGCGTCGGCGACCCGCTCCGAGAGCTGCTCCAACGTCCACAGCCCGTCCTCGTCCACCGCTCCACAATGACACTGTCAACGTGACACTGTCAACGTCCAATAAACCGTTGGCGGACCGCGGCGGCCGCTGCTACCTTTCCGGTGGCCGTGCGAGAGACCGAGGAGGTGGTACCCGTGAACCTGACGACATGGGTGCTCCCCTCTGAGGTCACGGTCGGGCGATAGGTCGCCCGGGAGCGCCGTTCGCGAGCACTCCCGAAAGGCACGACCGTGCGATTCACTTCTGAACAGCGCCTCGACGGCGACGTCCTCGAGCGCGAGTTCACCCTCGGCGAGGTCCCCGGCATCCTGTGGACACCCGCATCCGTCCCGGCCCCGCTGATCCTGCTCGGCCACCCCGGCGGAGTACGGCGGATGTACCCCAGGCTGGTGGCCCGGGCCCAGCACTCCGCGGCGGAGGGGTACGCCACGGCCACCATCGAGCTCCCCGGCGGCGGTGACCGGCCCCGCCTGGCCGTCGTCGACGAGGCACGCGCCGACCTGCGCCGGGCGCTGGCGGCCGGCGAACCGGTCACCGACGACATCGTCGACCGGCTCGTCCTCCCGCTGGTGGAACAGGCGGTCCCGGAATGGCGGGCCACCTTGGACGCCCTGCTCGCGCTGCCCGAGATCGGCGGCCCGGTCGGGTTCGCGGGCGGGGTGATCGCCATCGCCACCCGCCTGGCCGTGGTCGAGCCGCGCATCTCGGCCGCCGTCCTGTTCGCCGGGAGCTACGTGCCCCGCAGCATGTTCGAGGAGGCCCGGCAGGTCACCATTCCGTTGCACGTCCTGCTGCAGTGGGACGACGAGGGCAACGACCGGCAGATGGTCCTCGACCTGTTCGACGCCTTCGGCTCCAAGGAGAAGTCGTTGCACGCCAACATGGGCGGGCACACCGGCGTCCCGCAGCACGCGGGGGAGGACGGGAACCGGTTCCTCGCCCGCCACCTGAAGCAAGACCTGTAGCAGCCACCGCCATCGAGGAGGGCCTCGGTCCTCCTCGATGGCGGCTTGTGCTGGACGAGCCGCACGACATCGCCTCGAGGGTCCTAAGAGGACGGCGACGGCTCCCCTCAGCGGCACGGCACTCGACGCCGTGGCGGAAGCCGAACACCCCTAGTTCGCCAGGGCCATGTCGAACCTGGCGATCTTGTTGGGTGTCAGCAGTCCCATCCAGATCCGCCCTGGGTCGTGCGGGTTGATGTCGCACGGGTAGGACGCCGCCGACGGGGTGGGCCACATCCGCACCTGCCGGGTGACCGGGTTGAAGCGCATGACCTGGTTGCCCAGGCCGACGGCGGCCGGGAAGCTGATCGACACGTAGATGTTGCCGTCGCTGCCCTCCGCGATCGGGCCGGGCATCGGCAGCGGGTTGCCGATACCGCTCAGGATGCTGGTCAGCAGGCCGTCTAGGCCCAGCAGCGGGTACTCGGTGATCTGCCCGGTGGCGGGGTTGATCCGGGCGATCTTCATGCCGAGCGACTCGCCCACCCAGATCGAGCCGTCCGACGGCGCCGTCCGCACACCAACCGGGAAGGACGCGAGCGTCGGCATGGTGAACTGCGTGAACTGCTTGGTGTCGACGTCGATCATGCCGATCTTGTTCATCTGCGGCACGCCGAACACGATCGTGCGACCGGGGCCGGGTTTGATGATGCCGAACAGCGAATGCACCTGTCCCAGAATCTCGCCCGGCACGGTGTACTTGCTGAACTGCCCGGTGGCCGGGTCGTAGCGGCCGATGGAGTCCAGGCCGCCCAGCGTGAACCACAACGCGTTGTCCGCGCCCCAGGCGATGTCGTTGGACAGAGCCAGACCCACGTGCAGCGGGATGTCCAGCAGCGTGGTCTGGAACGCGTTCGCCCACGGCAGCATGACCTCGGACATGGTGCCGTTGCTCGTGTTCACCCGGATCAGGCTGTTACTGGTGACGCCAGGCATCCACAGCGCGCCGGCCGCGTCCAGGTCCATCCCGCCCGGCACCGACAACGGCATGGGGGTGTCAAAGTTGGTGAACTGCCCGGAATCCGGATCGAACCTGGCGATCTGACTGCTCAGATACTGTTCCACCCACAGCTTTCCGGAACGGTCGAACTCGACCTCGCACACCCCGCCGACCGGGAGCGCGGATGGCACGGGCCCGTATTCGGTGAACGGCGAACCCGGAGTGGCCATGACTCCGGGTGTGTGCATGGCCACCATCGCGGTGATGGCCAGCGTGCTGGCCAACAACCGTATGCTTTTCGTCCTTCGTGCCACGGCAACTCCCATCCGGCCGACGGAAGCCCATCGTGGCACGGTTCAGGCGGGAGCAGATCCCCGCCGCCGCTCCGGCAGGCACGAGAAAGGACGGCAACGTGACGTTGACCGACGAGGAACAGCGAATGGTCGCGCTGGTCGCGGAGTTCGTCGACGAACGGGTGCGCCCGCGGGTCCGTGAGTTCGAACAGGACGACATCTACCCGGCCGAGTTCATCGAGGAGATGAAACAGCTCGGGTTCTTCGGGCTGCTGGCGCCCGCCGAGTACGGCGGCGTGGACGTCAGCACCGCGTGCTTCGCTCGGGTCACCGAGGAACTGGCACGGGGCTGGATGAGCCTGGCGGGCGCGATCGGCGGCCACTCGGTGATCACCTACCTGATCAAGACGTTCGGCACGCCTGACCAGCGGTCGAAGTACCTGCCACGGATGGCCGAGGGTGAGATCCGCGCGACCATGGCCCTCACCGAACCGGGCGGCGGCAGCGACCTGCAGGCCATGCGCACCCACGCGGTGCCCGACGGCGAAGGCTGGTCGATCACCGGCACGAAGACCTGGATCTCCAACGCCGCCCACTCCGGCCTGATCGGCCTGCTGTGCGTCACCGACCGTGCCGCCCAGCCTGCTCACCGCGGGATGAGCGTGTTGCTCGTCGAACCGGGCGACGGGCTGACGATCTCGGAGAAGCTGCCGAAACTCGGCTATCGCGGTGTCGAGGCGTGTGAGCTGGTCTTCGACGGCAGGCACGTGGGTCCGGACGCCGTGCTGGGCGGGACACCCCACGACGGCTGGGCGCAGATGATGCGTGGCCTCGAAGTCGGCCGGATCCAGGTCGCCGCACGTGCCCTGGGTGTGGGGCAGGCCGCATTGAACGACGCCGTGAAGTACGCGCAGGAGCGCGAGTCGTTCGGCAAGCCGATCTGGAAGCACCAGTCCGTCGGCAACCTGCTGGCCGACATGGCCACCAAGATGCGCGCCGCCCGGCTGCTGACCCTGGATGCCGCGCAACGGCTGGACGCGGGGGAGCGCGCGGACATGGAGGCCGGGATGGCCAAGCTGTTCGCGTCCGAGACCGCCATGCAGGTCGCCCTGGACGCGCTGCGGGTGCACGGCGGCTACGGCTACTCCAAGGAGTTCGATGTCGAACGCTACTTCCGCGACGCGCCGCTGATGATCGTCGGCGAGGGCACCAACGAGATCCAGCGCAACATCATCGCCGCGCAGCTCATCGCCCGCGACAGGGGCTGACCGCATGTGGGAACCGCACACCGAGACGAGCGTCGAACTGGTCGACCCGGCGCCCATAGCCGCGCTGGCCGCCTTGTTCGACTCCCCGCATCCGGGCGACGAACTGCCGCCGCTGTGGCACTGGGTGGCTTTGCCGCGCTGGCCGGTCTCCGGCTCGCTCGGCCCCGACGGTCATCCCGCCCGGGGCACGTTCCTGCCGCCGGTCTCGTTGCCGCGCCGGATGTTCGCGGGCGGCGAAGTGCGGATACACCGTCCACTTCGGATCGGTTCGGCGGTCACCCGATCAGCGACCGTGGAGTCGGTGACGGAGAAGACCGGGCGCTCCGGGCGTCTGGTGATCGTCGTCGTGCGCGTCCACCTGTCCGATGTGGACGGACTGGTTGTTGAGGAACGCCAGGACATCGTGTACCGGGAGCGCGGCCCCGCTGTGGAACCGGCCGAACCGCCGACCGGACCACCTGGACGGTTGCTGCACCGCGAAGACGGGTGGGCCTTCCGGACCGATCCCACCCTGCTGATGCGGTTCTCCGCGGCCACCGCGAACGCGCACCGCATCCACTACGACTGGCCGTACGCCACTCTCGTCGAGGGCTATCCCGGGCTTGTGGTGCACGGGCCGCTGATGTCACTGACCCTAGCTGAGGTGCTGCGACTTGAACATCCCGACGCGGTCGTCACCACGCTGACACACCGGAACGTGGCGCCGCTTTTCTGCGGGCAGCCCGCCACGATCGAGATGAACGGCTCGACACTCGAACTGCGCGGCCAGGACAGCGTGTGCAGCACCCTCACCGTTGGCCTGCGGAAGGAAACCCAGACATGACACGGTGATCCGCGCCCCCTTCCGCACTCCGATCGGCCGGTTCGGCGGCGCGGGACGTGGGCTGCCGGTCATCGCGCCGCCGCTGATATCGACACCGACGAACACCCGCGCCGGACTGACACTCGCGGACATCCGCCTGATCGAGCTGGATGAGGTGTTCGCCGCCCATTCCTGGCCCCGCTACGGCCTTGAGACCGCGTGCATCGGGCCCGCACGGCGCCTGACTACATCCGGCAGTCCTCGCAGGCTTTCACGAGTCTGTCGTACTCGGCCTGACGCTCGCCTTCGGCCTCCGGCCGGTCGCCCAGCGCGTAGGCCAGGGTGGGCACGCGGTACACGATCCGGTAGAAGATCACGTCGGTCGCGGTGGCAATCCACTCCCGCACGCCGTCGGGGCGTGGTCCTGGGCCCAGTGAGCGCTCGAGCCACGAGGGCAATCCCAGATCGCGGCCGACGATCTCGTCGACGTAGACGCCGATCTTCTGGCGCAGTTCCACTTCCGCGTGCCGGCCACGGTCGGCGGCCGGCTGCAGTCCCGTGCTGCGCCCCGCCAGCGTTTCGAGTTCAGCCCGTGCCTGTCGGCTCAGCCATCGGCACGGCCGGACATCAACAGATACACAGTAGCGGCCACCGCGGGTACCAACAACACCAACCACCACCCATTCCAGCCGGTCACCAGCAACACCACCAACCCGATCACAACCACCGCGACCAGGCCCCACCCAGCCGCGCGCCGCACCTCGGCCGTACGCCTCGCCGCCCGCCGCCATCGTGGTATGACGTGCGTCCCACGAAAAGCCCATCACCCGGACGTACCAGCCGCGAGTGTCGGTACTACGGCGGCGCTCGCGGCGGTGCTGGCTCCGTTGACCGAGGACCTGTCGGTCTGCGGCATCAAGTGAGGTTTGTCCGCGGACTGAGGCCCTTCGGTGGGGCCACTCCAGAAATGGCGGTGAACAGTCGGTGCTGGGAGGTTCCGCATTCATGAGGTGGCGAGGAGCATTCGCAGCTGATGCGCTGTGGGGAGGCGGAGGTCGGTGAAGATCGCGAGGGAGTCGCGCCACCTCGCACGGGCCTGGTCGGTGTGCCCGAGCAGGTAGAGGATCGAGCCGAGTTGTTGCAGGGATTCGGCCTGCCCGCGCCGGTCACCCAGCTCTTGCTGGATGACAAGGCATTCCTCCAGGCACGTGAGGGCCTCCGGGTAGTTACCGCGGTGCTCGTGCAACCGGCCTTGGTTGCCCAGGTTGAGCGCTTGTCCCTGCCGGTCGCCGAGGCGGCGGAACATCCGCAGGCTGCGTTCGTGACAGGACAGCGCTTCGGTGTAGTTGCCCTGCCGTTCGTGGATCTCACCGAAGTTGGTCAACACGCCCGCCCGCATCCGGTCGTCGCCGATCTGCTCGCTGATGTCCAGGGCCTCCTGGTAGCACATCAGCGCGCGTTCGTCCTGGTTCAGGCGTTTGTGCACGACACCGAGGTTGTTCAGGCTCAACGCCTGGCCGCGGCGATCGTGCACATCCCGTTGGATCGACAGGCTTTGCTCCAGGCACTCCTGGGCCTCCGCATAGCGTTCCTGGCTGTCGTAGACGACGCCGAGACCGTTGAGGCACGCGGACTGGCCGTGGTGGTCACCGAGGAGCTGGAAGATTGTGAGTCCTTCGGTCAGGCAGTCGATGGCCTCCTCGTACTTGCCACGGAAGTCGTAGGCGACGTTGAGGTCGCAGCATGCCTGGGCCTGCGCGGCGAGGTCACCGGTCCGGCGTGCCACCGCCAGGGCGGTCTGGTTGATCCTGATCCAGTCGTGCCACTGGTTGTGGACCTGGAAGTAGCCGAACAGCGCCTGCGCGAGCGTGATGGCCAGATCGGCTGATGCGCCAGGCAGTTCCGCGGTCTGCAGCACGGCGGCGACCAGGTTGGCGCGTTCGGTTTCCAGCCACGCCAAGGCCTCTTTCACGTCATTGAACTCGGCGCCGCCGTCCGCGCACATGCGGGTCCGGGTGTCGCCGGGGCGAAGCAGCCGGAACGTCCGCCAGGTGGTCGCGATGTACCACTCGACGGCACGGATGACCACCGCGGTCCGCTCCTGCACAGCGTAACGCTGGGCGGCGTGCTCGCGAGCGAACAGCCGGAGCAGGTCATGCAGCCGATACCGGTGCGGCGCGGGGGTTTCCAGCAGCTGGGCATCGACGAGACGCTCGAGCAGCGCCTCGGTCTCGGGCTCGGCCCGGTCGAGCAGCCGGGCCGCCACGGGCAGGCTCAAGTCGGGACCATCCAGAAGGGACAGTAACGGGAAGGCCGTTGCGGCGGCTTGATCGACCGGACCACTGCCAGTGACCAGGTACTGGTAGCTGACCTGAAAGCTCGCACGCACACCGAGATCGGCGATCTGCAACTCGTCGAGCCGCCGGGTGGCGTCATCCAGCCGCGCCGCGAGCGCACTGGACGACCAGGTCGGCCGTGCGGCCAAGCGGGCTCCGGCTATCCGTAGTGCCAACGGCAGATGGCCGCACAGCCGGGCGATGCGTTCGGCTCCGGCACGGTCAGCGGTGATCCGTTCCGCGCCAACGAGAGTCTCCAGCAGGCTCACGGATTCCGCCGGGGAAAGCACTTCCAGGTGCAGGTGGTGGGTCGAACCGTCCAAAGTGGCCAATACCTGCCTGCTGGTCACCAGAACCGCGCAACCCGCTCCGGCGGGCAGCAGCGGGCGTACCTGAGCGGCATCGTGGGCATTGTCCAGCACTATCAGCAACTTGGCGTCGGCTGTCATGGCTCGCCATACACCGCTGGCCTCGGCGGGTGATTCGGGGATCTCGTCACCGGGCACGCCCAACGCACGCAGCAACCGGCCAAGGACGACCATGGGTTCCAATGGTGCGGGACCTGCTTCAGCGCCCTGCAAGTCGACGTACAGCTGCCCGTCGGGGAACCGGTCCGCCACGCGATGCCCCGCGTGCACGGCCAATGCCGACTTCCCGATACCGTCCGGTCCATCGACGGCCGCGATCCTCACGGAGCCGCCGTCATCGCTCAGCAAAGCGTCGAGCCGCTTGATCTCGTTGGTGCGCCCGGTGAATTCGGTGATGTCCGGCGGCAGCTGGCGCGGCACGACCGGCATCGCGCGGCCGGCGGGCGTGCTCAGGCCGGGGTCGGCGTTGACCATCCGCTGATGCAACCCCGCCAGCGCCGGCCCGGGCTCGACGCCGAGTTCGCTCACCATCTCCCCACGCAGCCGCTGGTACGCCGCCAGTGCGTCGGCTCGTCGACCGGACCTGTACAACGCAGTCATCCACAACTCGCACAAGCGTTCTCGCAGTGGCTGCTCGGTGACGACGGCTCGCAGTTCGGTGACCACATCGTGGTGACGACCGGTGTCGAGACCGGCCTGGGCCCACGCTTCCACTGTGGTGAACCGGAGTTCCTCGATCTCGTCGAGGATGATCGTCCATCCCCCGTCCAGCGGGACATCTTCCAGCGGCCGGCCGCGCCACAGGTTCAGCGCGCTGCGCAGCAGTTCGGCCGCTCGCGCCGGGTCGCCGTCCACAAGCGCCTGCTGTCCTTGCCTGTGCAGGTCAGTGAAGACGGTCAGGTCGAGATCCTCCGGCCGCAGGGTCAGCCGGTAGCCATTTGGCACGGACGCGAGCTCGGTTTTGGTCAACCCCAAGGAATGCCGCAATGCGGACACGTAGGTACGTAACACCGCCGGCGCCGAACGAGGCGGCTTTCCCGGCCAGAGTGCGGCCTCGAGGCGTTCGGTGTGCACCGACTGGTTGGCCTGCAACAAAAGGATGGACAGCAGAACGCGATGCTTCGCGGCGCCGAGCCGGACCGGCTGCCCACCGGCCGAGCGCGCTTCCAAACATCCCAGGACACGAAACAGCATCACCCACGCCCGTCTTGAAACGCGAGAGTAGCAGCGAAATCCCTACTCGCCCGTGCTCCAACAGGATGCAGGCCAGCCTGCATCCAGCGCACGCACAGTCATGGCTGGAGGTCCGCTGTGCGCACGACCGGGACCCTAGGGCGGCGTCTTTTCCACGATGAGGGGGTTTCATGATTCTGCCAAGAGCTCTCGGCATCGCCGGAGCCGCTCTGCTACTCGCCACTGCTCCAGCCGTGGCAGGCGCGGGTGTCTGGACGAAGGTGCCCGCTCCGGGACCTGTCGGCGGCGTCCTCACCGCTGTGTACTCACGCACCGACGCGGACGCATGGGCGGTGGGATCAGCCGGAATCCTGCGGTGGAACGGCACAGCGTGGAATCAGGTGAGCACAACAGGATTACCCGCCGTACAGATGTCCGCGGTGAGTGCCGCCGCGGCCGACGACGCATGGATCGTCGGATCGAACCGTGTCAGCGGCTACAGCCGTCGCCAGGGCACTGCCCTGTATTGGGACGGTAATGCCTGGTCGGTGCGGGCACCTGCGCTGCCGGTGCGGTCGGACCTGGTCGGCGTGGCGGCGTTGAGTACCGGCAACGTATGGGCCGTGGGCAAGATCGGGATCCAGTCCCTCGTCGAACACTGGGACGGCACAGCATGGACCCAGGTAGTCATCCCCGAGCCGAATCCGGGAAACATCAGCAGCCTGACCGGTCTCTCGGCGCGCGCCGCCGATGACATCTGGGCGGTCGGCACCTACACCGACACCGACGCGCACAACCAGACCTACTCGCTGCATTTCGACGGCACCGCGTGGAGCCTCGTGCCGATGCCGAAGGCACCGCAGACTTCGACGTTCCCGGTGTACACCCTCACGTCCGTCGTGGCGGTGGGCGCGGCCGACGTCTGGGCCGTCGGGCAGGTCAGTGAGGGAGCGCCGACCCGGACGCTGATCGAGCACTGGAACGGCACGGCGTGGAGCGTTGTGGCCAGCCCGACACCAGGCCTGTTCCCCGTGCTGCGGTCGGTTGCGGCCCGTGGCGCCAACGACGTCTGGGCGGTCGGCGACATCGCCACCAACGACAGCACCCCGCAGTATCGGACCTTCACCCTGCGGTGGGACGACACTCGCTGGTCACGGGTCGCGAGCCCACCGGCCGGCGACTACAGCGAGCTGTACGCGGTCGCCGCCCGGCCGGGCACCAGCCACATCTGGGCCGTGGGCAACGACAACACCGGCGCCCCGTTCGTCATCGAACGGCAATGACCGAGCACCGGGCGCGGGAGGGGTGCCGCCGGGGCGAGGCTGTCCAGCCCGCCCCGGCGGTGCACCCGCCGGTGGAACAACGGTTTCGGGTGCTCCAGCTGTGGGCCGTGCTCGACGCTCACCTGCTCTGCGCCGCCGCGGGCATCGAGGGCTGGACCATCGACGGCGTCTCGGTGCAGCTGCCGCCGATCGGACCTGCTGACTGAGGGCCGAGCAGTGACTCGGTCCGGCGCAGGTCAGCCGGACTCTCGGGTATCCGCACGACCAGCAGGAGGTCCGAGCGCAGCCGGAACATGTCGAGCCCGATCCGCGGGCGCCGCGATGGTCGATGGCCACCACTGTCGCCGGTTCGAACTCGCGGACCGTGTAGTCCTGCTACTAGTCGCGGAACTCGGTGCTTGCCTCGGGCCGCGGTGACGAGTTCGACGAACCGGGGGTCGTCGGGAGCCTGCCCGACCGCGGCCCGAGACACAGATATGCGGCCGGCTCTTTGCGGCAAGGCGGCACGGACTAGCACACCGGAATTCCGCACCTGGACAGCAGCGAACTGCTCGCGGCGGCGATCGCCGAGTGTCTCGGCCAGGCCCGCGGGATGCGCGGCCGCATCCGGCAGGCCCCCATCGAGCGGCTGCATGCCTTCGACCCGAAGTGGCCCGGGGTGTTCGAGTGGTTCGACTCCGGTGAAGGCGCGCGGACCGGTATTTCCGGCTCGCGGGCACTCCATCCAGAGTTGTCCATATTGGACAGTGGGCGAGGGGTGCCGATGACCGATTCGTCTTCGGGCCGCGTGGAAGGTCCACTCAGGTCTGTGGTGCGGGGGTGGGGAGGGCGGAGAGGTGGGCGTGGATTTGTTCGGCGCTGACTTCTTCGGCGTCGTGCACGCCGAGGTCGGTGAGGATCTTGAGGGCGTGTTGCCAGTGGTGGCGGGCCTGGTCGGGGTGGCCGAGGTCGCGGTGGGCGTGGGCGAGGCCGGTGAGGGCACGGGCCTCGTCGGTGGGCTGGCCGAGGTTGCGGGCGATGGTCAGGGCGGTTTCGTGCAGGGTGGCGGCCTGGTGTGGCCGACCGGTGGCGCGGTGGACCTGGCCGAGGCCGTACAGGCTCTCGAACTCGGAGTTGGGGTCGCCGATCTCGGCGGCGATGGCGCCGATCTGGCTGAAGTAACCGGTGGCGGCGTCGTAGCGGCCCCGGATGAGGCTGTCGTGACCGAGGCCGGTGAGCGCGCGCAGCTCGCCGACCCGGTTGCCCGTGGAACGGGCGATTTCCAGCGCGCGGGTGTGGCAGGCGGCGGCCTCCTGACGGCGGTGCTCCAGCCAGTGGACGTGGCCGAGGGCCCACAGCGCGTTGAGCTCGCCGTCCAGGTTGCCCGTCCGGCGCGCGATCTCCAGCGCCTCCTCGAGACAGCGCGTGGCCTCGCGGTGGCGGCGCATGTGGCGGTGGACATGGCCGAGGCCGCGGAGGGCTTCGAGCTGCGCCGTCAGATGCCCGGTGTCGCGGGCGATCCGCAGGGTCTCTTCGAACAGTTCGGTGGCGAGCCCGATCCGGCCATGCGCCCGATGCACGCACGCAAGGCCGTTGAGCGCAGTGCACTGACCGTCGGCATGACCGATCTCTTTGGCGATGTGCAACGCCTTCTCGAACTGCTGCACCGCGTGTGGGTAGCGCATCTGCAGGAGATAGACGGTACCCAGCCCGCCGAGGGCGATGACCTCCCCCGCCCGGTCCGCGGTTGACCTGGCCAGACGCAAAGCGTTGCGGTGCAAGGTGATCGCGTGATCGAACGACGCCCGGGTGAGCAGGTGGCTGTGCAGGGACTCGGACAGGCACAAGGCGTGGCGCGGCGAGCCGTGCGTGGCGACCGCGAGCAGGTTGGTCAGCTCGACGTCAAGCCAGGCCGTCGCGCTGGTCTTGTCCGGCATGGTCTGCGGGACACCGGTCGGGTGCTGGATGTGCGGAACCCGGTCGGCGCGGTAGGGATACAGCAGATCCGTGGCCACGCCCGCCAGGTGTGCGTAGTGGTCGAACAGCCGGGTCACCGCGGCGGTCGGCGAGGCATCGGTGATGCCGCATGCGTGTGCGCGCAGCAGGTCGTGAAAGCGGTAGCGGCCGGGAAGGGGCTCCTGCACCAGGTGCATGTCGACCAGGGTGTCGAGCAGCCGCTCGGCGTCCCGGACGGACGTGCCGGCCAGCACGGCAGCGGCATGTACGTCGAAGCCCGGCCCCGGATGCAACCCGAGCAGCCGGTACATCCGCTGTCCGTCGGCCGGAAGGTGCTGGTAGGAAAGGTCGATCGCGGTGGTCACGGACAACCCGCCGATGGCGAGCTCGCTCAGCCGGTGCTGATGGTCCCGCAACCGCTCGGCGAGGTGCGCGGCGGTCCAGTGCGGTCGGCTGCGCATGCGCGCCGCCGCCACCCGGATCGCCAGCGGAAGATGCCCGCATAATCGGACGATCTCGTCGAGCACCGGCCGGGGCTGATTCGCGACGGCAGGCCCGGCCGCGCGCACGAACAGGGCGACGGCGTCGTCGGGCGGCAACACGTCGAGCGAAAGCGGCTCGGCCTCGGCGAGCCCAGCCAGCCGCGCGCGGCTGGTGATCAGGACCAGACAGCCACCCGTGCCCGGGAGCAGCGGGCGGACCTGTGCTTCGGTCGCGGCGTTGTCCAGCACGATCAGCGCGCGCTTGCCGGCCAGGTGCGTGCGGTACAGCGCCGCCCTGGAATCGAGATCGACCGGGATCTGCTCGCCGGGAACGCCCAGGCACCGCAGCATCCGTTCCAGCGCGTCGCCCAGATCGACCGGCGGGACGCCGTGAGTGAACCCGTGCAGATCCACGAACAACTGCCCGTCGGGGTACCGGTCGGCGAGCCGGTTCGCGGTGTGCACCGCGAGCGCGGTCTTGCCGACGCCCGCCATCCCGTCGATCGCGCTGATCACCAACGCCCGTGGCGGATCCGTCGAACTGGCAAGGGTTTCGATCGCGGCGAGCTCCGCCTCCCGGCCGGTGAACGTGCCGATGTCCGCGGGAAGCTGCCGGGGAACCGGTGGGCCGCTGGTGCGCACGCTGGGTGGCGGAGCCAGAGCCGGGTCGCTGGCGAGGATCTGGCGGTGCAACGTCTGCAGCGGCGGCGCAGGCTCGACGCCCAGCTCACGGACCAGATGCCTGCGCAGATCCCCGTACGCCCGCAACGCCTCCGCCCGTCGGCCCGACCGGTACAGCGCGAGCATCCACTGCGACCACAACAGTTCCCGCAACGGCTGAGCGGCGACGAGGGCCTGCAGCTCGGGCAGGACGTCCTGATGGTGCCCCAACGCCAGCTGCGTCCCGAACAGTGCCTCATGCGCGCTCAGCCGGTGCTCGTCCAACCGGGCCAGCTCGGCACTGAACTCCGAGTCCAGCGGCACGTCCTCGAACGGGCGGCCGCGCCACAGCCCGAGCGCGCGCCGCAGCCGCTCGGCGGCCTGCGCCGGGTGGCCGCCGACCACGGCCTGACGTCCTTGCGCGGCAAGATCCTCGAACGCCAGCAGATCCAGATCGGTTGGAGCGCAGTGCAACTGATACCCGCCCGGCACCGTCGCCAGGCACGGCAGCTCGGTGCCCTTGGCCAGCATGAGCACCTGTCGCAGCGCCGAAACGTAGGTACGCAGCGCGACCGGGGCGGTCCGGGGAGCGCGGCGCGGCCACAGCGCGTCGACCAGCCGGGCGGTGTCAACCGGCCTATTGGCGTACAACAAAAGGACGGCAAGCAGAATACGTTGTTTAGTGGCACCGAGCCGCAATGGCCGGTCACTGTCGGTACGAACTTCCAGGGTGCCGAGCACACGAAACCGCATATCCCGTCCCGGTTATCCAGCTGGCGTGTGACACAAGCCTTTCCGCTCCCCATTGCCGTGTCAAGCGGTGCTCTTACAACTTCTTGACAGGCGGGATGCAGTCTCGCCGTTGGAACCGCGTTGTCCGGTAGACGGAAGGGGGACAACCGTGGCTCAATTGCTGAGTCTCGACGACTGTGAACAGCTCACCGCACGGCACGTGCACGACCTCTATCGCAGGTATGTCAACCGAAGCCAGGTGGCGCTGATGACCTCGTTCGGTTTCGGGCGGGAGCTCGTCGAACGGGCGGAAGGCGCCTGGTTGCACACCACCGGCGGCCGCAAGATACTCGATTTCACCGGCGGTGTCGGCGTGCTCAACCACGGGCACAACCACCCTCGTATTCTGGCCGCCCGCCGGCGTTTCCAGGACGCGCACCGAATGGAGGTGCACAAGACCTACTTCTCGCCGTATATTGCGACGCTGAGTCACAACCTCGCCCAGCTGCTGCCGGGCGACCTGAACATGTCGTTCTTTCCCAACTCCGGGGCCGAGGCGGTCGAGGGAGCCGTCAAGGTCGCGCACAAATACCACGGCGGAAAGCGCGGCACCATTCTGCGGGCCGATATCGGTTTCCACGGCAAGCTGCTGGGCTCCGGCAGCCTCACCGGCACCGGCGGTTTCCGCTTTCCGGAGATCCCCGGCGTGGTCGCCTTTCCCTACGGCGATCTGGACGCGGTGCGGGCGGCGGTGGCCACGGCGCGTACGGCCCGGGGCGGCTGCGACGTGTACGCGATCATCGTGGAGCCGTTCAGCGCCTCGACGATGCGTTGCTGCTCCGAGGAGTTCCTGCGAGGGCTGCGGCAGCTCTGCGACGACAACGACATCGTGCTGATCTTCGACGAGATCTACACGGGCTGGGGCAAGACCGGCAGCCTGTTCCACTTCATGCGCTATACCGGCCTGGTCCCGGACCTGCTCACCACGTCGAAGTCGTTCGGCGGCGGGAAGTCATCGATCTCGGCCTACATCGCGCGGGAACCGGTGTTCCGCAAGGCGTTCGACAACCTCGCCGACGCCGTCGTGCACAGCACGAGCACGACCTACTACGGGTTCGGCGAGGAGACCGCCACGGCGATCGAGGCGGTGAACATCGCCGTCGAGGACGACTACCCGCGGCGGGCCCGGGACATCGAGCGGATCCTGGCGCCCGGCCTGCAGCGGATCCAGAAGCAACACCCGGACACCGTCTCCGCCATCGCCGGCGCGGGCGCGCTGTACGGCATCTTCCTTGACGGAGGGCCGAAAATCCTCGACCTCGCGGCCCGGCTCGCACCGCGCGGGCTGCTGGCCGACCCCCGGCTGCGGATCAAGATGATCACCTGCTCGGTCGTGGACGCGCTCTACCGCGATCACGGCATCTACACCTACTACACCCTCAACGGAGACAACCCGCTGGTCGCCGCGCCGCCGCTGGTGGTCGAGCCGGCCGACGTCGAGTTCTTCCTCGACTGCCTGGACGCGACGCTGAGCAAGGGCCTGCCGCGGCTGGTCACCCGGTTCATCAAGGAGAAGGTGGTGCCGCGATGGCCGGCCGGGTCGTAGTCACCGGGAGTTGCGGGATGCTGGGCGACACCCTGGCCCGGTTCCTGGTGGACAACGGGTTCGATGTCGTGGGTGCCGACCTCAGGGCACCGGCCACCCCGCAGCGGTGGACCTGCCGGATCGCCGATGTGCGGGACACCGAGCGGATGACGGCCCTGCTGAAGGGGGCGGACGCGGTGGTGCACTGCGCTTCCGCGCTGCCGAGCTATCCGGCCGACGCGATCCAGGACGTGATCGTGCGGGGCACCACCAGTGTGCTGACCGCCGCCCGCCGGGCCGAGGCCGGCCGGGTCGTGCACATCTCCTCGACCGCCGTGTACGGCCTGCCCAGCCTGGTGCCGACGCCGGAGGACCATCCCCGGGAGCCGGTGGACGTCTACGGCCGCGCGAAGACCGAGGCGGAGGAGGTGGCCGAGAAGTTCCGGGCCGACGGGATGTGCGTGACCATCGTGCGGCCCAAGACGTTCCTCGGTCCCGGCCGGATGGGCCTGTTCGCGATGTTGTTCGAGTGGGCGCGGGAGGGCCGGAACTTCCCGGTGCTCGGCAGCGGCAACGTGCGCATCCAGATGCTCGCGATCGAGGACCTCGTCGCCGCGATCGCGACGGTGCTGACCGCCGAGCAGGACGCGGCCAACGACACCTACAACATCGCCGCCGCCGAGTTCGGCACGCTGCGCACCGACTTCCAGGCGGTGCTGGACGCGGCCGGGCACGGCAAACGCGTGGTGTCCCTGCCGCAGCGGCCGGCGCTCGCGGTCCTGCGGCTGCTCGAACGGACCAAGCTGTCCCCGGTGTACGGGCGCCTGCTGCACAAGCTGCTCGCCGACTCCTACGTCAGCATCGACAAGGCCCGCGACCGGCTGGGCTTCCGGCCACAATCGTCCAATGTGGACGCTATTCTGCGGACCTTCGAGTGGTGGCGGGAGTCCACTGTGGCCACCGCGCCGTCGCGCAACGGCAACACCAGCCGGGACGCCTGGCGGCAAGGCGCCCTGTCGGTCGCGAAGGTCCTGTTCTGACGCCTGAGCATCTGTGAGGAACGCCCATGCTCGAAACTCGTCCCGCGAGGCGGTCGCGCGCCGCGCCCCGGTTCGGGGACCTCCTCGCCCTGACCCGCCCGCTGCACGCGGTGAAAAGCGTGCTCCTGGTGCCGGTCGCGCTCATCGACACCCCGAGCTGGACCGCGCACGAACTCGGCGCCATCGGGTGGGCCGTCGTGGTGTTCAGCCTGGCCGCGGCATGCGTGTACGTGGCCAACGACATCATCGACCGGGACCGTGACCGGCGCCATCCGGTCAAACGCCATCGGCCCGTCGCCGCCGGCCAGGTCTCAGTCCGCGCCGGAATGCTGTACTGCGCAACGCTGCTGACCCTGCTCGGGGTGCTGGTCGCGACCGCGCCCGGTGGGCCGTACTGGCCGGTGCTGGGCTACCTCGCGCTCAACCTGGCCTATGTCCGGGGCCTCAAACACGTTCCGCTGCTCGACATCGGTACGGTCGCGATCGGCTTCGTGCTCCGGGTCGTGCAGGGTTATGTGAGCGTGGGCCGTCCGGTGTCCGCGTGGCTGGTGGTCGCGGTGCTCTCGGTGTCGCTGTTGCTGCTCATCGGGAAACGGCGGCACGAGCTGACGGCCGCCGGTCTCGCGCATCGCCCGGCGCTGCGGGGCTACAGCCCCGAGCTGATCAACCAGCTGTTGCCGATCACCGGCATGTTGGCGGTGGTCGCGGGCCTGATCTATCTGTCCAGCGACGCTCTGCTGGGCGCTTACCACCGGGTTGCCGTGCTGTTGTCCGCGCCGTTCGCGCTTTTCCTGCTGTTCCGCTATTTGCAGGTGCTCGTGGTGCGGCAGGGCGGCGGTGATCCGCTGCGGATGATGCTGCGGGACCGGGTCATGGTGGTCGCCGTGGCCCTGTGGTTCGGCGGTCTGGCCGTGCTGCTCATGCTGGCCCGTTCGGCGGTGATGGCGTCGTGAACCCGAGCGTCTCGGTCATCATTCCGTGCTACAACGCGGAAAAGACCCTGCGGGTGTGCCTGGAGTCGGTGTTCGCCCAGTCCTGCCGCCCATTCGAGGTGATCGTCGTGGACGACGCCAGCACGGATTCCTCGTCGCGCATCGCCAGGGAGTTCCCCTGCACGCTGATCCAACAACCCGTCAACGGCGGGGTCTCGGCGGCGCGCAACGCGGGCGCCGCGGCCAGCCACGGTGAGGTGCTGTTCTTCCTCGACTCGGACGTGGCGCTGGCCACCGGTGCGGTGCAGGGCGCTTTGCGGGTCCTTGAGGAGGACCCGGAGTGTGGCTGCGTGTTCGGTGTCTACGCCAAGGAACCGCTGATCGACGACGGTTTGGTGGAGATCTACCGGACGCTGCACCTGCACCACGTCCTGACCCGTTCGGTGGGCCTGACCAAGACCGCGGTGTTCGCCCTTGCCGGGATGCCGCGGCGGGTGTTCGACGAGATCGGGTGGTTCGACCAGAACCTGCGCAGCGGCGAGGACGACGACTACAGCGAACGCCTGCTGGCCCGGTACCGGATCCGGCTCAGCGCGGCCGTGGCCGGCTGGCACGACGAGGCGGACCGGTTGCTTCCGTTGCTGGCCGAGCAGTTCCAGCGCGCGCAACTACTGCCGTACATGGCGCGCAACCGGCTTCGGCGCGGCGCCCTAGTCGTCAACCGCAGCGCCGGATTGCTGGCTGCGGCGCTCACCGTCGCGACGGTCCCGGCGGCCGTGCTGCGGCCCGCGCTGCGCGCTCTGCCGGTGGCCGGCCTTGCCGCGTTCGCGGCCGCCGACCCCGCGCTGGCGCGGTTCGTGCTGCGGGAGAAGGGGCCTTGCTTCCTGATGTACTTCACCGCGGTGCATTTCCTGACCCAGCTGGCGTTGTTGTCCGGTGCGGCGGTCGGCTGGGCCCGCGCCGCGCTCGATCCCGCCTTCGGGCCGACCCATCGACGGAAGGGCTGGTGAGCCATGCTGGTCTCGGTCATCGTGCCGAACTACAACTACGGGCACGTGCTCGGCCAGTGCCTGCGGGCGATCCAGGCACAGAGTTATTCGCCGATCGAGATCGTCCTGGTGGACGACGGCAGCACCGACAACTCCGTCGAGGTGGCCGAATCCCTTGGCGTCACGCCGATCCGCACGCCGGCCAACCGCGGCTGCGGTGCGGCCCGCAACCTCGGCGCGGCCAACGCCACCGGCGAGATCCTGTTCTTCCTCGACTCGGACATCGCGCTCGACCCCGGTGCGGTCGCGGCCGCGGTGGAGCTGCTCCAGTCCGAGCCGAACATCGGTGCGGTGTGCGGGAACTACGAGCCCGAGCCGCTCAACCCGGGTGGCCTGACCAAGGAGTACCGCAATCTGTTCCACCACTACTACTGGCGGGCCGCGGAGGGGCCGACTGACATCCTGGTGCCGGCGATCACCGCGATGACCCGGAAGGTGTGGGACGACGTCGGCCCGTTCAGCGAGCACTTGATGCAGACCGAGGCGGCCGTCGTGGCCGGGCGGCTCATCGACCGCTACGAGATCCGGATAACCTCCGCGGTTCGTGGTCACCACGACGACGACCCGAACCTGTGGGTGGTGCTGCGTAAGGTGTTCACGCGGACCCGCATGCAGGTGCCGTTCTTCTTGCAGCGCAGGTATGCGGCCGGGGTGATCGGCTCGTCCGAGTCGCGGGTGAGCGCTTCCGCGGCGCTGTCCCTTGCAACCGTGCTCCTGCCACTTGTCACCGGTGTGCCCGCGCTGGCAGCCGTGCCGCTTTTGGTGCTGTGCGGGTATCTCGCCACCGACCGGCGGATGTACCGGTACGTGTTCGGCCTGCGCGGGATCGGGTTCGGCGTGTTCTTCACGGCCACGCACTACCTGGTCAACCTGACCATCGCGGCCGGGGCGGCGATCGGCATCGCGCAATGGGCGGTCTCGCCGTCGTTCCGCAGGCTCTACGGGTAGCGGCGATGGTGTCGACACTGGAGGAGAAGGCCCCAACGCGGTATCGGCGTGCACTGAAAGCGGCCGCGTACGTGCTGGCGTTCGGGTTTCTCGCGTATCAACTCTGGCGCGTGCGCGACGGACTGGGCACGAGCCTGCGCACGGTCGGCTGGGCCAGCGCCGTGCTCGCCACGCTGCTCGGGATCGCCGGCGGCATACCAGGGTTCTTTGCCTGGCGGGTACTGCTGACCAAGCTCGACGTACGTCTGCCTCTGGTCAGCGCGGTCCGGGTGTTCTTCCTCGCCGGGCTGGCGCGGTACCTGCCCGGCGGGGTGTGGCCGGCGCTCGCGCACGCAGTGGCGGCCAAACCCCTTGGCGCGCCACCGGCTCGGATGGCCGGGGCCTACCTCGCGAGCCAGGTGCTCGGCCTGGTGGCCGGGATGGCGGTCGGGCTGCTCGCGTTGCCGCGGCTGGTGGCGGCCGACCCGGTCTGGTGGATCCTGTTGCCGGTCCTGCTCGCCGCTCTGGTTCCGCTCGTCTCGCCACGCCTGCTGGCGGCCGCGTTCCGGGGCGTCAGGCGGGTGTCGCGCCGCCGGGATGCCGGTGCGTTTCCATTGCCCGACAGGGGAACGCTGCTCGTCGCGACCGGCTTGAGCGCGGCCGGATGGGTGGTCACCGGGCTGTCGGTCACACTGCTCACCGTGGCGTTCGGCGCACCGATCGGCCCGGCCGTCCTCATTGGGGTCGGCGGGTTCGCGCTGTCCATGCTCGCCGGGATGCTCGCCGTGGTGATGCCGTCCGGGCTGGGGGTCCGCGACGTCATCCTCGGCCTCACTCTGGCCACGCTGGTGTCCGGGCCGGACCTGGTCACCGTGGTCGTGCTCAACCGGGTCGTGCTCACCGTCGGGGATCTGGCCTCGACGGCTGTTGTCCTCGGGCTGCTCGGGTGGACCGTCAAGCCCGGACCGAAAGGGGGTTCCTCATGATGGACAAGGTGGAACTGTTGCGTGCCATGCCGGCCATCAACCGGCCGCTGCAATGGCTGGAACGGCACCCGACGCTGCACGGCCTGGTGCTGGCCGCGTTCGGGCTGCGCCGGCCGATCTTCGTCGACCACCGGGTCCGCCCGCTCGCCCGGCCGGAGCATCCCGGGATCACGGCGATGATCGAGAAGAACCGGGCGAGCTATGCCGACCGGCTCACCGGTTTCGTGGAGCTGGCCGACCAGCTGGCCAAGATTCCCGTGTACGGCAGCCGGGACGGTCACAAACCGTACTGGGACAACGGCTGGCTGCCCGCCCTGGACGCGATCGCGCTGTACGGCCTGCTCGCCGAGCGCAATCCCAAGCGCTACCTGGAGATCGGCTCCGGCAACTCCACGAAGTTCGCGCGGCGCGCCATCGGCGACCACTGCCTGCGCACCGCGATCACGTCCATCGACCCGCACCCACGGGCACAGGTCGACCTGTTGTGCGACAACGTGATCCGCGATCGCCTCGAGGACACGGACGTCGAGGTCTTCGCCGGGCTGGAAGCGGGCGACATCGTGTTCCTCGACGGCTCGCACCGGGTCTTCACGGGCTCGGACGTAACGGTGTTCTTCTTCGAGATCCTTCCGCTGCTGCGGCCCGGAGTGCTCGTGCACATCCACGACATCGCGCTGCCCAAGGACTATCCGCTGGAGTGGCGCTATCGGTACTACTCCGAGCAGTACCTGCTGGCCGCCTTCCTGCTCGCGGAGCCCGCCCGGTTCGACGTCGTGCTGCCCAACGCGTTCGTCGACGGCGACGAGCAGCTGCGTAGTTTGCTCGACCCGCTGTGGCCCCGGATCGGCTTCACCGAGAAGTACAAGCCCACATCGTTCTGGCTCGAGGTCCGATGACCACCACCGACTCCGCCGAACGACCCCGGGTGTGGCGATGGACCGGGCGGGCGCTGCTGGCGGTCCTGGCCCTGTGGCTCGTCGCCACCTCGGTCAACCAGCTGATCACCGGCGACTACTGGTTCGGTGGCATCCCGAACCCGTTGCCGCCACTGCTGTTCTTCGCCGGACCTCCGCTGGTGCTCGCCGCACTGGTGCTGCTCGCGCTCAGCCGGACCAGACTGTCCCGAATGGACAGACAGCTGCTGGGCGGCTCGATCGCCCTGGTGCTGCTGGTGTCGCTGCATCTCCTGCTGTCCGGCCGGACCTGGCTCTGGGTGTTGCCGGACCTCATGCCGCCGCTGTTGTTCGTGCTGATGCCGGTGGCTTTGCTGGTCATCCTTGCGGTGCTGTGGGTCCGGCGCTCATTGCGCACTCGGCGAGTCGGCGTCGCGGCCGCGGTGCTCACGACCGCCGCGCTGGTTCTTGGGGCAGGGCAGTCGGGTATCAACGCGGCGGCGTTCACCGGGGGAGTGACGGATGGGCCTGCGCCGCCCGGCGCCCTGCACATCGTTTCCTGGGACACACTGCAGTGGGACTCGGGCGCCGATGGGTTCTTCGAGTTCCTGACCGAGCGGCGCGCGGATGTGTACCTCCTGCAGAGCTATGCCCACAGTGGACCGGAGACCGGGGAACTGGTGCGGGATGCCGACCGGCTGCGCCGTGAGTTCCCCGGCTACCGGTTCGCCACTATCGGCGGCCTGCTCACGATCTCGCGCTTTCCCATCGTGGCACAGGTTCCGCTGGAGACGAACCCGGTTCAGCCGCCGGGAACGCAGAACATCTGGTTCCTCGCGGGCTGGCGCTTCGGGGCGCTGCGCACCGATCTCGATGTGAACGGCCGGATCCTGTCGGTCTACAACGCGTTCTTCTACGATCGGTACTTCCTGCACGTCATGCCGCTCACCCCGGCGTTCTTCGCGGACATCCGCGGGCTGGCGGAGGGCAGACGGCAGCAGGTGGACCGGCTGCTCGCCGACGTCCGCGCGAATCCCCATCCGGTGATCATCGCGGGCAACCTCAACCTCCTGCCGAACACCGGCGACCGCGACGGGTTCGACGGCTTCAAGGACGCCGGGCGGGCCGATCGGTCGCTCTACCCGGTGTCGCTGACGTTCTTCGGGTTGCCGCTGTGGCGGATGGACTGGACGTTCACGTCGCCCGGCATCGGCATCCACTCCTACGATCTCGTCTCGCCGCACGGACTGTCCAGCCGCCATCTCCAGGACGTCGTCGTGTCACTGCACTCCAAGTGAGGACGCCATGCCCGCACTGGCCACTGTCATTGTGCCCAACTACAACCATGCCCAGTCGTTGCCGCTGTGCCTGGCGGCCATCAAGCAGCAAACCTATGCCCCGCTGGAAATCGTCGTCGTGGACGACGCCAGCACGGACGACTCGGTGCGGATCGCGGAGTCGGCCGGTGTGACGGTACTTCGCAACGAGCGCAACGAAGGTCCGTCGGTGGCCCGCAACCGAGGCGCCGAGTGGGCCAGCGGTCAGTTCCTGTTCTTCGTCGACTCGGACGGTGCGCTCGCCCCCGACGCGGTGGCCAACGCGGTCGCGTTGCTGGAGGCGGATCCGGATCTCGGTGCGGTGTGCGGGATCGACGATGCCGAGCCGTTGACCATCGACAGCCGGGTGGAGGAATACCGTGCCCTGCAACACCACTACTGGTGCGTGGCCTCGGAGGGAGAGGTCTCGTTCCTGTTCTCGGCGATGTTCGCCATCCGCGCCAAGGTGTTCCGCGAGGTCGGACCGTTCAACCCGCGCCTGCGGCTGACGGAGGAGGTCGACTACGGCAACCGGCTCGCCCAGAGCCACCGGATGGTCAGCACGTCGGCCGTGACCGGCAAGCTCGACCACGACCACTTGTTGAGTCCCTTGCTCGGCAAGCTCTTCCATCGCGTTCGCGCCCGGGTTCCGCTGTACACCAGGAGGAAGCGGTTCGCGCAGGGGTATGAGACCCCAGCGCGGGCGGGCAGTAGCGTGTTCGCGGCGCTCGCCGTTCTCACGCTTCCGGTTGCGCTGCTCCTCGGGCCGGTGTGGCTCGCGCTTCCCGCGCTGCTGCTCGCCGGTTCGCTCGCCTGCGACGCCCGGATGTACCGGTTCGTGCTGGCGCGCCGAGGGCTGCCTTTCACGTTGTTCTTCGCCGGTGTGCATTTCCTGGTGAACCTCACGATCATCGGCGGGCTCGCGACCGGCATGCTGCAATGGCTGGCATCGCCCCGTTTCCGCCGGCTCTACGATTCGGCCCCGGTCACCGAACGGGCGCGCACATGAACGTGCTGTTGGGGTTTGCCCTGGCGTGGCTCGTGTTCGTTGTGCTGCACCGGTTGTTCTCCGGCCGGTTCTGGTTGTGGCTGTTGCCCGACCTGATCCCGCCGGTGAGCTATGTAGCGGTGCCGCTGGTCCTGTTGGCCATCTCGGTTCCGGCCGCGCAGCACTGGACCACAGCTGTGGCCTTGTCAGCAGGGCTGCTCGGTGTTGGCCACAGTGGACTGAATCGCCATGGGCTCGTGCGGTCGGCCTCGGGCCCTGGCGCTGTGCGGGTGCTGTCGTGGAACACCGAGTACTGGGATCAGGCGGACACCGCCAAGGGTTTGTACGAGTTCCTGAAGGCGAAGAACGCCGACATCTACGTCCTGCAGGAGTGCCTGCACGGCGTGCACGTCGATCCGCGACCGGTCGCGGATCTCCGGTTGGACACCGAATTTCCTGAGTATCACATCGCGGCCGCCGGTGAACTGGTCACGCTGTCGCGGTTCCCGATCGTCAGCCCGCCGACCACCGGCACGTCGTGGCGTACGGAGTACGACACGATCAAGATGCTCCGTACTGACATTCAGCTGGACAACGGCATCCTGTCTGTCTACAACGTGCACATCCCGGTCCAGTTCGTCCGCGATGACAAGGTGTTCACCCGCGACTTCTACACCCGCCTGCGGCAACGCAACCTGCACCGGAAGGCGCAGTTCGACGGCCTGCGGGCGGACATCGAGGCCAACCCGAACCCGGTGCTGGTGACCGGCGACTTCAACAGCACCGGCGCCATGGGGGACCTCAGGTGGCTGCGCAACCGGCTCACCAGCGCCAATTCCGCCGCCCGGCGGTGCTGGCCGGCGTCGTGGCCGGCCCACGGCATGGCCCTGTGGCAACTGGACTGGACCTTCACCCGCGGCCTGCGCGTCCACCGGTACGAGTTCCACGACCCGCACGGCATCTCCGATCACCGTACCCAGGAACTGCACATCTGCATGGGAGGCACCAACCATGACCGATCTTCGGCTTCTGCCGCCGTCAGCGCTGGTCCGGACCAGTGAGGTAGACCATCCGGACTGGAACTACCGGCCGCTCCTCGGTGCGGTCCAACGCCTGCGGTTCCGTACCATCGTCAAACTCCTGGCGGGCACCACCTACGGCCGCCTGCTGGAGATCGGCTACGGCAGCGGGGTGTTCATGCCCGAGCTCGCCTCGCACTGCGACGAACTGCATGGCATCGATCCGCACCCACATCTGTCCGAAGTGGAGCGCAACCTCACCGCGCAGGGCATCAACGCCGATCTCACCCGCGGCACCGCCGAATCACTGCCCTACGACGCCGACTTCTTCGATTGCGCGGTCACCATCAGCGCCCTGGAGTACGTACCGGACATCGAGTCTGCCTGCCGGGAGATCCTGCGCGTGCTCAAACCCGGCGGTGTCTTCGCGGTGGTCACCCCAGGCGTCACCCCGCTGTGGGACCTCGCCCTGCGCGTGACCACCGGCGAGAGCCCCAGCCAGTACGCCGACCGCCGCCAGAAACTCCAACCCGCCCTGCGCCGTCACTTCGACGTCGTGCGCGAGATCCGCATTCCCCGCTTCGGCCCACCCGCGATCCGCCTCTACACCGGCCTCCTCCTCAGGAAACCCGGATGACCACGCCCGTCACGCTGCGTAGCAGTTTGCGGTCTGGGGGTGGAGGGCCGTAGTGTTGGACAGGTTAGACGTCGTAGAGCTGGTGCGGTTGAGCTGACAGCCGGGCCGCGATCTCGGTTGCTGCGGACCTTGTGTGTTCGGGTCGATGTCGCTCACCTCCCGGGTGCATGACCTTCGTGGTTGCATCTTGTTGAGGAGCGCCCGATGACCATCAACACATTCGCCACCCCCTCTATCATCTCTGTCAGAACAAGCCACCAGGCCCAGATCGCGGTGGTGCACGTCGCCGGCGAGGTGGACATGTCGTCCGTCGAACCACTGGAGTCGGCTGTCCGGCACGAGCTGACCGCGCGCCCGCCCGGCCTGGTGATGGACCTGCTGAACGTGGTGTTCTGGGGATCTTCGGGCCTGCGGGTGCTGATCCAGGCCCGCGACCAGGCCGAGTCGGCCAGCACGCGGCTGCGCGTGGTGGCCACGGCGCCCGCGGTGCTGCGCCCCCTGGAGCTCAGCGGTCTGGCCGAATTGTTCGATGTGCGCGGCTCCGTGTCCGCGGCTGTGCGCGACCTGGTGGCGTAGCCGGGCTGGTGGACGCCGGGCATCCTCAAGGGTGTGCGTGCGGTGTCCACGTGCGCCTGTGGCCGGGTTGACCGGCTCAGGCACCGTCTGGCGCGGTGGACATGCGGCGGACGAACTCGCCTGCCACGTCACGCAGTTTGACGTTCTGGTGCTGGGACTGCTTGATGAGGCGGTCCATGGCCTGCTCGTCGGTGAGCTTGTGGACCGCCATCAGGATGCCCTTGGCCTGTTCGATCACCGCGCGGGAGCGCATCGCCGCTTCGAGGTTGGTGGCGACGGCCCGGGTTTCCTGGTAGCGCCGGTTGGTGCGCAGGCCGAATCCGACGATGGTGGTGTAGAGCTCGAGGAGCTTGGAGTCGGTTTCCTTGAAGCCGTGGTCGCCGAAGCCGAACAGGTTGATCGCGCCGGCGAGCCGGTCGTCCACGCGCAGTGGTGCGGCGAGGTAGCTGCGGACCGCGTGCAGCTTCGCCGAGGCGACGAAGTCCGGCCATTTCTCGCTCGCGGTGTCGATGGACAGCCGTACCGTCTGTCCGGTGCGGGCGGCCTCGAGGCACGGCCCGTGGCCCGCTTCGTACTGGGCGACGTCGACCTTCAGGGCCCGCTCGTCGGTGTAGGCGGCTGTTTCGGCGTGCTGGCCGCGGATGGCGGTGATGCTGGCCATGTCCGCACCCGGCACGACCCGTACCGCCTCCGCGCAGATCGTGGTGAGGATCTGCGGGCCGCCCGAGTCGTCCTCCAACGCGGAGGTGAGGTCCCTCATCGCGGCGCGCACGTCGTCCAGCAGTTCGACGACCTGGTCACTGCCCTGCATCGAACCTCCCGCCTCGACCTCAGGCGACTGTCGGTCAAGAGCTTCCTGCAGCAACCGCTGGAGGTTCAACGGGAAGGTGATGGTAAGCAGGGAACGGTCTCAGGTTCAATACCGAAATTGAGTGTTTTGGCACGGGCTGTACTGGATATCGCATGTACAGGCTGGGCCGGCCGTTTTGCAAGTCGTGGCGTGGTCCGGCCAGGCTTCGTCGGTCCAACAGCGGGCCGGCGGGGCCGCCTTAATCCTGCGAGCACCGGCCCCCTGACGTCTCCGGTCAGGCTTCGTTGCCGGGGGTGAGGTCTCGTACCTGCTGGAATCCCAGTTGCGCTGACGTCAGCGTGGCGCCGACCGACGCCGGCCGGACGAGGACGCCTTCGTGGTCGCCGGTGTCGATCCGCTGGATGATCCGCCCGGTGAACCTGCTCGGGCAGTCGGTGAGCAGCGGAATCCCCTCGATCCCCTGGTGCCAGGCGCAGCGGGCGAACTTGTCGGTGGAGAACCCCGTGGTGGACCCGAAGAGCGTGGCCAGCTCGAGGTTGTCCTGGGTGGGGAAGTGGATCCCCAGCAGGTCGGCGGAGCGCGCGACGAGGTACGTGTGGTTCTTCTTGGACAACCACACCATGAACAGCGGTGGGTCGATGCTGCACTGCGACGCGAAGCCGACCAGGCACCCGGCCTTGCGGCCCTGAACGGCCGTCGTGACGATCAGCATCGGATAGTCCAACTGACCGGCCAGGGAGTCGAAGTCCGGTGCCGCGGCGGGCGACGGCATGGCGTGGTCCTCCATCATCAGCTGTTGTCCGTTGGCGACCACAGGATCTCATCCACTGCGATGAGATCGGCGATGTGTCCGAGCGCCCGGCCCGGCCGACGCTGGTGGGCGGAAACCGTCGAGAGCGGGGAGTCGTCGATGGCTGCGGGAGATCGACCCGGGCATCGAATCGACGTCCTATCCGGACAGTCTACAGTCGACGTTTGACGGTTGAGCTGACCGGCGGTGTCCAACGAGGGCAGGCGATACGTGGACGGCGCCATCCGCACCTCCGCTGGACCGAGCACGCGCGCCTCGCAGCGAAAGCCGGGCGCGCGCAGGGACTGGGAACAAGGGGGTGAGCCCGTGCGGGCTCACAGACTCAATTCACGACCATGTGCGGCACCTGTTCGACAAGCTCAACCTCGTGCCCGACGAGGACGGCCGTCGCCGTGTCCTGGCCGTCCTCGCCCATCTGGGAGCGCACGCGTGAGTTACGGGGTGTTCCAGCCGGAGACGAACCTGCGGACCGCACCCGTCGCCGGGTCGTACATCGACCGTTCGATGGTGCCGATGTTGGCGCCGTAGATGTGGATCCCCACGGTGGGTTCGTCGCCGACGGCCGCGACGGCGTGAACGTCGTCGTCGGTCGTGCAGCACACGGTGACTTGCCCGCGTTCCCACACGTGTTCGCCCGCTGGTGTGAGTGGTGTGCCTGGGTCGGCGGGTTTGAGGTAGCGGAACTCGCGCTCGGCACCGGAGTAGATGCCGACGACGCCCCAGGTCTCGTGTCCGTGCACAGGCGTGCGTTGACCGATGTCCCAGACGACGGCGGCCACGCACCAGGCGTCGCCGGGAGCGATGTAGAGCGGGTAGTTGACGTGATGGCCGGCCGATGGACGGGTGAACTCGGGTGGGAGCCGGTAGCCGCCGGCCAGGAGGGCGGACAGCAGTTCGCCGACCCGCTTGGTGATCTCGTGTTCGTCGTCGGTGGAGCCGACCACGACGTCCACATCGTCGATGAAGGCCTGCAAGGTGGTCACGGTGGTCTCCTTTCCGGGGTCAGCGCAGCACGCGGTAGATCAAGTGGGTGACGTTGCTGGTGGTCCGCGACCCGATCTGCTCGAGGTTCATCGGCGGGACGCCGTCGAACAGCCGCGTGCCCGCGCCGAGCGTGATCGGCGCGATGTGCAGCCGCAGTTCGTCGATCAGCCCGGCGGCGAGGTACTGGTTGACGGTGGTCGCGCCGCCGTGGATGGAGATGTCGCCGTCGCCGGCCGATTCCTGGGCGCGCTTGAAGGCCGCCTCGATGCCGTCGGTGACGAAGTAGAACGTGGTGCCGCCCTCCATCGGCTGCGGGTCGCGCGGGTGGTGGGTGAGCACGAAGACGTCGGAGTGATACGGCGGGTTGTCGCCCCACCAGCCGGTCCACGGCCGGTCCCACTCGCCGCGGACCGGGCCGAACATGTTGCGCCCCATGATGAACGCGCTGGCCGAGGTCCCGCGGTCGAGCTCGGCCCGGTTCTCCTCGGCGTTGGCGTACCAGGCGTGCAGCTTGTCGCCCCAGCCGTCGCCGCCGTCGTCACCGAACGGGCGCTGCTCGGTCTGGTTGAGCCCGGCGGTGTAGCCGTCGAGCGAGATCGTCAGGTCACAGGTCACTTTGCGGGTCATCGTGCTGTCCTCCCAGTGTTGTTGGGACTCAGCATGGAGCAGGCGAGGTATGACGTCCAATGCCAAACTCGCGCCGGATTCATTGATATCGTTGATGGATGCTGAACCTGGTCCATCTCAAGGTTCTCGCCGCGGTCGCCCGGCACGGCTCGGTGACCGGGGCGGCGAAGGAGCTGCACTATTCGCAGCCGTCGGTGAGCCACCACCTGTCCCGCCTGGAGGCCGCCACCGGCGTCCGGCTCGTCCAGCGGGTCGGCCGCGGGATCCGGTTGACGCCGGAAGGGCGGCTGCTGGCCAACCGGGCCGCGGAGATCCTGGGCCGGGTGGACGCGGCCACCACCGAGCTCGCCGCCCAGGTCGGCCTGCAGTCCGGCCGGGTCCGGCTGGCCGCCAACGCGTCCACGCTGAGCACGATCGTGCCGCGGGCGGCCTTGTCGCTGGCCCAGGCGTACCCGGGCCTCGAGCTGAGCCTGTTCGAACGGCACCCCGTCGAGGCGCTGGAGATGCTGCGGCTCGGCGAGATCGACGTCGCGCTCGTGTTCCGGCACGCCGACGACCCCATCGGCGACGAAGAGTTCCGCCTGCTGCACATCGGGAACGACTCGATCTACCTGATCAGCCAGCGGCCCAATGACACCCTGGCCAACCACCGCCACTCCGCCTGGATCGGCGGCTGCGACCGGTGCCAGGCCGAGCTGAACGCCGTGTGCCAGCACCACGGTTTCACCCCCCGCATCGCCTCCCACAGCGACGACATGGTGGTCGTGCAGGCCTTCGTCGCGGCCGGCATCGGCGTCAGCACCCTCCCCGGCTACGCCCTCCAAGCCCACCGCCACCCCGGCATCCACGCCACCGAACTCACCGGTTTCGAACGCCAGATCCACGCCGCCACCTACGGCGACCCACCCGACCCGCCCGCCGTGGCCGCCGTGCTGGCCGCGCTCGCCGAAGCGGCGAGTCAGTGCCGCGAGGCTAATGATCGCGTCGCTGACCTCGATAAACAGACATAAGCGGCGACGGGAGGGGCGATGACGACCTCTGAGTATGTCCTCGGGCATGACGACAAGGAGCTGGCGCGGCTGGACCAGCAGGCGATGATGCTGGCCGACTCGACCGTCAGCCTGCTGCGGCTGGCCGGTGTCACGACCGGTATGCGGGTGCTCGACCTGGGCACCGGGCTCGGCCACGTCGCCCGGATGGCCAGTGACCTGGTCGGGCCGTCCGGTCAGGTCACCGGCGTCGACCAGGCGGAGTCCGCTCTCGCGGTCGCCCGGTCCCGGTCGGATGCGGTGACCTTCCTGGCCGGTGATGTCCGGACGTTCGAACCCGAGTCGCCAGTGGACGCCGTGGTCTGCCGGCTGGTGCTGGCCTACCAGCCCGACCCTGTCGAGGTGGTGCGGCGCTGGATGGGGTTCCTGCGGCCGGGCGGCGTGCTGCTGGTGATGGAGTACGACATGAGCGGCTGCCGCGGCATCCCGCACGAGGGACTGATCAAGGACGCGATCGGCTGGGTCGACCAGGCGTTCACCGTGGTCGGCCAGAGCCAGCGGCTCGGCCCAGACCTGGCCGGGCTGATGGACCGGGCCGGCCTGCGGGACGTGAAATCCCTTGGCTGCCAGCTGTACCTGCGCCCCGGCGACCCGGGTGGGCCGGCGATGCTGGGCGGTGTGGTGCGATCGCTGCTGCCCGCCATCGAACGCGCCGGGATCGCCTCCGCCGCCGAAGTCGGCATCGACACCCTCCAGCAACGCCTTGCCGAACAACAGAAAACCGGTAACACCATCATCTGCCCACCCGCGCTGGTCGGCGCCTGGGGTCACCTCTGACGGCCCGAACCAGGCAGTGTCCTGTAGGGCGTTGCAGTGCGGGTCTGCCGGAACGGTATGGCACATGGAAAAACCGCGCATTGCCGATGCGGGTGATCGCCACGCCAGGCCGGGACAACCCGCAACTGCTGCCGCTGCTGAACGGTATCCGAGTGGAGCGTGTCGGGCCTGGGCGTCCTCACACCAGGCCCGACACCTTATCGCTGACAAGGCCTATTCGCATCCCTCGGCCCGCAAGACCCTGCGGCGGCTCTGGTTGCGACAGCTCGCAGGGTACTGCCTATCCGGCGGCGTTCATCAGGTCGAGCGCGCTGTGCTGGCGGGCGGCGTCGCTGCGCTGGAACGGGCCGGCCCAGGGCTGGTCGTAGGAGTCGGCGCTGGAACGGTCCTGCGCGTAGGCGGTGGAGGCCTGGCGCGTGAGGTAGGCGGTGTAGGGGTGGTCGGGCAGAGTTCTGTTCAGTGTGGACAGTCCTCGGACGTAGATTCCCTTGAAGGAGGGGACGTCTCCGCCGCCCCCGTTGTCGAACAGGATGCCGCCGGGGTTGAGGAACGTGCTGGTGGTGGAGGCGTTCGCGAGGGTGCGGGCCTGGGTGACCAGGCTGCTGTCGCCGGTGGCCCTGGACAGTTCGGTGAGGGCGGCGAGCGGGACGCCCTGGTTGTAGCTCCAGGGTGTCTGGTTGTTGTTGGTGCAGGTGGATGTGAGGCCGTCGTTGACCAGGTTGGCGCTGTTGATCATGCCGCTGGCGCGGAACCAGGTCCAGCCGGTCCGCGCGCGTTGCAGGTAGGCGGTGTCGCCAGGGATCCTGTTGTGCAGGGCGGCGTTGAGCTGGACGTACAACGAGTTGGTGATGGCGTTCTTGTAGGTCCTGCTTGAGCTCCACCACACACCGCCGCCGCACACCGAATCCCAGTACCGGAACATGTGATCCGCGTCCGCCCGGGCGGTGTTGAGGTATCGGCTGTCGCCGGTCAGGTCGAAGGCCGTCACCCACGCGAGGCCCCACCAGGCGACGTCGTCGTTGTAGTCGTTGATGAAGTTGCCTTGCCAGGCCGGGAGATTGAGGTCGTAGGTGCGGGCGATGGTGTAGCGGTAGCTGCCCATCCCGGTGACCCGGATGTTGTCCAGGGTCGCGGTGAGCGCGTTGGCGGAGTTCCACCAGCCGGTGGTGTCGAACAGGCCGTTGCCGAGGTTGTAGCGTTCCATCAACGCCGTGGCCGCGGCGGTCCGGCGTTCACCGGCGTTCCAAGTCGTGCGATACCAACTGGTGCAGGCGATGGACGGCGACCCGGCCGGCTGGCCACAGGCGCGCAGCAGGCCGACGCCGAGGTTGGCCCAATCGTCCACGTTGTACATCAGGGTGCGCCAGCCGCCGTAGCCCGGCGGAACCGTTGTGTTGCCGAGCTTGGATCCCGAACCCCAGCTGACCCCGGCGTCGAACGACCGGTCCAGCCAGACGGCATCCCCTTGCCCGCCACCGTTGATCGCGGCCCATCCCATCGCGTCCGCGTCGTCGAAGTGCAACGAGACCTGCCGTCCACCGACGGAGACGGCGCTGGGTAACCGGTCTGCCGGGGCGAGGGCGGGATCGCGGGTATCGCAGTACTTGTTGCAGATGACGGCCAGCGGAGCGGGTGTGGCGGCTCCCGATGACGGTGGGCCGCCCGGCGTCGAAGTCCGGGTGCCGCCGGGCCGGTAGGGCGATCGCTGTTTGCTGGGCGGTAGCGCGGGATCGCGGTTATCGCAGTAGTTGTCGCAGTCCACGGTGGGCTCCGGGGCCTTCGGCGCCGCCTGAGCGGGCAGGCCGGCAACGAACGCGGACATCATGACAGAGGTGAGTAGAACGGCTCTCAACACGAGACCTCCCCAGAGCAGGGTGGGTGGTCCGATGGAAGGTGAGAGCGCTCTCAATCGCAGGCTAGGGTCGTGCCGCCCGCGACGTCAACATCCCGGGGCGGACAGGTTTTTGTCCAGTTCCGCGTCGCCGGATCTGGCCGAATCGGATGGTGCCGCGCCCCCGCGCCGGTGTTTGTGCTGGTGAGTAGGCCTTTTGGACTAGTTGCAAGATTCGGTGCGCACGGTTGAGTGCTCATGGTGGGACGTCGACGACCACGATCGCGGCCCCGGCCGAAGAGCGGCTGACACGGTCTGGGTTGGAACTCCCCGACCACAGCACCTGCGCGCTGGACGCGGACGATCAGGCCGAGCTTCGGTAGCGCGGGGTGGCAAGCCGGTGGCTCAGCGCCGCGACCACCTCGTCGTGGCTCGCGCCGAAGCGGAGGAGGTTGAGTCCGGTGCGGACTGTCCGGACAGGACTCAAGTGTTCCCGCTTCGAGCCTGCTCGGCCGCCTGCTGGCAGGAACGCCACCGAATCGCCCGCTCCCGGCGGCAGCAACGGATCGCGGCTGACCTGGCGGCCGTTCACCGCGGCGGCGACGTGCCGGTCCAGCACCGGCCCGGCGAGCTCGGCGGCCTCACCCAGCGTGGCCTCGTGCCAGCAAGCGCGCCGAACCGCTCAATGGTGATCTCCGGGGCGGGTCGGTTGCGGGCGGCCGCGTTGTCGCGGCCACGGCCGCCGCGATGCCCCCGCACCTCGCTGAGAATAGCCCGATCTTGATTCCGGGCTCCGGGTCCAACTAGTCTCTCTGTGACTAGTTGGTTGGAGGTGTAGACCGGTGTCCAGCGCCGCGGTGGTGGGGACGGTCGTCCGGGAGGGCGACTACGTGCAGTGTTACCTGTGTGAACGCTGGTTCCGGTCGGTCACCGCGCACCTGCCCTCGCACGGCTGGGACCACCTGGCCTACCGGGAGGCGTTCGGCCTCGAACGCGGGGTGTCGCTGGAGGGCATGGCCACCCGCCAACGCCGGGAACGGGCGTTCCGGGTGCGGCGGGACGCCGATCCGGTGTTGCGGGCCGGGGGAGAGCAAGGGCGGGCGCTGGCCCGGTCCGGAGCACTGACCAAGGCCGCCGCCGACGCCTCGCGGGGCCGCCCGCAGCCGGAACAACGGCGGCGCAAGACGTTGCAGACCCTCGCCGCCACCTCACCGGAGGCGCGCGCCGAGGGCAGGCGGCGCCAGGTCGCCGACCAGCTCCGGCAGACCGCCGCCGAGGCGGCCACCCGGCTGGGGTTCGCCGACATCGGCTCGCTGGTGCGCGACCGGGTCGCCGCCGGGGCGAGCCTGGCCGCGATCAGCCGGGAAGCCGGGCTGCACAAGGACTGGATGTGCCGCAATCTGTCCACTGTGGACCCCGAAGCCGCGCGGTTCGCCGAGGCCAGCCCGGCCGGCCGGGTCTGGGACGCACCCTGGCTGCCGAAGCTGGAAAAGCTCGGCTTCGCCGACGTGGCAAGCTATCTGACCGATCGTCATGTCGTGCGGTCGTGCACCGTCCGCGCCATCGCGGCCGAGATCGGGGCGAGCCGCAACGCCGTCGAGTCGGCCCTGGCCCGCCACGGCCTCCAGCAGACCGCGCACGCCACCAAACGCAAGGTCCGCGACGAACGCGCCGCAGCCCTCGCGAGCCGTTTCGGTTTCCCCGGCATCGACTCGTACCTCGCCGATCGCCGAGCCGCGGGGATGAGCTGGCGCGCGATCGCCAGGGAAAGCGGCCAGCCGGAGACCTGGATCCGCCGCCGGGCAGGCGTTTCGGCCTAGAGCAGGTCTTCGACGAAGCGCAGGGCCGCGGCCGCGTTCGTGTAGCGCCACGCCCGCAGCACCGCGTCGAAGCCGTCCTGTTTGCGGGCCGTGGCAAGGGCTTCGACGATGGGTTCGAGCACTTCCTGCTGGCGTTTCAGCAACGGACCGGACTCGATCCCGCGGCGGTCGAGCAGCGCCAGCTTCAGCAACAGGTGCGAGCGCAACTCGCGGACGTGGACGACCGGCTGCCGCAGCCAGTCCTCGGCGGCGGCCCGGCCCTCGGGAGTGAGCTGGTAGACCGTCCGCTGCGGGCCGGGGCCGGACTCCACGGTGCGCGGTTCCAGCAGGCCCGCGGTCTCCAGCCGGCCGATCGACCGGTAGATCATCTGCCGTGGGATCTGCCAGACCCGGCCGACCGGGCCGCCCTCGGCGGTCAGCGCGGCGATGGCGAACCCATGCCGAGGCTCCTCGGCCACCAACGCCAGCACGACCCACTCCGGCAACGCCCACTGCATGCCCAGAGCCTAGAGCCCCAGGACGCGAGTCACCGCCCGGGTGACGCCCACCGCGGCGCGCAGTTGGCGTACGTCGGGCTGTCGAGCAAGGGCGCCGAGAATTGTCCACTATGGACGATGCTCGACTGAGGTCCACAGTGGACGCGGCTATTTCTTCGGCGTGACCGTCACCGGGATCGTGATCCGCAGCGCGCCGCTGGTGGCGGTGAGCGTGCCGCCCTCCGACTTGGGGCCCGCGTGCAGGCGGAAGACGAACGTGACCGACTCGCCCGGCGCCAGCTGCTGGCCGGACGAGCACGTGACCGTGCCCTTGCCCGCCGGGCAACCGACCGTTCGCGGCGCGGCGTTGAGCACCAGCAGCGGCGGCCCGGCGAGGTTGTTGCCCGGTCCGACCACCTTGATGTTGTCCGGCAACGACAGCGTCAAGGTCGGGGCCGGTGCGGGTCCCGTGCCGGTGTTGCTGATGGTGATGGGCAGGTCCGTGGGCGGGCCGCCGGTGGTCATCGCGAACGCGGAAGGGGCGTTCGGAGTCAGGGCCGGTGCGCCGTTCGGAGCACTCGAAGTGCCTGGCGTGCCCGGGGGTGCGCCGGCACTCGGGCCGCCACCGGCACCCGGCGGTGCCACTGAGGTACCGGCTGATGGCGCGACGCTCCCGCTGGGCACCGAGGAAGCCGCCGAGGAGCTGGTCTGCCCGACCGGCGCCGTGGACGTGCCCTGAACGCTGGACGCGGGCGGTCTGGCGATGGCCGAGGGCCCGGCGGGGGTGGCCGGCCCGCCCAGTCCCGTCACGATGGCAACGGTCAGCGCCACGGTCGAGGCCGCCGCGCTGAGCAAGGGAGGCGTCAAGGTCGCGCTGGTGGCGGCGACCGTCGCCGCAGCGCTCGCCTTGCCCGCCGTGGCGGCCAGGTAGCCCGCGGTCCCAGCGCCGAGAACGAGCGGCGCGACAACCGCACGCAGCGCTCGGTTGACGTCGGCCAGTTCGGCGGCGAGGGCCCGGCAGTTGTCGCATTTGTCGAGGTGCGCCTCGACCTGGGCGGTCTCGCGTTTCGACAGCCCCTCACGCGTCCAGGCCCCCAGCCTGGCGGCCGTGGCGCGGCAACGCTCCGACGGGGCGTGCGCCACGTGCGCCTGCAGGTACGCCTTCCGCAAGCCTTCACGGGCCCGGTACGCCAGTGCGGAAACACCGTTGCTGGTCAGGCCGAGCAGCGGCGCGACATCTGCGGGCGGCTCACCCTCGATCTCGGTGTGCCACAACACCGTCTGCCACCGGTCGGGCAGGGCGGAGAACGCGGTGGCGGCCAGCGACCGGTTCAGCTTCTCCTCGGCGGTGTCGTCGAACGGCACCGCGGTGTACCGCTCGGCGCCCGCGACGGCCTCGACGTCCTCGGCCAGCTCGAGCTTGCGCTCCCGCTTGGTCTTGTCGTAGGCGGTGTGCCGCAACGCGGCCAGCAGGTACGGGCGGAAGGCCGTCTCCGGGCCACCGCCCGCGCGCAGCGACGACAGCACCTTGGCGAAGGCCTCGGACACCAGGTCGTCCGCCTCGATGGGGGAGCGGGACAACTGGCGCGCCAGGTTGCGGGCGGAAGCCACGTGGCGCGCGTAGAGCTTGCCGTAGGCCTCGAGGTCCCCGCCGCGCACGGCTTCGATCAGGTCGACGTCCGAGGGAATGACCTCGGTCGCGTTCTCGGTCCACCTGGTGGTGGCCGTGCGGTCCCTTTCCCGGTCCGGCGGCCGGACGATCGCGGCCGAGCTGTCCCGCGGCGGACGCGTCGCCCTCCGGCGCGCCTCCGCGTCGGTGGTCGCTGTGCCGAGACGACGGCCGAGGGCGCGGTCGAGATCGGCGCGTAAGACGGTCGCGTCGCTCGACCGCCACCGCTCTAACTCGCCCTCATCTGGGTGCCCGATCACCCGGTCGTCCCCTCTCGGTGACATTCGTAATGGCGGGACTTTACCGGGAAACCGTGATGGCGTCGTGGGCCGAGTCGCTTAGTCCGAATGGTCGAATCCCTCTTTCTGGTGCGCTTTCGTGCGCGACGGATCATTCCGCCGGCCGACCGGTCCGCAATGGACAGTCGTGGCCGTCATGTCCTTCCGCCGCCGGTATCACCGAATACCTCCCGTACAACTGGGTACCTGGCCCGGAGATACGGAGGGAGTGGCCGATGGTGGCGTTGCCGGCGTGGGCGCCGCTGCGCCGCCGGGCGTTCCGCGCTCTGTGGACGGCGCAGTTCGTGGCGAACGTGGGCACGTGGGCGCAGACGGTCGGGGCGCAGTGGCTGATGGGCGACCTCGGCGGTGGCGAGCTGGCGGTGGCCCTCGTGCAGACCGCCACCACGCTGCCGGTGTTCCTGTTGGTGGTTCCCTCCGGAGCACTCGGCGACATCGTCGACCGGCGCCGCCTCCTGCTGACCGGGCAGGCGTTCATGGGCGTGGGCGCCGGAGCGCTCGCCATCCTGACCGCCGTGCACCTCATGACGCCGTGGCTGCTGCTCCTGCTGATCGGCGTGATGGCGGTCGGGCAGGCCGTGTCGGTGCCGTCGTACCAGGCGATCCAGCCCGAACTCGTGCCGCGCGACGAGATCCCGCTGGCCGCGATGCTCAACGGCGCCAACATGAACCTGGCCCGCGCGGCCGGACCGGCCCTGGGCGGTGCGCTGATCGCGGCAGTCGGCCCGGCGGCCACGTTCGCGTTCAACGCCGTCTCGTTCTTCGGTGTGTTGCTCGTGCTGTACCGCTGGGACCGGCCGCCCGACCGCCGCCCGCTGGGCAGCGAGCACATCCTCAGCGCGACCAGGGCGGGGCTGCGCTACATCCGCAACGCGCCCCGGTTCGCGACGGTGCTCGCCCGGTCCGCCCTGTTCATGGTGTTCGCCAGCGGTCTGTGGGCGCTGTTGCCCGCGGTGGCACGCGACCAGCTGGGACTCAGCGCGGGCGGCTACGGGTTGCTGCTGGCCGGCGTCGGTCTCGGCGCTGTCATCGGTACGGTGGTCGTCCCGGGACTGCGTGACCGGATCGGCACGGGCGCGATGGTGAACCTCGCCATGGCCGTCTTCGGCGGAACCATGATGGCCGTCGGACTGTCCGGCTCCACCATCGTGGTCGTGGGCGTGCTGCTGGTGGCCGGCATCGCGTGGATCGGCGTGCAGTCGACCCTCAGCGCCACCGCCCAGATGCTGCTCCCGGCGTGGACCCGCGCCAGGGCGTTGGCCTACATGCAGTTCGTGTTCATGGGTGGCCAGGCGCTGGGTGCGCTGGGCTGGGGAGCCGTCGCGGAAGGCAGCCTCACCGCGGCATTCGTCATCCCGGCGGCCGGGCTGCTCGTCGCGACCCTGATCAGCGTGCGAGCGCTTCCGTTGCCGGAGGCCCGGTTCGACGTGACCGCCGTGCGGCACTGGCCGGAGCCGGCCGGCGCGATGAGCGTGGACTCCGAGGCCGGCCCGGTGCTCGTCATGGTGGAGTGGCCGGTCGAACCGGCGCACGCCGAGACCTTCGGCCGGCTGATGCGGCAACGCATGCGCCGCTCGCGCCGGCGAACCGGCGCGACCTTGTGGGGTCTGTTCCAGGACACCGGCGACAGGTGCCTGTTCGTGGAGACGTTCACCGTGGCGACCTGGCACGAACACTGGCGCCAGCATGTCGAGCGCGGCACCGTTGGCGACCGGGACCTCGAAACCGAAGCCCGCGGCATGCTCTTGCCCGGTGCGAAACCCCATGTGCGGCACTTGATCTGGGTCTGAAGGGTTCGCGACCCGACAGCCGGGTACACGGGACCTGTGCCCGGTACGGGAAGGACGCTGCGGATCACAACGGTTTCGCAGCCCGGCGATCTGACGACGGTGGTGCGCCTGTCCGGCGAGGTCGATGCCGACAGCAGCCGCACCCTGGACCACCAGCTGCGCACCCGGATGCCGGTCGCCAGCCGGTATCTCATCGTGGACCTGAGCGAGGTCACGCTGATGGGCGCGGCCGGGATCCGGGTGCTGCTGGAACACACCAAGCGGCTGGCCGGCAGCGGCCGCCGGATGCTGACCGTCGCGTCAACCCCGCACATGGTGCGGCTGTTGCGGCTCACCGAGGCCACGGGCGCGCTCAACATCCACCCCAGCATGCCTTCGGCCATGATCGCCTGCCTGACCCGGTTCGATGCCCGCGGGACGGGTACGCCGTCGGGGTGACCAACTTTCTCGGTATCTACCTGAAGGACCAGCTCGCGCTCGGCGTGGCCTGGCGGGAGCTGGCGCGCCGTTCGCGGGGCAGCAACCAGGATTCCGAACTCGGCCGGGCACTCGAGCTGGTGTCGGCGGAGATCGCCGAGGACGTCGACACGTTCCGGACCATCATGCGCAGGCTCGGGATCCGGCCGGACCCGGTCAAGGTGGGCATGGTGATGGTGGCCGAGCGGATCGGCCGGCTCAAGCCGAACGGGCGGCTGGCCTCGTACTCGCCGCTGAGCCGGTTCGAGGAGCTCGAGTTCCTGGTGATGGGCCTCCAGGGCAAGAAGCAGCTGTGGGGGACGCTGCGCGACCTGGCCGGGCTCGGGACGTCCCTGCCGGACATCGACTTCGACGCGCTGATCGACCGGGCCGAGCACCAGCTGCGGACCCTGGAACCATACCGCGTGCGCGCGGGCGTCGAGGCGCTAGAGCTTCGGTAGGTCCTGGGCCATGCCGATCAGCGGGGCCAGCGGATCGCCGGTCCGGCCGACGCGGTCGAGCACGGTGCGAACGGTCCAGCGATCCGGGCGCAGGCCGGGATCGTCGAGCTCGTCCCACGTGATCGGCACGGACACCGGCGCGGTGGGCTTCGGTCGCACGCTGAACGGTGCGACGAGGGTCTTGTTGATGGCGTTCTGGGTGTAGTCCAGCCGGGCCAGCCCGGCCCGGTCGTCGCGGTACCACTGCCAGCTGACGAGGTCGGGAACCGTGTGCCCCACGGCGCGGGAGACCTTCTTCACCCACTGCCTGGTGTCGTCGAACGTGTAGCCCGGCCGCACCGGTATCCAGACCTGAATGCCGCGCTGCCCCGTCACTTTCGGCATGCCGGTCACACCGAGGTGGTCCAGGGCCGTCCGGTACAGCCTGGCGAGCACCAGAACCTCGTCGAACGAGGTGCGCGCCCCCGGGTCGATGTCCACCAGCGCCCACGTCGGCTGCTGGACATCGGTCAGGCTCGACGTCCACGGGTGCAGTTCGATCGCCCCGAAGTTCGCCATCCACACCAGCGCGGGCACGCTGTCGAGGACCGCGTAGCACTGCGTCTCGTCCTCGTCGGCGTTCCTGTTGTGCCACTGGGTCAACCACTTCGGGGCGTGACCCGGCACTTCCTTGTGCCAGAACCCGGGTTGCTCGACGCCGTCGGGGTAGCGGTGGCCGTTCACCGGGCGGTCGGCCAGGTACGGCAGCATGAACGGGGCGATCGTGGCGTAGTACCGGACCAGTTCCCGTTTGGTGATCGGCGGATCGGCGGGGAACAGGACCTTGCCGAGGTTGGTCAGCCGGACCTCCTGACCGCCGACCGTCCAGCGGCCGGTGTCCTTGATCGCGTCGAGCGCCGCCAGCTCGTCCTCGGTGGGTCCGTTGAAGTCGCTGTGCCCCACCGCGCCCGGCTCGGCGGCACCCTCGCCATTGGCCCGGCGAGCGCGCTGCCGCTGCACCACGGCTCGGCTCGGCTTGTCCGTCACACCTGCCGATTACCCGCGTGTGCAGCGGCTACGCACCAGCCCGGATCAGCGTTGCGTCATGCGGGATGCACGCGCGGGGCGGCTCAGCAGGATGCCCAGCGCGATCATGCCGATGCCCAGCACCAGGTGCAGCCAGTTGTCCGCGTCGTCGAGCGGGACGAAGTTGGCGGCGCTGTTCATGTCGATCACCAGGCCGTAGATCCACAGAACCAGGTAGATCACGCCGCCGCCGATCAGGAACGCGCGAGCGGCCGAAGCCGTCCGCGCCATCGCGATCCCGGCCACCCCGAAGGCGAGGTGCACCAGGTTGTGCAGGATCGAGACGTTGAACAAGCCCAGCAACTGGGCCTCGGAGTGGTGTCCGGCGAACGTCATGGTGTCGTAGTTCGTGGTGATGCCGGGGATGAACCCGGCGATCCCCACCACCAGGAATACGATCCCGACGACCAGAGCCGCCGCCTGGACCGGGGTTCGGGTGACACGTTGCGTCTGGGACATGAGTCCTCCCTGCGCGGTCCGGGAGTCTCCCGGCCTCGCGAGCGGCTACCCGGCTGGAATCGCTCGAAACGGGCGTCAGCTCGTGGTTGCCGGGACGCGGGTGCTGTGGTCGAGCTGCGGCGGCACGGTGACACCGCCGTAGTGGGCCGCGCCGAGCGTCACGGCGACGACCAGGGCGGTGAGGCCGGTGACCGCCCCCATGCGCGCGGGCAGCCGCATTGTTGCCGGGGTGCCGGTCTTCTCGGGCCGGACGGCGGGCAGACTCGTTGTGGCCCAACGGTATATGCGGGCACCGACGAACACGAGCGTGGCGCCGATGATGAAGAAGTCCGCGACGTTGAAGTAGTACCGGCCGATCGGGACGAAGTCGACGGCGCCGCGGACGCTGCCCGGCGCGGTCAGCCGGTGCATGCCAAGCCGGTCAAGGAGGTTGCTGATCCAGCCGCCGATCGCGAGGGCGGCGGATGCCCGCAGCACCACCGGATGCCGCCTGCGCAGGAAGGCGAACACGGCGAGGACGAGCACGACGGCGCCGAGGAAGTCGAGCACCGCGCCGCTCACCGGGCCGGCGTACCAGCGGTCGACCGCCGGGCTGACCAGGGGGTCGCCGCCGAAGTTGATCCGCGCGTGCGGCACTTCCCGCCAGGCCCACCACTTGGTCGCCTGATCGGTGAGGATGACCGCGACGAGGGCGAACACTGTCCACTGTAGACGAGCGGACTGCTGCCGCCCGTCGACCCGGGCATGGGTCATCGCGCCTCCCTGCTGGATACCGGAAATCCCGGCGCACCAAGGAAAAGCGCGCTCGGGAACGTCGGCATCGCGGCCGGGCGGCACTTCCGGCGACCGGCCCGGACGGATCGACTGCCGTACCGCGAGGATCCCCCGGGCCGTGCCGTTATAAACCTGTTGTGGTCCCGTTAGGGGGCAGGTGTTTATCCCATGTCCGCCTGGGAAGCCACCTACGCCATGCCGGAGGTGCTCGGCTCGGGGTGCGGTGGCTGGTTCAACACGATGTCGGCGACCGACGCGCCGTCGATCAGAACCTGCACCCGGCCGAGGGCCTCTCGCAGTTGCTTGCAGGCCCGGTGGAACATCTTGGGGTCACGGGCGTCCAGGGAACAGTCGATGATCCGGTAGATGTCGCGGAGGCGGTAGAGGAAGTTCACGTCGCTCATAGCCTGCTCCCTCTCCGAAGGGATGACTCTCTTCCGGTCCGGCTACCCCCCGCCTGATCATTCCAAACGAGCACGGACCGGACGGGGGAACACCCGGACTTCCCGCAATGGCGTTGTTCTGACGTCATCGAGCGCGTCTACGGGCAGCAGGACGCGACCGACGACCAGGAGAACTCCCGCCCCGATTGACCCCTTCTCAACGTCCGGCGGTCCTGCCAAGGTGGGGTATCCGCCGACGTTCGCAAGAAGGAGCCTGGGGATGTCTCCAAGAGCGCGAAGGCTTGGTGTCGTGGTGGCCGCACTGGCGGCGGCGCTGACCGGTACGGCCAGTGCGAGCCCGGCACCGCACGCACCACTTGTGCTTACGACAGGTGGCCTGGTCCGGGGCGTGGCCACCGATTCCAGCGACCAGTTCCTCGGCATTCCTTACGCCGCACCGCCGACCGGAGCGTTGCGCTGGCAGCCGCCCCAGCCCGCCGCCCGCTGGCACGGCATCCGCGACGCCAGCAAGTTCGGCGCCGCGTGCGCGCAGCCGGCCGGCCCGTTCGGCCGGGCGAGTGACTCCGAGGATTGCCTGTACCTCAACGTGTACACGCCATCGAGGCCCGCGTATGGCCGGCCGGTGATGGTGTGGCTGCACGGCGGCGGCCTGGTCAGCGGGTCGGGTGACCTGTACGACCCAACTGGACTGGTTCGCAACGGCACGGTCGTGGTGACCATCAACTACCGGCTCGGCGCGTTCGGGTTCCTGGCGCACGCCGCCCTCGCGGACAAGCCGGGCGGGCCGTCCGGCAACTACGGGCTGATGGACCAGCAGGCCGCGCTGCGCTGGGTGGAACGCAACATCGCCCGGTTCGGCGGCGACTCGCGCAACGTGACGATCTTCGGTGAGTCCGCGGGCGGCCTGAGCGTGCTCTCCCAGCTCGCGTCGCCGACGGCACGGGGACTGTTCGACCGCGCCATCGCGCAGAGCGGCGCCTACGCGCTGACCCAGCGGTCCCTGCAGTCGGCCGAAGCCGCGGGTCAGGCGTTCGCCACGGCGGCCAGCTGCGCCGACCAGTCCGCGGCCTGCCTGCGGGGCCTGTCCGTGGCCGCGGTGCTCGCCCACCAGAACCAGGACGGTTACGAGCCGAACATCGACGGCAAGGTGCTCACCCAGTCGATCGGCACCGCGTTCGCGTCCGGCCAGTTCGCGCGTGTTCCGGTGATCAACGGGTCGAACCGCGACGAGTGGCGGCTGTTCGTCGCCCAGGCCGAACTGGCAGGTCAACGGGTCACGGCGGACAACTACTTCGCCTCGATCCAGCAGGTCCTCAACGTGCCCGCCCAGGTCGCGAACGTCATCGCCGCGCAGTACCCGCTGAGCGCCTACCCGAGCCCGCCGCTGGCGTTAAGCGCGGTGGGCACCGACGCGATCTTCGCCTGCCCGGCGCTGAAGGTGGACACGGTGCTGTCGAAGTACGTGCCGACGTTCGGCTACGAGTTCAACGACGAGAACGCGCCGCCGCTGCTCCCGCCGGTCAGCTTCCCGCAGGGCGCCGCGCACGGCACCGAGCTGGAGTACCTGTTCAAGCTGCCCATCGGTGGAGCGCTGTCGCCCGATCAGGAACGGCTGGCGGCGGCCATGCGGCAGGCCTGGACCACCTTCGCGGCGTCCGGCAGGCCGCCCGCGGTCTGGCCGAAGTTCACCCCGGCCACCCAGCCGCTGCTGTCGCTGGTCCCGCCGAAGCCACAGGTCGAGACCGATTTCGCCACCGTCCACAAGTGCGCGTTCTGGTCCGGTTTGCCGGGGTAGGGCAGGATGCCGGGATGACCGGTACCCAGCTGGCTGAGGTGATGGCCGAGCTGGCCGCGCTCGAGGACCCGAAGATGCGCGCGGCCAACGAGAAACGCGGTGACGACCACGGCCTGAACCTCAGCAAGCTGCGTGCGGTCGCGAAGCGGCTGAAAACGCAGCAGGACCTGGCGCGCGAGCTGTGGGCGACCGGGGACACCGCCGCGCGGCTGCTGGCGCTGCTGGTCTGCCGTCCGAAGGCGTTCACGCGCGACGAGCTGGACACCATGCTGCGCGAGGCGCGTGCCCCCAAGGTGCACGACTGGCTGGTGAACTACGTCGTCAAGAAGAGCCCGCACGCCGAGGAGCTGCGGCTGGCCTGGTTCGACGATCCCGATCCGGTGGTCGCGAGCGCCGGCTGGGCGCTGACCACCGAACGCGTCACCAGGAAACCCGACGGTCTCGACCTGCCGGGGCTGCTCGACGTGATCGAGGCCGAGATGAAGCAGGCCCCCGACCGCCTGCAATGGGCGATGAACCACACGCTGGCCCAGATCGGCATCGACCACCCCGGCCAGCGCACCCGCGCGATCGACATCGGCGAGCGCCTCGAAGTCCTCAAGGACTACCCGACGCCACCGAACTGCACGTCCCCGTTCGCGCCGATCTGGATCACCGAAATGGTGCGACGACAGTCCTAAGAGGACTGGTCGGCGAGGTGTTCACGGAGGAACGCGGTGATCTCCGCGCGCGCGATCTTGGCCTGGGGCATCAGGTTCGGCAGGCTGAGGAACGCGTGCGGCGCCCCGGGATGTTCGGTCAGCCTCGCCGGGGTGCCCGCCTCGCGGAGCCGTTCGACGTAACGACGGCCGTGGTCGGCCACCGGGTCGACGGTCGGCACCACCACGAGCGCCGGAGCGACGCCGGTCAAATCGGCGTGCAAGGGGGGCAGCGGTTCTGGGTCCGTGCCCAACGGAATCGCCAGCGTGTGGAAGAACCGCAGCAGGTTCATCGTCAGCATCGGGCTCTGCGCATGCCGGGTCATCGAGTCGTGGTCGAACATCTTGGCGGTCACGTCCAGGGCGGGATTGACCATCACCTGTGCCCGGATATCCTTGCCGCGCAACGCGATCAGCGCGGCAATCAACGCGCCGCAGCTCTCGCCGAACAGGGCGGTCCGCGGCGGATCGATGCCCCAGACCGTGGCATGGTCCAGGACGTGCCGCAGGACATCCCCCCGTCGCGCCGCGGCCGGTACACCCGCACGCGGACCTCGCGGTCGGGCAAGGTCACCTCCTGCCAGCGGATCGCGGCGCCGCGGTCCGGTCGTCGTCAAGACGACGATCTACCGCCGCTGGCCGTCGAAGGGCGCGCTGATCGTGGACTGCCTGTTGGATGCGTTGGGCCCGGTTCCGTTGACGGGCGCCGATCCGCGGGCCGACATGGCGTCGGCCATCCGCTGGATCGCGGCCAAGATCGGCGAACCCGGGCTGGGCGCGGCGTTCGCGGGCGTGTTCGTCGACGCCGTCAGCGACCCTTCGCTGCGGGAGATCCTGTCCAGCCGGTTCCAGGACCCGTACCGGATCGCCACCCAGGAGGCCCTTGGCGAACCGGAACACCGGGTGCTGTTGTTCATCGACGTCGTCGTCGGCACACTCTTGCACCGCCTCGGCATGACCGGCGCCCCGATGGTGGAGGCCGACGTCACCGCCTTGAGCGACATGGTCCTGCGGTACTTCGCCGAGGAGACCTGAGATTCAGCTGTCCCGGGCTGCGTCGACGAGGGTTTCGGTGGCCCAGCGGTAGTCCGGTTTGCCCGACGGGGACCGTTGGATCTGGGGCACGACGTGGGTGAAGCGGGGAAGCTTGTACCGGGCGATCAGCGGGGCGAGGTGGTTTTCCAGGTCCTGCCGGGTCGGCACGGCCGCGGTGGGCCGGATTTGCAGTACCGCGGCGACTTTCTGGCCCCAGCGCGGGTCCGGGATGCCCGCGACCACGGCGTCGGTGACCGCGGGGTGGGTCTTGAGCGCGGCCTCGACCTCCTCGGGGTGGATCTTCTCGCCGCCCGAGTTGATGCAGATGGCGCCGCGGCCGAGGAAGTTCACGGTGCCGTCACTGTCCACTGTGGCGTGGTCGCCGGACAGGACCCAGCGGACGCCTTCGACTTCAACGAACGTGCGGGCCGTCTTGCCGGGATCACCGTAGTAACCCAGCGCGATGTGACCGCGGCGGGCCACCTGGCCGACCACGCCGCTGCCGGGCGCGACCGGCCGGAGGGTGTCGTCAAGGACGGTTGTGGTGTCATTGACGGTGAAGCGCAGGCCATGGTCCATGCCCGCTCCACTGTGTCCGGTCTCCGTGGACCCAAAGCTGTCCACAATGTACAGATCGGGCAAGTGCGCGCGCAGCCGGTCGCGGACCGGTTCGGTCAGCAGGGCTCCGGCGCTGGCGATGATCCGCAGCGACGGCAGCGGCCGGGGCTGTGCGTCCAGGGCTTCGACGAGCGGCATGGCCATCGCGTCGCCGACGATCATCATGGTCTGGCAGCCCTGTTCCTCGATCACGCGGACGGCTTCGCCGCCGGAGTACTTGCGGACCAGGCAGACCTTGCCACCACCAAGGAACGTGATGAAGGCGGCGAGCACGGCAGTGCCGTGCATGAGCGGCGGCGCGGCGAACATCACCAGGGGAGGGGCGGCGGCCGCGCGAGGCCCGGCGTCCTCGGGGCGCGCAAGTGGTGGCGCGCCACCACTCATGCCGCCGAAGAGCAGGTCCTCATGGCGCCACATGACGCCCTTGGGCAGGCCGGTGGTGCCGCCGGTGTAGATGATCACCAGGTCGTCGGCGGAACGGTCGGGCAAACCGGTCCGGTCGACGGGCTGCTCCGCCAACGCTTCCTCATACCGCAGCGAGCCGGGCAGTTCCGCGCCGACGGCGATCAGGTGCCGTAACCGGGGGACGGCAGGCAGAACCTCGGCGATCCGGTCGGCGAACTCGGTGTCGTACACCAGTCCGACGAGATCCGCGTTGTCGTAGAGGTACCGCAGTTCGTCGCGGACGTACCGGTAGTTGACGTTGATCGGCACCGCGCGGATCTTCATCAGGGCGAGCATGGTCTCGAGGTATTCGGCGCCGTTCATCAGGTGGCAGCCGACATGGTCACCGGGCCCGATACCGGCCGCGGTGAAGTGGTGGGCGAGTTGGTTGGCGCGCCGGTCGAGTTCGCGGTAGGTGAGGGTCTTTCCGTTCACGGACAGGGCTTCGCGGTCGGGGACCGCGTCGGCGATGTGCTCGAACAGGTCGGCCAGGTTGAATTCCATTGCCGTGCCTCACAGGTGGGCGGCGGTGCTGCCGCCGAGCGGGAGCGCGGGCAGGCCGAGTTTGCGGTGGTCCCACGACCGGGTGCGGGCGACGTCGACGCGCACGGCCACCCGCTTGGTCAGCATGAACTCGACCATCGGCCGGACTTCCTCGCTGTAGGGCCCGTTGTAGCGTTCCCACACGTTCACGCCGACCGCCCACAACGCGTCGGGGTCGTCGACGATCTCGGCGTGCCCTTCCAGCGCGACCCCGCGCAGGGTGTCGTAGGTCTGGCCGGTCTCGATCATGACGGTGACGCGGCTGTCGCGCCGGATGTTCACGGCCTTCTGCGACTTGGCCTTCGTCTCGAACCACAGCACACCGTCGATCACGGCGTACCACATCGCGACGAGGTGTGGCTGCCCTGACGGAGCGATGGTCGCCAGCGTCGCGACGCGCTGCTCGGTGAGGAACTGGGCGATCTCTTCGGCGGACATCACGACCTGACCGCGCTGGTTCACTCCCATGAGGCCCCTTTGCCGCTCGGTGAGACTTAGTCCAGAATGAGACTATGTCTCACAGTGAACCGGAGGGGCTTGCGGTCCGCAAGAGGCGGGCGACAAACGCCCGGATCGCCGCCTCAGCGGCCCGGCTCGCCGGTCTGCAGGGCGTCGGCAACACCACCGTGGACCAGATCGCGGCGGACGCCGAGGTCGGCCGGGCCACGTTCTTCCGGTACTACGACACCAAGGAAAGCGCCGTCGCCGAAGGCATCACCGGTCCATGGCTCACCCTCGTCACCGACGCGATCGCCCACCAACCCGGCCACCTCCCCGCGCATGAGGCGCTGGTCGCGGCCTTCGGCGAGCTCGCCGGCCAGTTCCCCGCCTACCGCGACCAGATCCGCGAACTGGCTCGCCTCACCCGTTCCTCCCCAGCCCTCAATGCCTGGACCGCCCAGGCCTACCTCCGCTACGAACACGCCATCGCCGACCTCCTCACCCCCCGCTTCACCGACCTCCCCGACCCCCATGCCGCCCCCGACCCGCGCCCCCGCCTGCTCGCCGCCCTCGCGATGGCCTCCGTCCGCATCGCCCTCGACGACTGGCTCCACCACGGCGGAGCACTCCCGGACCTCATCCACCGCGCCCTGGCCTCGATCACCATCCGCGACACGGAATGACCGCCGCCCGCTCGTCGGTCCAACGACGGTTCCGGATCGTGCCGCCGGCGGCGACGTTGAGAAAATCCTCGCCTGGGAACACCTTCCTCCTCGGCGCGGCCTCGCCAGGGACCTGCTACCGGCGGCGTTGTAGTCGCCCGCGGTGCCAACGGCAGACAGCCGCAGGCGGCTGAGCGCCGCCGGAAAGAAAAGACTGTTTCTCGGGAGATTTCGCGGCTAACTTCGCTGGTCATGAGCGGTGAAGTGATCATCTTGACCGGCCCGCCCGGTGCGGGGAAGACGACCGTGGCGGAGGTGCTGGCGACGAACGCGAGCGTGCCGACGGTGCATCTGGTGACCGACCAGTTCTACCGGTCGATCCGCGCGGGGTTCGTTCTGCCGTTCCTGCCCGAGGCGCAGCGGCAGAACGAGGTGGTCATCGAGGCGATCGTGGGCACCACACGCACGTTCGCACGTGGCGGTTACGACGTGGTGGTGGATGGCATTGTGGGGCCGTGGTTTCTGGCGCCGTTCCGGGACGCGTTCAGCGAACTGTCCTATGTGGTCCTCCGGCCGGACCTGGAGACGACGTTGACGCGCGCACGGGAGCGGGCCGGCCGGGAGTTGAAGGATGTTGCGGCGATTACCGGGTTGTACGGCGCGTTCGCGCAGCTCGGCGAGCTTGAGGACTATGTGATCGACACCAGGGACCTGGATGTCGAACAGACCGCCGCCGAGGTCCGGCGCGGTGACTTCCGGCTGAAGTGAGTCACAGGGCGGTGACCAGGACCAGGACCAGGATGGCGGGGGCGAGGAAGGCGTGCGCCAAGGCGGCCGGTCGTTTGCCGGACATGACTTCCCGCGCCGCCCGGAAGTAGTCGAGTATCGCCGAACCGTGGCCGGTGTTGGCCCGGCGGGCGCGCCAGCGAACGGTCAGCAGCATGTCGCCGAGGCCGTTGATGACGATGAGCACGCCGAACGTCACCCAGGCCAGGGCGGCGGGCCGGTCGGTGGACAGGTACGTGATCCACAGGGCCAGGCCGGTCGCCGCGGCGGCGAGGTGGATGAGCGCGGCCGGCGGCGGAGGCACGGCACGGCGCCAACGAAGAAGCATGACCACGCCGACACCGGCGCTGATCACCCAGGCAACGAGTGCTGCGATAGCTGTCATCGCCCGAGCGTACTATGTTCGTCGTGAAAAAACACTAGGTATATAGTGTTAGGGTGACCGCGAAGCGAGAACAGGCCCTCAGCGCGGCGATCGAGCTGCTGGGGACCGGCGGGCTGCGTGCCCTGACCCACGCCCGCATCGACGAACAGGCCGGACTGCCCAAAGGCACCACGTCCAACTACTTCCGCACCCGGGCGGCGCTGCTCGCCGGGGTGGTGGAGTGGATGCTGGAGCAGGAGACCCCGGCGGTGAGCGCCGCGCTCCACCGGCCCTCATCGGCGGACGAGTTCGTGGACGAGGCGTGCCGGCTCATCGACTTCATGACCGGCCCGAACCGCACCGTGACGGCCGCCCGGATGGTGCTGTGGGTCGAGGGCGCCCATGACGAGACCCTGCGGCAGGCGCTCATGCGCGGCCGGGCCAGGATGGCCGACCTCGTCGTGCCGGCGCTGGCCCGCCTCGGCGCCCGGGATCCGGACGCCGCGGCGCAAGCGCTGGCCGCCTGCTTCGACGGCCTGTTCATGAACCGCATCGCGCGGCACGTGGAGACCGACGCACGGCCGATCTTCGAGACCGTCGTCCGAGGCGCGCTGGCTCAGACCGTTTGACGCTGCCATTGCTGGCTGCCGCAGGGCATTTGCACGGCCAGGGCCCCGTCGGTGGTGGCGGCATCCTTGATGGCCAGGCATTTGTTGCTGTGCCGGGCGATCAGCTCGAGGTAGCCGCTGCCCACGTCCTGGATCCGCCACTGCTGGTTGGTGCCGCCGTGGCAGGTCCACTGCGTGATCCGGGCGCCGTCAGCGGTGGACTCGCCGTACACGTCGAGGCACTTGCCGCTGTTGACGTTGACCACGGTGGAATAGCCGCCACCGGCATCGCGGAACTCCCACCGCTGGTTGTTCTGCCCGTTGCCGGTCCACTGAACGACGTCCGCACCGTCCGCAGTGGACAGGTTGTAGACGTCCAGCAGTTTGCCGCTGTGACGGGCCGTGAGGGTGGACACCGTGGCGGTCGACCGCGGTGAGATCCGGTACAGCCCGGCGCCGTGGGCAGGCAGCGACCGGGTGAAAGTTCCACTGACCGTGCCGAGATCGGCTCCGGACCACAGATCCGTCACGGCCGCCGAGCCCGCGCCGAGAGCGGCCAGGCTGAGCGACACGTTCCCGGCGGCACCGTCCCTATTGAACAGTGCGACGTACTTGTCGTTGCTGCCAGGGATGTCGGCGGCCCACACCTGACGGACGCCGTCGACGATCTGGCGGTTGTTGGTGCTGTTCTGGTCCACGGCCAGCACTGCCGCGTTGGTCATCAGCGCCAGGTCGGCGGGCCGGTTCTCGACGAGGTTGCCACCCCACATCAACGGCGACCGGTTGATGGCCCACAACGACATCAGCGTGCGTTGCTCGTCCGGCGTCAGGTTGGAATAGCGAGGCGAGCCAACGGGTCCGACCTTCGACAACCGTCCTATCGGGATCATGTCCGGGTCCGGGTATGCGCCTTTCGCCCGGTACGGCGTCCAGTTGCGCAGCTGGTCGAACAAGGCGTTGAGGCTGCCCCAGTCGTCCCACAGATCGTTGACAATGCGCCACATGTTCGCGTTGGCCTGCACGTGCGACCCGGCGGAAAGCGGTGTCGGGCCAGGGGAGAGGCTGAGCACCATCGGCCGTCCGCTGTGCTGGATGGCCTGCCGGTAGCCCTCGATCTCGCCCTGCCGGTAGGTCGGCGCGGCGATGTCGTCGACCTTGACGAAGTCGACGCCCCAGCCGGCCAGCAGCTGGAACACCGAGTCGAGGTACGCCTGCGCGCAGGGCTGGCTCATGTTCAAGCCCCACATGAGGTTCAGCCAGGCCGCCGTGGTGTCATTGTTGATCTGGTTGGCACGGCAGGAGGTGCCGAGGATCGGCACGTTGTCCGCCACGGCCTGCCTGGGAATGCCGCGCATCAGGTGCACGCCGAACTTCAGGCCTCGCCCGTGGATGTAGTCCGCGAGCGGTTTGAAGCCGTTGTTGCCTGCCGCTGAGGGAAACCGGGTGGTGTCCGGCAGGAGGCGGCCGTTGGCGTCCATGCGCAGCCGCGGGTTGAGGTTCGCGTCCTGGTTCGGGCTGCCGGTGTGCCGTCCAGGGAAGTACCAGGCCCAGTCGACGATGATGTACTGCCAGCCGTACTGCTTGAGGTTGTCGCGCATGTAGTCGGCGTTCGCCTTGACGTCCGCCTCAGTGACGCTCCAGTTGAAGGCGTCGTAACTGTTCCAGCCCAGCGGTGGGGTGTCGGCTGTGCCGTTGTCCCAAGCCTGGGCCACTTTCGGCGTGCTGACCGCGACGACCATCGTGATCGCCAGCGCCACCGCGGCCACCAGTGCGGGCATGCGTCTTGCGAGGCTGAGCTTCATCGCGGCCTCCAGCAGGGTATGTTAGCGCTAACATAGGCGCCGGAACCTGATGGTAGTGCCTTCACGGTGAGAGGGCAATCACGTCAAGGTGATCTTGTCGACGTTGGGCCCGCCGTCCCTGGTCGTCGCGATCGCCTTGATGGAGTTGTTGCCGGCCACCAGGTCCACGTGGACCGTCAACGTCTGCCAGTCGGCCCATCCGTTCGTCGCCGGGAACGCGATGTGCCGGACCGACACCCCGTTGACGGAGATGAGCAGCATGCGAGCGGCACCACTGCCATTGGCGAACCGGAACACGACATCCGCGCTTCCGGCAGCCGATGCGGGCACCGTCCACTCCACGGAACCGCCCACCGCGTTGTCGTAGTTGACGAATCCCGAGCCGGTGAACCCCGGGTAGTTCGAATCCACCTGCCCGTACTGGATTCTGGCGTTCTCGGCCTGGAAGTCGGTGCTCACCACGGGCGGTGGTGCCGGTTGCTGGGTGGTCGCCGGCCGGCGGGGTTCCGGTGGGGCCGGGGGTGGCGCCGGAGGGCTCGGCGGGGCCTCGACCGGCGCGGACGGCAGCAGGATGGACACCATGGACGGCTTCGTCGTGGTGGTGGTCTCCGGCTCCACGTCCTGCGCCTGCGGCACGCTGATGGGTGCTAAGACCGGCTGGTCCGCCGGTCTTAGCAGCAGCGTGACCACCACGGCCACGGCCGCGCACGAACCGGCCCCGAACACACTCCACCTCAGCTTGCGCTTCACTCGATGTCCTCCCAGACGCCTCCACTACAAGTAGCACATTCCACAAAGGATCATGGACGGAATGCATGCCGGATATTCGGACTTCAGCGGCTGACGGCGGCCCACCGCTGATTCGGGCCATTGGTGGGACGATAAAGCCCGATCCGGGCACCGTCCTCACGCGACTCGCCGATCACGTCGAGCAGCTGTCCGGTGCCAACGTTGACAAAAGTCCACGTACCGTCGCCAGTGCTGGACAGAATCCAGCGTGCGGCCGGGTTGTTCGTACCTGCCGGGGCGAGGGTCACACCGCCGTTCGCCGTGCTGAGAACACCGGCCGCGTTGCTGATAACGAATTGGTCGCGGCTGCCGTGGCAGCCGGTGCGGTCAGTGAGCGTCCAGCGTTGTGCAGGGGATGAGGCATCTGTGGTGCGCTGCACGAGTGCGCCGTTCTCCGCGGACAGCGACTTGCCGCTCTGCACGCCGGTGAACGAGAACGGCTTGCCCGAGCCGAGTCCGGTGCCGGGCGCGGCGGAGCTGACACCGTTGACGACGAACGTGACCACCGAGCGTGCCGGGACCTGGATGGTCGCCTTCTTGCCGGTCACGCGCACCGGCTTGCCGGCCTTCAGGACGTTGTCGACATCGGTGACAACCGGCGTGACGGACGCGCCATTGTGGACGGAGGCGAATCCGGACAGGTCGAGCACCACGTTCTGGGCGGAGGTGCTCGCGTTCGTGTGGACCACGGTCGCCAGGTCCTCGCCGCGCATCGCCGCCGTGCTGGCGGTGTCGTTCACACCGATCAGCCGGTCGCCCGGCTTGATGTAGTGGGTGAAGTTGCGCATGGTGTTGTACTTGGTGTTCGTCCTGATCGGACACGTCCGCAGGGTGGCGTTCGGCGGGCAGTCGAACGGGATCTGGATCTCGCCCCAGTTCATGCCCAGCGCGGACTCGCCGCCCGGCTTCATGTTGTTGTAGTCCTCGATCGGCTGCCAGCTGACCCACGCGCTGGGTTCGAGCAGCCGCAGGTCATCGGTGACCTGAGCGGCCAGGCCGAGGCCCGGGTCCATGCTGGTGAAGTCCTGGCGGTCCAGCCAGGACCCGCCGACCTCGCTCATCCACAGCGGTTTCCCCGCGCCTTTCGCGATATCCCGGGGAATCTGGCGGTTGCTGGTGCCATAGGTGTGCACGTTGAGGCGCCCGGCCAAGGCACGGGAGGACGCCGACCACCCCGCCCAGTCGGCCGCGAACAGGTCGGGGTTGGTCTCGTCCGGCGCCGACACCACCGCGCGGGTGCCGCTCAATGCCTGCGCCATCGCCGGGATCACCTGCGACTGCAACGAAGGCCCGATGTGCGCGCCCTCCTGGCGGCCGCCGGTGGGGTTGCCGTCACTGCCGAGCGTGGTCTTCCAGTAGCCGGTGTTGGGCTCGTTGAACGGGTCCACTGAGGACACTGTGATGCCGTGGGCTCGTTCGAGCGCCTTGGTGACCTGGGCCAGGTACGCGGTGTAGTCACCGATCTTGTCGGTCCGCAGCTGGTCGTCGGTGGCGTTGAACCCGCCGGAGACATAGCCGGACACGGTGTGGAAGTAGGGCGGGGAGTTGCTGAACGTCTCCCACTTGGTCACCCGCTTCTTGATCCGGTCGACCCACCACCGCTGGTTCGGGTCGGCCGCCGGGTTGAACTCGGCCGGATCGCCCGGCGTCCACCAGTCCTTGTCGTCGCGCGTGGTTCCCGCGGGCGCCTTCCACCAGCCCGGCACCGCAGCACCCGCACGCAGGTAGTTGGGCACGTCGGGAGCGTTGCCGCCGCCGATGTTGAAGCGCGCGATGGTGAAGTTCAGGCCATCAGGGCCGAAGACCATGTCGGCGAGCTTGGTGCGGATCTGGTCCGGGTAGCCGCCGGTGACCTCGGCCATCCACGCCAGACTCGAACCCCAGCCCTCGAACGGCTGCTGGCGGTAGGTCGGATCGGGTCGCACGGTCACCGAATCGGCCGCCGCGGCGGGCGCGGCCACCGGAACGGCCAAGGCGACACACAGGGTGGCGAACAGGCGTTTCATCGTTGAACTGCCCTCCGGTCAGAATTCGGTGTGGCCGAGCAGGGGATAGGGCACGAACCGGACCTCGGAGTCGAGCATGGTGCCGAGTTCGAGAACGACGATCTCGTTGCCACCCGGCCGCACTACGGGACCAGGCACGTACAGTGTCCGTTGTGGGCCCCGGCGCCAGTAGCGGCCGAGGAGGAAACCGTTGATCCACACCATTCCCTTGCCCCAGTGGATGGTGTCGAGGAACAGGTCCGTGGGTTCGGCGACCTCGAACTCGGCGCGCATCACGACCGGGCCCGACATGGCCGCGCTGTCCGCGGCGGGCCGCAGGCCGGCCACCTGAGCGAGGTCGATCGGCAGGACGTTCCAAGTGGACAGTTGTCGGCCATTGAGGGTGGCGCCGCCGATGATGCCCTTGGGCTCGCCGATCCGCTGGCCGTAGTTGACCCGGCCCAGATCCTCCACCAGCACGAGGAGCTCGCCAGGCGCGGGCAGGGCGATCGCGCGGTCGTGGTGTTCCCGTAGCAGCGTGCCCACCTGGCGGCCGTCGAGGAACACGGTCGCCCGATCCCGGACCTCGCCGAACGTCAGCACTCCAGGCTCGTCGATTGTGGTGCGTAGCAACGCAAGGTGGGGGATCGGCGTGAGATCATCGAACACTGGCAGGTGATCGCACGTCTGCCAGGAGCCCCACCGTGCGGGGGCGTCCAGCAACCATACGGGATCGCGAAGTCGTGCGGCCGGTGTGGGTGCGGGCTGAGGTGGCGGCGGAACGGTGTCGGGAACCTTGTGGTAGCGGGCGATCACTTCGCGGTAGGCGTGGTATTTCGCGGTGGGGTGACCGGCTTCGTCCAGGGGCGCGTCGTAGTCGTACGACGTCACCAACGGCTGGTAGACGCCCTTGTCGTTGGCGCCGTTGGTCAGGCCGAAGTTGGTGCCACCGTGGAACATGTAGAGGTTGACCGACGCGCCCGCGGCGAGCAGGGCGTCCAGCTCGGCCGCCGACTCCTCGACCGACGTGGTGTGGTGGTGCGCGCCCCAATGGTCGAACCAGCCGTTCCAGAACTCCCCGCACATCAACGGACCGGTGGGCTGGTGGGCGCGTAACGCCGCCAGCCGCTCGGCGCTGCGCGAACCGAACGACGCGGTGCGGTGCAACCCTTCCAGGCTGCCCGCTTCGAGCATGTCCGGCTGGTCCACTGTGGACAGTGGAACGGTGATCCCGGCCTCCCGGGTGTACTGCGCGAGCGTTGCGAGGTAACGCTTGTCGTCGCCGAACGCGCCATACTCGTTCTCCACCTGGACCAGCAGCACCGGCCCGCCGCGGTCGATCTGGTGCGGCACGACGACGCGGTAGACCTGGTCGAGGTACTCACGGACGGCAGCGAGATACCGGGGCTCGGACCGGCGGACGCCGATGCTCCGGTCGCGGAACAGCCACGCGGGCAGGCCGCCGTTCGTCCACTCGGCACAGATGTACGGGCCGGGCCGCACGATCGCGTACATCCCGGCCTCGGCGATCAGGCGGAGGAACCGGTCCAGGTCCAGCCCGCCGGACAGGTCGAACTCGCCGGGGCGCGGGGCGTGCGCGTTCCACGGGACGTAGGTCTCGATGGTGTTGAGCCCCATCAGCCGGGCCTTCTCGATGCGGTCGGCCCACAGGTCCGGATGCACCCGGAAGTAGTGCAGTGCCCCGGACAGGATCCGCAGCGGCCGTCCGTCGAGCATGAAGTCGGCCGCGCCGATGGTGAACTCGGGCATCCGGCCTCTCCCGGCGATGTTTACGTCAACATGGACCGGGCCGAGGCTATCCTGTTGACGTGAACATGTCCAGGACGCCGAGGAGTCGCCGGTCGTGAGCAGCAGAGTGCCGTCGATGGCCGACGTGGCCCGTGAGGCAGGGGTGTCCGGGCAGACGGTGTCCAGGGTCGCCAACGGCCGGACCAATGTGGACGAGGCCACCCGCGAGCGGGTGCTGGACGCGATGCGCCGGGTCGGCTACCGGCCGAACAGCGCGGCGCGTGCCCTGCGCATCGGCCGGTTCCGGACCATCGGCGTGATCATGGCCGCGGTGCCGACCTTCGGCAACAGCCGCACGCTCAACGCGATCGCCGCCGCGGCCGTGGCGGAGAGCTTCTCGATCAGCCTGATGCCGCTGACCCGGCCGAGCCAGGGCGAGGTCAGCGGCGCGTTCACCCGGCTCAACGAGCAGGCCGTCGACGGCGTGATCATCCTCATCGAGCAGCACCAGCTCGACGAGAGCGAGATCCAGCTGCCCACCGGGCTGCCCGTGGTCGTGATCGACTCCAGCGCCCGGTATGCCCACCCGGTGGTGGACACCGACCAGGCCGCGGGCGCCGCGTCCGCGACCCGCCACCTGCTCGACCTCGGCCACCGGACGGTCTGGCACATCGCCGGCCCACCCCAGTCATATGCCGCCGAACGGCGCCGGAAGTCCTGGCAGACAACGTTGAAACGAGCCAAGCGAGAGGTGCCGCCGGTGCTCACCGGCGACTGGTCGGCGCAGTCGGGCTACGAGCACGGGCTCCGGCTGGCCGGGGATCCGGCCGCGACGGCCATCTTCGCGGCCAACGACCAGATGGCCCTCGGGCTTATGCACGCGTTGCACGAAAAGGGCCGATCCGTGCCCGCCGACGTGAGCGTCGTGGGCTTCGACGACATGGACGAGGCCGCGTACTTCTGGCCGCCGCTCACCACCGTCCGGCAGTCGTTCGAGGCGGTCGGCAGTGCTGCGGTGGCGGCCCTGCTCGCCGAGATCGCGGGTGAGGTCCGGGCCGCGGTGAGCGTGCCGACCGAACTGATCGTCCGCTCCAGCACAGCCCCTCCCAACTAACCGACATCCCGGCGATCGGGCGCACGGCAGCCGCCGATCACGGCAGTCGGGTCATGGGGTCTGTGTGGCGGCAGTAGGCCGGATGCGGGGATCCAGGCGCGCGTGAATCCGTGGCTGCGCTCCACTTTCGCCACGTGCAGGGTGTAGTTCTGGTACCACTCGGCTCGCCCGCGCTTCTGCGCCTCGCGGTGCTCGGCGTTGGTCCGCCACCGCGTGAGCGCGTCGGCGTACCCGACCGTGATGCCCAGTCCGCCGGGAGTCTGCGCGTGATCCATCCCCACGCATCCGGGATGCGCCCGGCGAGCCGGCGCTTTCCGCTTCAGACGACGTCGCAGCTGGCGAACCGTTGCAGGCCTTGGGGGCGGGGGCCGTAGCGGCCGATCGCGATGGCGATCCGGTCGAGCGTGGCGATCCGGCGGGCGGTCAACGGGCCGAGGATGGTGTTCTGGATGAACTGTGGGTCGGGCAGGGGACCCAAGGCACGCAACTGCCGGTTCGCCTCGGCGATCTGCCGGTCCAGTTCGGCCAGGTTCGCGGCGACCTCCGCGCGGGCACCCGACGGCACGGTGCCGATGGCCTGAACCGGGCTCGGGCAGGACACGGTGGGGGAGTGCGGTGGTGGTGGTGGCGGCGGAGGCGGCGGGACCGGTGGCGGTACCGGTACCGGCGCTGGACCGGAACTTGGTGGCGGCGCTGGCTGCCTGGTGACCAACGACGTTGCTGGTGGTGGCAATGTTGTTGTGCCGCTGGGTGTTGAGCTGCTTGCCCTGGTCTGGGTCACGGCCTGGGGTGCCACGGTGTCCGGGATGATCGCGCCGAGGCCGGTCGGCGCGGCTGTCGTGGTGCTACGGGTGATCGTCGGTACGGCGGTGTCCTCACGTTGGGGGACAACGAGCCTCGACGGTGGCCGGCCAGGGTCGATGAGCAGGACGGCAACGGTGAGTGAACCCAGCGCGACTGCTGCCATTGTGATCGATCTGACCGTGTCCATGGTCCGCCACACCTTAGACCTCCGTGTTAACGATAACAAGGGACTTGACAGAAGAACTTCAACGGTCAACTATCTGTCCTGCGCCGGTCGGACCCGCGGGATCCTCGCACGCCCGCGAACGGTGGCCGCTGCGCGTGGACGGCGCTTTCCCTTGCTATGACAAGGATGTCATGACTGTCCGAAGTGGTGTGTCGTTCAACACTGTTGGCATGGCAGAAAATCTGAGCCGGATTCGGATCACGTCCGTATTACGAGTCGACAGCACATCTCGCGCTGCTCCCGATCAGAGGTGAGTCAATGTCTCGTAACCCTGGGCGACATCGCATCACTCGTCGCACGAAGATCGCCACCGGCGCACTGGGCCTAGCGCTCGCCGTCGGCGGTCTGGTCGTGATCACCACCGCCGGCGACCCCGGCTCGGCACGGGCCGACGCGGCCGACCCGTCCTTCTTCGTCGACATCACCAAGGTGCAGCCGAACGTCAAGCAGGCCCGGCAGTCCGGGAACGCGTCCAAGGGAACGTTCACTGTGGACTGCGGCCGCAACGAGAACGGCCACTTCAACCCGGACAACTTCATCGCCCAGCCCGGCGTGAAGAACGGTGCCCAGCACCTGCACGACTACGTCGGCAACCTGTCCACCAACGCCGACTCCAACAACAAGAGCCTGGAGAAGGCGGGCACCACCTGTAAGAACGGCGACAAGTCGGCGTACTTCTGGCCGGTGATCCGGATCGACAAGGATGACGAGGGCGGGAAGAAGAACCCGCCCGCCAAGAAGCAGGAACGCCGTCAGCAGCAAGCCAGCGACCGGCAGGCCGCACAGGACGGGCAGATCGTCTGCCCGGACGTGGCCAGTGAGCTGCCGGACGTGCCCGCCCAGGCGCAGGCGGAGGTCCAGCGCAACCTGGACCTGCTCGACAAGCAGGTCGACGAGGCCAACGACCGGCTGGTCAGCACCAAGGGCCAGGGCGGCCCGAACTTCGTGCAGAACGCGATCCTGGGTCCGTTGAAGGACAAGCGGGTGGCGACGATCGACCGGATCGCGATCGCCATCGGCCGCAACGCCGCCAAGCCGCAGGGCCTCGACCGGCTCGCCGCCTGCTCGCTGGGCAACGGCAACGGTGGCGGAGACCAGAACGGCGGCAACCAGAACAACAACGGCGGTCAGAACAACAACGGCGGTAACCAGAACAACGGCGGCCAGAACGATGGCAACCAGCAGGTCGACTGCCCGGATGTCGCCGGTCAGCTGCCCGCCATCCCGGCGCAGGCCCAGGCGGAGGTCCAGCGCAACCTGGACCTGCTGAAGACCCAGATCGACGAGGCCAACAAGCGGCTCATCACGTCGAAGGGCGAGGGCGGCGCGAACTTCGTGCAGAACGCGATCCTGGGTCCGTTGAAGGACAAGCGGGTGGCGACGATCGACCGGATCGCGATCGCCATCGGCCGCAACGCCGCCAAGCCGCAGGGCCTGGACAAGCTGGCCCCGTGTGGGCTCAAGGGCGGCGCGGACGAGTCGGACAACAACGAGCTCGAGGGCAACGACGGCGAGATCCAGCGGCCGGAGAAGGCCGAGCTGACCTTCCGCGGCAGCCCGGCAGGCAAGGTCACCGCGATGCCGAAGTTCCTGCGGATCCTGTACGGTGACGCCAAGGTGTCCACCAACGGCCCGAAGAACGCCCGCGACTCGTGGACCTGCAGCGGGTTCGAGGACCGCGTGCTGATCAACAAGTACCCGATCTGCCCCGAGGGCAGCAAGGTCAAGCGGATCCACGACTTCCCGAGCTGCTGGGACGGCAAGAACACCGACAGCGCCAACCACCGCGACCACATCGTCTACCCGGACCAGAACGGCAAGTGCCGCAACGGGTTCAAGGCGGTGCCGCAGCTGCGGGTGACGCTGACCTACAACATCCCGCACGACGTCCAGGTGAAGGGTCAGTACAAAGTGGACTCCTTCCCGCAGGAGAAGCACAACCCGTTCAGTGACCACGACGACTTCGCCAACGTGATGTCGCAGGCCATCATGAGCCGCGTGGTCGACTGCATCAACAACGGCAAGTCCTGCAAGGAGTGAGGAGTGGCTCGTCTCGGAAGGTTCGCCGGGTTTCTCGACGGCCCGGCTTCCCGCTGGGCGCACCGCCGAAAGGCCCAAGTGCAACCCGGTACGAGCACCTTCCGGCCGCACGCCCAGCGGAAACCTGGATCCCTCGAAGAAACCCAGCAACCTTCCGAGACGAGCCACCAGACCACCGGGTGGAGCCCAGGACACGACCAGTGGGTTCTCTCATCGCGTAGATGTTAGCGCCAACATCTGGAACCCACCCGGTCCGGCGCAGTCCTGCCGACCACTCACTCCTCATCGGCAGGACTGCGTCATTCCACCGGGGCCTTGGCCCGTTCTTCGGCCGCGCGCTTGGCTTTCAGCGCGCCCATGCGCAGGTTCAGCAGCTCGACCACGATGGAGAAGGCGATCGGACCGTAGATGTACCCCTTGGGAACGTGCGCGTCGAAGCCCTCGGCGACCAGGCTCGCGCCGATCAGGACCAGGAACGCCAGCGCGAGCATCTTCACCGTGGGGTGGCGCTGCACGAAGCCGCTGATCGCGCCCGCGGACAGCAGCATGATCACCATCGAGACGATCACCGCGGCCACCATCACGGCGAGCTCGTCGACCATGCCGACCGCGGTGATCACCGAGTCGAGCGAGAACACTATGTCCAGCAACACGATCTGCACGATGACCTTGCCCAGCGAGGCCACCACGCCGGGCTTGTCGCCGGACGCTCCCTCGAAGCTGTGGTGGATCTCGTGGATCGCCTTGACGAGCAGGAAGACCCCGCCCGCGAGCAGGATGGTGTCCCGGCCGGATATCTCGTGGCCGAACAGGGTGAACCAGGTCGCGGTCAGCCCGACCACCCACGACAACGCGGCCAGCAGGAGCAGCCGGGTGACCAGCGCCAGGCTCAGCCCGATCATCCGCGCCCGCTTGCGCTGCTCCTGCGGCAGCCGGTCGGACAGGATCGAGATGAACACCACGTTGTCGATCCCGAGCACGATCTCCAGCAACAACAAGGTCAGGAACGCAACCCAGATCGCCGGATCGCTGATCCACTCCACGCAGGCCTCCCCGAAGGTCTTCGTGCCATCGAATCTACACGAGGAAAACCCATAGTGGCGTAATAGTCCCCTGTGGACAGTGGCGTCACCAGGTGACCGGCAGGCTGCCGACACCCTGGATCATGGTGGCGTCGCGGAGGTTCAGCTCCTCGACCGGGACGGCCGGCCGGAGCGTGGGCACCTGGTCGAACAGCGCGGAAAGGGCCAGCCCGATCTCCATCCGGGCGAGGTTCTGGCCGAGACACTGGTGCACGCCATAGCCGAACGCCAAGTGGTGGCGCGCGGATCGGGTGACATCGAACCGGTCCGGATCGGCGAACACCGCCGGGTCCCGGTTGACCACCGAGTTGACAACGATGACACCGTCGCCGGCCTTGATGGTGACGCCGCCGATCTCGATGTCCTGCGTGGCGATCCGGGCCGGTCCGTCGTCCAGAATGGACAGATACCGGAGCAGCTCGTCCACCGCGCCGGGCACCATCCGCGGATGCTCCCGCATCAGCGCCAGCTCGCCGGGATGCTCCAGCAGGGTGATCACCGCCAGGGACAGCAGCGACGCGGTGGTCTCGTGCCCGGCGACGAGCAGCAGCATCGCGTTGAAAGCCAGTTCCTGGGTGGTGAGCTCGCCGGTGTCCACGTGCCCGGCTTTCAGCCGCGCGATCAGGCCGGGCGGCGGGTCCTCGGCCATCGCGGTCAGGTAGCCCGCCACCGCCATGAGAGCTTGAGTGTTCTCGTCCGCCCCGCCCCGCATGATCTCGCGGCTCTGCTGCTCGAAGAAGCCGTGGTCCTCGTAGGGAACCCCGAGCAGGCGGCAGATGACCATCGACGGGATGGGCAGCGAGAAGTGCGTGACCAGATCCGCCGGCGGGCCTGCCGCCAGGAGGTTGTCGATGGCGGCGTCGACAGTCTCCTGGATCCCGGGTTCGAGGTCCTTGAGCCTGCGCGCGGTGAACTCGGGGATCAGCATCCGCCGGATCCGGCTGTGCTGCGGGTCGTCCTGGGTGATGAACGAGGGTGCCTGGTAGTTGATGTCCACGAACCGGTCGCTGGTGAACGGAAACCCATCCCGCTCACGGTCCGCGGACACCCGCGGGTCGGCGAGCAGGTGCCGTGCCTCGGCATGCCCGGAGACGACCCACGTCTGCCGCCCGTCGTGCAAAGTGGCCCGGTGCAACGGCTGTCCGTCGCGAAAGGCCGCGTATCCGGGTGCCGGGTGGTACGGGCAGGTCCGTGCCTGCGGGAAGTCAGGTGCTGCGGTCATTCTCGGCAATCCCTTCCTCGGCTCGCCTGCTCAGACAGCGGCGCGCGGTCACCTGTGACGGCCGGTGCCTGATCGGTCAGGAGCGATGCCCGATCGGACAGCGGGCAGCAGCGCCAGCCCGATGAGTCCACTCAGGACTGTCACCGTTCCGGCGAGGTAGGCGGCCCAGGTCATGGACAGCGCCTGCGCGATGGCGGGGCCGGCGATCGCCCCGGCGAACGTGGCCATCGCTTCGCCGGTGAACACCGCGGAGCTGGCCCGGCCGAGCAGGTCGTTGGGTGTCACGCGCTGGAGGGTTGTCTGGATCGCGCCCAGCGACACCGAACCGGTCAGACCGACGAAGGCGGCCGCCGGCAGCGCGACCGGCAGTGCCGTGGCGGAGAACAACAGGACGAAGCCGACGCCGGTGGCCGTAAGGGTCCCAGCGAGGACGTAGGCGGGTGGCAGCCGGTCGACCAGCACTCGCATGACCGGCGCGCCGAGCAGGAAGCCGATGCCGAGGGCCGACATCACCAGGCCGATCTGCCCGCTGCCGCCCAGTGTGGTGACGCCGTAGGGGACCAGTATCGCGGTCAGGCAGGCGTTGGCCGCCAGGAACAACGTGTTGACCACCAGCAACGCCCGCACTGTCCGGTCCGCGCGGAGGAACGCCAGGCCGGAGCGCGGTTCGGCCCGGATGCGGCTTCGCCCGGCAGGAGTCGTGAGCACGATGGCCGCTGCGGACACCAGGTAGGTGCCGGTGTCGAGCCAGACGAGCAGGTCGAATCCGGCCCAGCCGAGCAGGACGCCGCCGAGCGGGGCACCGGCCAGCCGCACGGTGCCGTCGGTGATCGCGTTCAGGGCGTTGGCGCTGCTCAGGGCACGCCCGGTGCCCACGACCACGGGGGTGTGGGCCCGCGCGGCGGGCTGGAACAGCACCGTCCCCACGCTCTCGGCCACCAGCGCGAGGTACACGAGCCAGATGTCGCCGGGCGAGCGGACCAGCGACAGCAGCGCAATGGCCGCGGCACGGACGATGTCGGCGCAGATCATGACTCGCCGCCGGTCCCACCGGTCGGCCAGCACACCCGCGACCGGGCCGAGCACCACCGGCGGCAGGAACTCCGCGGCCAGCGTGAGCCCGGTCGCGGCCAGCGAACCGGTCAGCGTGAACACGTGCGCGGGCACCGCGACGACCAGCAGCCACGAGCCGAGCTGGCTGATCAGCCGCGCGAACCAGAGCAGCCGGAAGTCGCGAATCCGCAGGGCATCGAGCACAGCACCACCCCCAGGCTCTATTCTGTGAAGATAGCCCTGATGGTTGTTATCTTGTCAAGACAGTGGACGGGGTCAGATGGACAAACGTCAGCTCGGGCAGCGGCTGCGCGCACTGCGGGCGGCAAGCGGGCGGACGGTCGCCGCCGTGGCCACCGACGCGGGTCTGTCCGTTCCCTACCTGGCGAACCTGGAGAACGGCCGGGGGAACCCGACCGTCGACGCGCTCAGCCGGATCGCCCAGGCACTGGGCACGCGGGCCACGATCGGGTTCGTCACCGAGGACACGGCCGAACCCGATACGCCCGCCGTCGCCCTGCCCGCCGCTTTGGTGCGGCTGGGCCGGGGCACCCGGTTCCGGCGCGATGTGCGGCTCATGGCCGAGGCCCTCGGCGAGGACCCGGCCGGCCTGGCGGGGCGCATCCTGGCCACCCTGGCCGGGTTCGCCGAGGTCGCGGGCCGGGACCTGAGCGAACCAGACTGGTCGCGCCTGCTGGATGCGCTGCTCCTGGTCACCCTGCACCCGCGGACGCTCTAGCCGCTGGTGGAGTCGCGGACCACGAGGCGGCACGGGTGGATGTGCGGGCCGGGGGAGGGGGCGCCGTTGATGGCGGCCAGCAGGAGGCCGGCGGCGTGCCGGCCGAGTTTCTCCAGTTCCATGTCGACGCTGGTGAGCGGGGGCTGGCAGGCCAGCGCCATGACGTCCCAGTTGTCGAAGCCCACCAGGGCCACGTCGTCGGGTACCCGGCGGCCGGCGGCGCGCAGGGCGTCGGCCACGCCGCGGGCGATCTGGTCGCTGCCGCAGAAGACCGCGTCGAAGTCGGTCGCGGTGGTGAGCAGGATCCGCGCGGCCTGCCGGCCCCAGGCCTCGCTCCACTCGCCGAACAGCGGTGCGCGCGCCAGGTGCAGGCCGGACGCCTCGAGCCGGGACGCGGCCGCGGCGGCCCGCACGGCGGCCGAATGGTGGTGCTCAGGGCCGGTGATGTGGGCGATCCGGCGGCGGCCGACGGCGAGCAGGTGGTCGATCGCCTTGTGGCTGCCGCCTTCCTCGTCGGGCACCACCGAGCAGTCGCCCGGGTCGGTGGAGCTGATGAACGCGTACACCACCGGGATCGGCAGCCCGGTGCCGATCGGCGGGCGGGACTGGGTGCGGCGGCCGGTGACGATGATCCCGTCGACCCGGCGGGACAGCAGCGTCCGCAGGTAGTACTGCTCGCGGATGCGATCGTCGCGCGCGTCGCAGAGGAACACCGACATCTCGCCCGCGCCCAGGGCGTCCTCGGCACCCATCAGCAGCGGGATGCTGAACCGGCCGATGGTGTCGGTGGTGATCATGCCGACCGTGTAGGTGCGGCCGGAGTTCAGCGCGACGGCCGCGCGGTTGGGTTGGAAGCCAAGCTGTTCCGCCGCGGCGAGCACCCGCCGCCGGGTCTCGGTGCGCAGCGTGCCGCGACCGTTGAGCGCTTTGGAGACCGTCCCCGCCGACACCCCGGCGAGCCTGGCGACGTCGGAGATCGTCGCCGGCCGGTCGTTTCCGGGAGTTTCCGTGGTTTTCCGCGCGGGCATAACCGCACCCTACCCCGCGGCCTGTCGAAACTACCGCCGTTCACCTGGCGGAAACAAGGTCCTTGACACCGTCGCGGCGGCTGCCCTAGCTTGGCGGCAACCGGTTTCCGAATCTCCGCGAAGCCCGCGAGCGCCAGCGGCCGTTAGGGGAAAAGATGATTTCGCACGCCCGTGCGGTGATCGCCGTCTTGTCTGTGTTAGCGCTAACATCGTGTCAGAGCGGTCCGGCGGCCACCCCGGCCGGGGACACCGGATCGGTCGACGACGGCACCACGATCACCATGTGGACCCGCGCGCCGACCGCCACCTTCAGCCAGACCCTGATCGACGCCTACAACGCCGGCCACAAGAACAAGGTCCAGCTGACGGTCTTCCCGGCCGACTCGTACCAGCAGAAGGTCGGCACCGCGGCGGGTGCCAAGCAACTGCCGGACGTGCTGGCCGCGGACGTGGTGTACGCGCCGAACTACGCCGCCAAGGGCGTGTACCTGGACATCACCTCGCGCGTGAACCAGCTGCAGTTCAAGGCCGCGCTCGCCCCCGCGCACATGAAAGCCGCCACCTACCAGGCAAAGAACTACGCCGTCCCGCACGACATCGACCTGTCGGCGGTGTTCTACAACAAGGTCCTGTTCACCAAGGCAGGCCTCGACCCGGCCAAGCCACCGGCCACTTTGGACGAGATCGTGGCCGCGGCCAAGAGGATCCAGGGCCTCGGCGGCGATGTCAGCGGTTACTTCTTCGGCGGCGCCTGCCCGGGCTGCCAGCTGTTCACCAGCTGGCCGATGATCTGGGCGTCCGGCGGGACCGTGCTCAACGACCAGGGCACAGCGTCCACAATAGACAACCCGGTCGCCGCCAAGGTGTACTCGGTGCTCCGCCAGCTGTACAACGACAAAGTCGTGCCCGCGTCGGCGAAGAACGAGTCCGGGCCGACCTGGACGCAGCTGTTCGGCGAGGGCAAGGTCGGCATCCAGCCGATGGGCGCCACCGCGTTGCAGGGCATCAAGGAGGGACCGGACCTGCAGGTCGGCGTCGCACCGATCCCCGGGCTGACCGGCGGGAGCTCCTCGTTCGTCGGCGGGGACGTGCTCGGCATCGGCTCCAACAGCCAGCACGCGGCCGCCGCGTGGGACTTCATCTCCTGGACGCTCTCGGAGCAGGCACAGGTGGAGTCGGTCGCGAAGAGCAAGAACATCACCGTGCGCTCGGACCTGGCCGACAACACCTACGCCAAGCAGGACCCGCGGCTGGGCGTGTTCAACAAGCTCGCGGGCGAGGGCCAGACGCCGATCTCGGTCAACTTCGGCAAGACGTTCAACGACACCAACGGACCGTGGACCGCCACGGTGATCGACGCCGTGTTCAGCGGCGGTGACGTGGAATCGGTTCTGCGGCAACACAACTCGGCCATCACCGACTCGTTGTCCAGCGGCGGCTGACCGTGGTGTCGTTGTCCCCTCCCAGGCTGTCGGCGCCGGCCTCCCCGGCGCCGGCACCCCGCCGTGGCGCGTCGATCGGACGCCACCGGCGGCGGCTGGGGCTGCTGTACGCGACGCCGATGGCGTTGCTGGTGGTCGTGTTGTTCGTCATCCCGCTGGTGCTGATGGTGTGGATGTCGGTCAACCACTGGCCGCTGATCGGGGCGTCCGCGCCGAACGGTGTCGAGAACTACCGTGCCCTGGACGATCCGCTGTTCCTGCGCGCGGTCTGGTTCACGCTGAAGTACACCGCGGTCACCACGATCGTGCTGGGGCTGGTCGCGTTCGGGCTGGCGCTGTTGATGCAGCACGAACGGGTCGGCGCCTATCGCACGATCTTCTTCCTGCCCAGCGCGGTCGGGCTGGCCGCGACCAGCCTGCTGTTCTACGGGTTGTTCAACACGGATGCGTCACCGCTCAACCAGGTCGTGCAGGCTCTCGGGCTGGGGCGCGTGGACTGGCTGGGGTCCAACGGCAGCGCGCTCGGCTCCACGGTCGGCATGATCACCTGGCGGTTCGCCGGGTTCTACATGCTCATCCTGATGACCGGCCTGCAGAGCATCGACCCGGTGCTCTACGAGGCGGCGCGGATCGACGGCGCGAACCGCTGGCAGATCATGTGCCGGGTCACGCTGCCCCTGCTGCGCCCGACGCTCGCGCTGACCATGGTGCTGTCGCTGACCGGCTCGCTGCTGGCGTTCGACCAGTTCTTCATCCTCACCGGCGGCCGCCACGACACCGCCACCGTCGTGATCGACATCTACCGCGAGGCGTTCCTGTCGCAGGACCTCGGCCGGGCGGCCGCGGTCTCGGTGGCGACCCTGGCCGTGCTGATCGTGGTGAACATCGCCCAGCTGCGGCTGATCCGCCGGGAAGGGCGGTGACAGTCATGCGCAGAGCGGGTTTCCACGTCACGAGCGCCGCGCTGGCCGTGCTGTTCCTGCTTCCTCTACTGTGGACGGTCTACTCGTCGGTGACCGGCCGGGAGGCCGGTGACCAAGGCGTCGGGGTGGCCAACTACGACCGGCTCGCCCACTACGGCAGCGGAATCGGGCTCTACCTGGCCAATACGGCCGTCGTCGCGCTCGTCGCAGTCATCGTGACCGTCGTGACTACCACGCTTGGCGGGTATGCCATGGCACGCCTGGAGTTCCCCGGACGGAACCTGCTTTTCCTGGCCACCCTGGCCATCCTGATGGTGCCGTACACCACGATCCTGGTCCCGCTGTACATCCTGCTGGGCTGGCTCGGCCTGCAGAACTCGCTGGTCGGGCTGGGCCTGGTGATCGCCGTGCTGCAGTTGCCGTTCGGCCTGTTCATGATGCGCAACTCCTTCGAGGCGCTGCCCGCGGAGATCGAGGAAGCCGCGCTGATCGACGGCTGCACGGTCACCAGCGCGTTGTGGCGTGTGCTGTTGCGCGGGGTGGCGCCGGGGATCGTCACGGTCGCGCTGTTCTCGTTCCTGGCCGCGTGGAACGAGTTCGTCGCACCGCTGATCTTCCTCACCGACGGCCAGAAGTTCACCCTGCCGCTGGCGCTGTTCAACCTCCAGTCCGGCAACCTCGGCTCGGTCGACTTCGGCGCGTTGCAGGCCGGGGTGGTCACGTCCGCGCTGCCGTGCGTCGCCGTTTTCCTGGTGCTGCAGCGGTACTACGTCCGGGGCTTCACCTCGGGCGCACTGAAGGGCTGACAAGGGAGGACCTCGATGCCCAAGCCCGTCCATCCCACACCCACCGCGCTCGCGGAGCTGTGGCCGGTCGCGCTCACCGACGTCCGGTTCGCGCCCGGCAGCCTGCTCGGCGACTGGCAGGAGCGCAACGCCGCCCGGACCCTGCCGCACTGCGTGAGCCGGCTCGAGCAGGCGGGCAACATCGACAACCTGCGCCGGGTGACCGGTGAGGCCGATGGCGACTACCAGAACATGTGGTTCGCCGACTCGGACGTCTACAAGACCCTGGAGGCCGCGGCCTGGGAGCTGGGCCGCCGCCCGGACGGCGCCGAGCTTCGGGCGTTCATCGACACCACGGCGGCGCTGCTGGCCAAGGCGCAGGGCGAGAACGGGTACCTCAACTCGCACATCACCGTCGTGAAGCCGGACAAGCGATGGCAGGAGCTGCACTGGAGCCATGAGCTGTACTGCGCCGGCCACCTCATCCAGGCGGCCGTGGCGGCACAGCGGGCCGGGGTGGGCGCCGAGCTGGTCACGGTCGCCCGGCGGTTCGCGGATCTGATCGTCGAGCGGTTCAGCACGGTCGATGACCTCGACGGGCACCCGATCATCGAGACCGCACTGGTGGAGCTGTATCGGGTGACCGGGCACGAGCCGTATCTCGCCATGGCCAGGCGGTTCCTCGACCTGCGCGGGCACGGGTTGCTCAACGGCGAACGGTTCGGTTCGGCCTACCTGCAGGACCACGTCCCGGTGCGGGAGGCGGAAAGCGTTGCCGGGCATGCTGTCCGCCAGCTGTACCTGCTCGCGGGCATGGTGGACGTGGCCGTCGAGACGCATGACGAGCCGTTGCTGGACGCGGCCGACCGGTTGTGGGACGACGCGTTCGGCAGGAAGACCTACATCACCGGCGCTCAGGGGTCGCGGCACCGAGACGAGGCGTTCGGTGACCCGTACGAGCTGCCTGCGGACCGCGCTTACGGGGAGACTTGCGCGGCGATCGCGAGCTTTCAGTGGAACTGGCGGTTGTTGCTGGCGACCGGCGGGTCCTGGCACGCCGACGAGATGGAACGCGCGCTGTACAACGTGATCGCGGGATCGACAGCACTGGACGGCACGCATTTCTTCTACTCCAACCCCTTACACCTGCGTACCGATCATGATGGTTCGCACGAGGACGCGCCCTCCACACGGTTGCCGTGGTACTCCTGCGCCTGCTGCCCGCCCAACCTCGCGCGGCTGGTGGCTTCGTTGTCCGGCTACGCGGTGACCACGAGCCGGCACGAGCTGCAGGTTCACTTGTACTTCGCCGGTTCGGTCGAGACCACTGTGGACGGTGTGCCCGTCCGGATCGCGATCGACACGGACTACCCCTGGGACGGCCGGATCTCGCTGACCGTGACCACCGAGGCGCCGCTCACCCTGTCGTTGCGGATCCCCGAATGGTGCCCGGCGGCGGAGGTCCGGCTCGATGGCGAGCCGATCGCGGGCAGCGACGGGTACCTGCGGGTCCGCCGGGATTGGTCGGCGGGCGCCACCGTCACGCTCGACCTGCCGATGCGGCCCCGCACGGTCCAGCCACATTCGCGGATCGACGCCGTTCGCGGCTGTGTCGCGCTCGCCCGCGGCCCGCTCGTCTACTGCGTCGAACAGACCGACCTCCCCTCGGACATCACGCTGGAGGACGTCCGGATCGACCCGGCCGTTCCAGTGATCGAGGGGCGGCTGCCTGATATTCCGGTGACACTCCGGGTGGCCGGTACCGCCGAGCCGTCCCTGTCGAACCAGCTGTACCCGCCCGAGGCACCTGCCAAGCCCCGCGGCAAGCCACTCCAGCTCCTCGCTGTGCCCTACTTCCTGTGGGGCAACCGGGATCCCGGCCCGATGCGGGTCTGGATCCCCGTCACCACACCCTGAATCCCTGCCACCTGCTGAGGTACCCGATGTCCCTACGAAGTCTCGGGATCGCCGTCACTGTCCTCGCCACCCTGCTCGCTCCACCCGCCGAAGCCGCTGGCCACACCCTCGTGGTCGACGTCGCCTCGCGGTTCCGACCGGTCACGCACGTCGGGGCCGGCGGGTTGTACGCACTGGCCGAGAACAACCGGCCCGCCGACTCGATGTTGTTGCCCCTCAAACTGAACACGCTCACCCAGCCGCCGCCGCGGGTGGGGCAGAAGCCCAACGGTCAGCCGCCCGGCGGCGACGCGTTGAAGATCGCCCCGCAGGCCGACCGGGTCGGTGCCGCCCAGGTGGTCCGGATGCCGGACATCTACCCGGACTTCCCGTACAAGTGGCTGGGCTGGGACGACTGGCTGGCCAAAGTGGACACCATGGTCGCCGATCGGCGCAACGCCACGAACGTCAGCAACGTGTCGGCCTGGGAGATCTGGAACGAGCCCGACTGGACCTGGGACACCGCGGCAGCGGGCGACTTCAACGCCGGTTGGGTGCGGACCGTCCAGCGGATCCGTACCCGCGACACGGTCACCCCGGTGGCCGGGCCTGGGTACGCTTCCTGGAACACCGACCGGATGCGGGCGTTCCTCACCACCGCTCAGGCCAACGGCGTCCTGCCGGACATCGTGATCTGGCACGAGTTGGACCACAGCAGCGGGTCCGTGGCCGCCCATGTCTCCGCCTACCGGTCGCTGGAGGCCTCGCTCGGGATCAGCCCGCGGCCGATCTTCATCAACGAATACGCGTGGACCGACGAGGTCGACGTGCCAGGGCGGGTCGCGAACTACATCGCGAAGTTCGAGCGTGCCGGGGTGCAGGCCGCGGATCGCGCGTTCTGGTACGAGTATGGGACGGTCAACGGGCTGGTGGTGAACAACAACCAGCCGACCGGGACGTGGTGGCTGTACAAGTGGTACGGCGACATGGCCGGGTCGATGGTGACCACGATTCCGCCCGCGCAGAGCGGGATCGACGGGTTCGCTGCCTATGATCCCAGCCGGCGCAGGGTTGATGTGGTGTTCGGGGACGAGTCCGGCGCCAACTCCGTCCGGGTGACCGGCCTCGGCGAACTGAGCGGCAGTGTCCGGGTCACCCTGGAGTCGACGCCCGCCTCGGGCCGGTTCACGGCGGTCACCGCGCCGACGACGATTTCCACGTCGACCTACACCGTCGCGAATGGACAGATCACCGTTGCGGTGCCGGGTATGTCGGCTTCCGACGCCTATCACCTGGTGGTCCAGCCCACCACCGCGTACCAGCAACGTTACGAGGCCGAGAACGCCTCCGTGTTCCGGGCTCAACGGCTGACCAGCACGAGCGCATCCAACGGCGGCTATGTCGGCCGCATCGACAACGCTGGTGACCCGCGCAACGACAGCTACGTCGACTTCATCGTGAACGTTCCCACCGCTCGCGCGTACACGATGACCATCGGCTACGCCAACGGAACCGGCGCCACCTCGACGCAAGGCCTGGCGTACAACGGGGGAGCGTGGTCGACCGTCAGCTACCCACCCACTGCTGGGTGGGGGCGGTTCGGCACGGTCTCGACGTCGGTCACCCTCCACGCCGGATACAACGTGATCCGCCTGGCGAAGGGCGCGCCGTTCTTCAACGGCGCCACCGGGTACGCCGAGCTCGACTACATCACCCTTACCTGACCCCGCACCTCTCCTGATCGCCCGATAAATCCACATAGGAGTGTTATCGCTGATATTGTGAGGACTCGATGAAGCGACGGGCCGAAGCTGTGGGCTTGGGACTGGTGCGGCGGAGGGACCGGATCGGCAAGCTTGTGAACATGGATTCCGCGTTCCTGACCACATATACCACCACAGTCAACGGTCACCGAGCGGCCACAATGGACGAACACCGCACGTCCAGCACCGACACGTGGACCGGGCACCGGGTACTACTGCCGGGACCTGGCGGGCACGACCATCGAGGCGACCGACATCAAAGTGTCGCGGGGTGGAACCTGGGTGCCCGCGAGTCCGGCGAACTCCTCGCTCGGCAACCCGCCCGCGGGCAGCCGGTTCGACTGCCCGTCGATGACGTTCACGATCGGCCACGCCAACGACTCCTGGCGCGCTCAGGATGGTGGTTCGCCGCCACCAGGAACCACCTATGAAGCCGAGGCGGCCGGGAACACCTTGGCGGGACAGGCGGCGGTGCGTGGTTCGCCGGGTGCTTCCGGCGGGGCGTTGGTGGGGTACGTGGGCAACGGGACTGCCAACTACCTGCAGTTCAACAACATCAACGCCACCGCAGGGCCGCACACCGTCTCGGTCTTCTACGCGTCCGGTGAGGGGCGTTCGTTGACCATGAGCGCTAGCGGTGCTGCGGCGGTCGGCGTCTCTACACCCAGCACGGTGGTTGGGATACCGTCGGTTCGGTGAGCACAACGCTCACTGTGGGTGGTGGGGTCGTCGTGCTCTAATCGCGGTATGAGTATGTCCGAAGTGGACCGGCGTGGGGCCGAGCAGTGGTTCCGGCGCCGGGGTCTGCCCTCGGTGGTCCGTGGGCTGGAGGGTGACCTGCTGGTGCGTATCGTGCCGGCGGTCGTCTGGCTCGCGCTGTCCGATGTGTTGTACGACGTGCTGACCGCGATCGACGGGGACGCGGCATTCGAGACACGGCTGGAAAGCGACGCCTTCGAGGCCCTTTACACCGTGACGCTGGCCGGGTCGCTCGTCGTCCCGGCCGTAGGGGCGTGGCTCGCCGCGTGGTGGGCTCGTGACCGCGTCCTGCGCAACCGCGGGTTCGTGACCGCGGTGTTGGTCACGGCTGTGTACGTGGTGGTGTGGCCGGTGGTGGACTACGTGCTGGCCGACGCCGAGATGTTCGCCACCATCGTGGTCGATCTCGTCGAGGTTGCCGTCCTGATCGGACTGACCGCCATCGGGGTGGGATCGATCTTCGGGTGGGCGTTGCGGGCCGCCGTGCGTCAGTTGCGCGGGGTGGGGGAGATGACCAGCCGGGCGATGCCGTTGCTGTTGCTGGTGACGACGTTCGGGTTCTTCACCGCGGAGATCTGGCAGATCGCCGGGCTGGTGTCCCGCGGCCGGATGTGGCTGGTGGCCGGGTTCTTCCTCGTCCTGAGTGGACTGTTCCTGAGCTCGGTGTTCGCCACGGAGCTGAAGGCGCTCATCGCCGCGGCCCGGTGGCCCGAACGCGTCGAAGCCCTGCCCGCGGAGACCTTTGGCGGTCTCACCGCGACGGAGGGGACCGTGCCGCCGCTGAGCCGGCTCGAACGCGCGAACATGGTCCTGATCCTGTTGCTCACCCAGCTGTTGCAGGCCTTGGTGTTCGGCGTGCTGGTGTTCGTCGTGTTCGCGGTGCTCGGGCGGTTGGCGGTGCCCGATGGCGCCATCAAGGCGTGGGTCAGCCACGACCCCACACCCGGCAAGCTCTTCGGTGTCCAGGTTCCGATGGCGAACGAGCTGGTCGGCGTGTGCCTGTTCATCGCCGCGTTCTCCGGGCTGTACTTCGTGGCCACCATCGTCACCGATGCCGCCCACCGCAAGAGGTTCTTCGACCCGGTGCTGGACCACCTCGAGGTCAGCCTCGCGGGCCGGGCGCTCTACCTGTCGCATTTCGGGCGCCGGCCATGAAAAGCGTGTGTAATTCGCGGTGAGCCAGAAACATTCGCCCCATGCATTCCGTGGACGAATGTGTTCGCTAATGTGAAGCACTGATCAGTGACGGCGATTTACTCCAAATGCTCATGTACGCGGGGGATCATCTGGCGTAGGGTCGCTCGGCAGTCGGACATGATCGGCCCGTCGGCGCACCTGAAAACCCTTGTGCGCATGGGGTTTCGGGCCGAGTTGGAGGAGGCGCGAATGAACATCGACACCGCCTTGAAAGAGGCCATGGGAATTACCGGCGCGGTGGGGGTCGCGTTGGTGGACTTCGAAAGCGGGATGGCGCTCGGCACGCTCGGCGGCGGCGACTGGCTGAACCTGGAAGTGGCCGCCGCGGGCAATACCGAGGTCGTCCGGGCGAAACTGCAGGTCATCGCCTCGCTGGGGCTCGGCGACGAGATCGAGGACATCCTGATCACCCTGCACCGGCAGTACCACCTGATCCGCCTGCTGGATGCCAAGCGGGGCAAGGCGTCCTCGCTGTTCCTGTACCTCGTGCTGGACCGGGAACGCGCGAACCTGGCGCTGGCCCGGCACTACCTCAAGCACATCGAGGCCGACCTGCTGGTATGAGCGACATCCGACAGTCACCGGTGTCCCTCCCCCTGCCCATGCGCGAGCGTACGAAGTCAAGACAGGACCCGTCGGCCGTGTCCGAGATCCACCAGAGCCAGCCCCGCGTCGACACCGAAGCGATGGGCCGCGAACTGCAGGTGATCCGCGGCCGGGTCGACCGGATCAACGGGCTGCTGCTGGCCTCCCGCGACGGCCTGCTGTTGTGCGGGGACACCCGCGGGCCGCACGAGGAGAGCGTCGCGGCCATGGCGGCGGCCACGATCGGGCTCGCGGGCAAGTTCACCGACCAGGCCATGGTGGGCGAGCCGCGGGCGGCGGTGTTCGAGGGCATGTCCGGGCACGTCTGCATCTTCCCGGTCGACACCGCCATCCTGCTGGTGGTCTTCGGTGAGCGGGACACCAACACCGGGCTTTTCACCGTGGCGGCAAGGCAAGCCCTCGCCCAGGTCCAGATGGCCATCAACCGGCACACAGTTTCGTGAAAACGCCGGCGCGGCGGATCGGCACCCGATCGCCGCGCCGGCCAGGACTACCGTGCAACGGGCCGGACTCACCGCCGTTCGTCCACATCGGACTTGATGGCGCCGGTCTCAGTCCTGGTGGGTGTGGCAGGAGGCGGTGGTGTGAGCGGTGGGTGGCGGTACGTCCAGTGATGGGTCGCGGTCGAAGAAACCGGCGGGCTTGAGCGAGAAACCCACGTACTCGCACGGCATGATCGGCCAGTCCTCCGGGCGGGGCAGGTGCGAGGTGCCGAAGGTGTGCCAGACCACGATGTCCTGGTTCACCAGGTCGCGTTCCTGTTTGACCCACTCGCCCAGCCCGTCGCCGGGGTGCTGGTTGGGATAGTCGCCCGCGGCGTGCATCTCGGCCGGGTCGTACCGGGTCACCCAGAGGCGGTGGCCGGATGGGACGACGACGCACAATCCCGGTATGACGGACCATGTCTGGCACGGTGGGCTCGTCCGGATCGGACATACCGAGCCCGGGGAGGCCGGGCGGCTGCTGCTGAACACCGTCGGTGCCTCGCGCGATTCATGATCCTCCCGCGGGACCGGACCACACCCCAACGACCAAAGTGGACAATTCGCGCAGGGTGCCGGGGCCAGTTGGCTGGGATCGCGTTGGTGCTGTCGGCGCAGTGCGCCGGGATCGCGGCAGGTGTGTTGGGGCCGAAGCGAAATCGTGAGAAACACCGGCCACATCTCCGCCGGGGATCGCCGCACCCGGCGGCACAATGATCAACCGTGACACACTCGACTGACGCCGGTTCACCGCCCCGCGAGGCCGTCCCGGCCGTGGAACGGCTCGCGTTCTTCTCCGACGCGGTGATCGCGATCGCGATGACGTTGCTGGCGCTGGAGCTACCGGTGCCGGAGGGGGAGACCGACGAGGATCTCTGGCGGTCCTTCGTGCACCTGCTGCCCCGGCAGTACCTGACCTTCGTGCTGAGCTTCGTGGTGATCGCGCTGTTCTGGCGCTCCCACCACCGTTTCTTCCAGCACGTGACGGGGATGGCGCCGGGCCTGGTGACGGCGAACATGGCCTTCCTGTTCACGATCGTCGTGCTGCCGTTCGCCACGAAGGTGCTGGGGGAGCGGGGCTCGTCGGCGTTCGGGACCGTGTTCTACGCGGTGACCGTGGCCGCGGTCGGCCTGAGTCTGCTCGCGTTGCTGTGGCTGGTGCGCAAGCATGGCGTCGTGCCCGAGGCGGACGATCCGGAGTGGCCGGCCCGGATGACCCGCGGGATCCTGGTCCCGGTGTCCGCGTTCGTGCTGTCGATCCCGTTCGCGTTCGTGGTCAACGACGTCGTCAAGTACCTCTGGGTGCCCGCGGCCCTGCTGATCGGGTTACTCCTCGACGGGTACGAGCGGTTGCGCAACCGGTGAGTTCCGGCTCCTGGCCGCGGTCGCCCGGCCGCCGGCGGACGATGTAACTTTCATCCGCCTGCCGATCGGACACCTGCCGACCGGAATTTTTCCGGCGGTTTCACCCGGTCCCGTCGGCCGGATTGGTCTGTTCCTTTCCGGCTGCGGGCCGTTTCGTGCCTGTTCACCGGAGGCCTGCTGTTCGCGTTCACATATTCGCGATGGCCGCTCTGAAAGTTTCAAACGTAATACTAGAAATCACTGCTTGTTCGCTCACGTGACATTGTGTTAACGTTCACATAGGTGAACCGAGGATTCGCGCGAATGTGATGGAGCACCCTTTGCCGTCGGTCAAAGCCCGGGGCGCATGTCCATTGTGGAGTATCTACTGTGGACTGAGCGGCCGGGCTTCATCCGGGAGAAGGGAGAACAATGCCGGCTCCGGCGCATTCCCGCGGGCCTGGTCGTTCGCTCGGGCGGCAGGCCATGGGGGTGGTATTCGCGGCTGGGTGGGCGGTATTCGTAGCGCGAACACGTTGCGCAGTCTGATGAGAAACCACATCACGGCCTGATGGGGCATTACCAAGGCCGGATTCACTATTCGCTACTCATCAGGGAGTCATTGATGAGGCACGTCTTGCGCATCCTGGTGGCGGCATTACTGGTGCCGCTCACCGCCGGCGCGCTGCTGTTGACGGCCGGCCGGGCGTCGGCCGCCGCGCTGACCCGGATCACCGGCTTCGGCACCAATCCCACCAACCTCAACATGTACATCTACGTGCCCGACCGGGTGGCGCCCCAGCCGGCACTGCTCGTTCTCGTGCACTACTGCAGTGGTTCGGCCGGTGCGATCTTCAACGGCAACGGGCACGACTTCGCGACCGCGGCCGACCGGTACGGGTACATCGTCGTCGTGCCGGAGGCCACCCGGGACGGCCACTGCTTCGATGTGTCCACAAAGGCCGGTCTCACCCGCAACGGTGGCAGCGACTCCACCGGCATCATGTCGATGGTCTCGTGGACCCGGCAGCGCTACAACGTCGACCCGGCACGGATCGTGGTCAGCGGGTTCTCCTCGGGAGCCATGATGACCAACGTCCTGGCCGCCGAGTACCCCGACGTGTTCTCCGCCGGGTCCGCCTTCTCCGGGGTGCCGGCCGGGTGTTTCGCCACCACCGACGGATCGCTGTGGAACAGCCAGTGCTCCGGTGGGAACATCAGCAAAACCCCGCAGCAGTGGGCCGATCTGGCCCATGCCATGTATCCGGGCTACAGCGGCGCGTACCCGCGGATGCAGTTGTGGCACGGCACCACGGACACCACGCTGGCGTATCCGAACTTCGGTGAGGAGATCAAGCAGTGGACCCAGCTGCGGGGGCTGAGCCAGACGCCCGCGTTCACCGACCATCCGCAGTCGAGCTGGACACGTACCCGGTACGGCGACACCGGTACCCGGGCCACCGTTGAGGGTGTCAGCATCGCCGGTACCGGCCACACTCTGCCGCAGGCGGGGATGATCGCGTACGCGATCTCCTTCCTCGGCCTGGACAGCGGCGGCGGGGGAGGGGGCACCACCGGCCGGCTGCGGTCCGTGGCCGCGGGCCGGTGCCTGGACGTGCCCGGCCAGGCGACCACGCCCGGGACACGGCTGCAGATCTGGGACTGCGGGAGTGGGACGAACCAGCAGTGGACCGCCAGCCCGGCCGGAGAACTGACTGTCTACTCCGGGGAATCACGGCGATGCCTGGCTCCCGAAGGCGGCGCAACCACGGCGGGCACGGCGGTCGTCATCTCCGCCTGCGACAGCGGGGCAACCCAGAAATGGCGGCTCACCACGGATGGATCCGTCACCACCGTCCAATCAGGACTGTGCCTCGACGTGTCCGGAGCCGCTACGGCCAACGGCACGCGGGTGATCCTGTGGACCTGTCACGGTGGCGCCAACCAGAAGTGGACGGGCCCGTCGGTGGCGGTGACCGGACTTGCGGCCGGATGATCACCGGCTCGTTCGGCCCGCTCGACGCCACGAGCGGTCCGCCGGTCCGGCCGATGAGGCCCGGTCCGGCTGCGGTCCAGTCCCGGCCGGCAGTTCGATCTCGTGGACTCCGGTGGTGGCTGCCACCGGACCAGGGCGCGGCACAACAACTCTCGTGACACCGAGGAGTCGCTTGATGTCGAAGTACAGATCCCTGTTCGCGGCTGTCGCGGCCGGAGCGCTGGTCGTTCTGGCCGCGGGCACCGCACAGGCGGGCGGTCCCGGCGCGGCCGCGCCGACCGCCGGATGTGGCAAGGCGCCGACGCTGACCAGCGGTTCGCACACGATCCAGAGCGGCGGCCAGAACCGCAGCTACATCCTGAGGATTCCCAGCAACTACGACAACAACCACCCGTACCGCCTGTTCGTCGGCCTGCACTGGCTCGGCGGCACCGCCAACGACGTCGACTCGGGCGGGACCGACGGGTACAACTGGTCCTACTACGGACTCCGGCGGCTGGCCGACAACGCCGGTAACAGCACCATCTTCGTCGCACCCCAGGGGAACAACAACGGCTGGGCCAACCCTGGCGGTCAGGACGTGACCTTTGTGGACGACCTGCTCCGGCTGTTGCAGGCGGGCCTGTGCATCGACACGACCCAGATCTTCGCCGGTGGCTTCAGCTACGGCGGCGCGATGAGCTACGCGCTGGCCTGCGCCCGGCCGTCGGTCTTCCGCGCGGTCGCGGTCTACTCCGGCGCGAACCTCAGTGGGTGCAGTGGTGGCACCCAGCCGGTCGCGTACATCGGCATGCACGGGATCGGGGACAACGTCCTGAACATCTCCCAAGGACGGTCGTTGCGCGACACGTTCGTCCGCAACAACGGCTGCACCCCGCAGAACCCGCCGGAACCCGGCCCGGGCAGCCGGACGCACATCGTCACCGCCTACTCCGGGTGCAGGGCCGGGTATCCGGTCGTCTGGGCCGCGTTCGACGGCGGGCACGACCCGGGCCCGCGTGACGGCTGTGGCTGTAGTGGCTGGCAGACCTGGACGTCCGGCGAGGTCTGGAAGTTCTTCACGCAGTTCGGTTCCGGCAACCCGCCACCGCCGGGCGGCCCGGTGGAGATCGGCGTGAACTACCGCATGGCGGTCGCGCAGAGCGGCAAGCTGGCCGACATCAACGGCGCGTCGACCGCCGCCGGTGCCGTGCTGATCCAGTGGCCCAGCAACGGTGGTCTCAACCAGCAGTTCGACTTCATCGACTCCGGCGGTGGCTACTACCGGGTCAGGGCGCGGCACAGCAACCTGGTCCTGCAGGCCACCGGCACCAACGCCGGGGCCGACATCGCCCAGCAGCCGGACACCAACGCCATGAGCCAGCAGTGGCAGGTGACCGACCTGGGCAACGGCGCCGTGAGCCTGACCAACCGGCAAAGCGGCCTGGCGATGGGTGTCGCGGGGTCGTCGACCGCCGACGGCGCCCACATCTCCCAGTCCGCCTACACCGGCAGTGCCAGCCAGCGGTTCCAACTCCAACGCGCATAGCACGGCAACGGACTGCTTCGCCGTACCGCACGGCCCGGTACGGCGAAGCAGCTGTGTGTTCGGCGCAGGTCCGATGTCTGGGAACGTTCCCAGAAACTTTCGGACATTGGCACGCGGTTGACAACGACTTCTGGACGTTGGATTCTGGAAGCGCTCCCAGTGATGCGAGTGGAGGTCCCTGCATGACCACCAGACCTTGCGGACCCAGATCCCGATGGGCCGTCGTGATCACCGTCGTTGCGGCCCTGAGCATGGCTCTGCTGGCCGCTGGACCCGCCCAGGCACATGGCGCCCTGATGGTCGCGGGCAGCCGGACGTTCCTGTGCTACCAGGACGGGATCACCTCGACCGGGCAGATCGTCCCGCAGAACCCCGCGTGCCAGTCGGCGGTCACGCGCAGCGGCGTCACCCCGTTGTACAACTGGTTCGCTGTGGGCAACCGCAGCGGCGCCACCAGCGGCGGCACGGTCGGCTTCATCCCGGACGGCAAGCTGTGCAGCGGCAACAGCAACTACTACGACTTCTCCGGGTTCGACCAGGCCGGTGCCGACTGGCCGAAGACGCACCTGACCTCGGGCGCCACGATCCAGTACCGGTACAACAAATGGGCGGCCCACCCGGGCACGTTCCGGTTGTACATCAGCAAAGACGGCTGGAACCCCAACCGGCCGCTGACGTGGGCCGACATGGAGACCACGCCGTTCTACTCGGTCACCGACCCGCCATCGGTCGGAAACCCGGGCAGTGTCAACAGTTACTACTACTGGAACGCGGCACTGCCGGCCAACAAGACCGGCTATCACATCATCTACTCGGTCTGGGCGCGGTCGGACAGCTCGGAGACGTTCTACGGCTGTTCCGACGTGGTGTTCGACGGCGGCAACGGCGAGGTCACCGGGATCGGCTCGGGCGCACCGCCACCGCCCGCCGCCCAGTGCACCGCGACCTACGCCGTCACCAGCACCTGGCCGGGTGGGTTCCAGGCGCAGGTCACCGTCACCAACCCGAACACGTCCACGATGTACGGCTGGACGGTCGGCTGGGTGCTCGCCAACGGTGAGACCGTCAACAGTGCCTGGAACGGCACGTTGACCCAGGCGGGATCGCTGGCGACGGTGAAGGCCACGGACTGGAACCGGACCCTGGCACCCGGTGCGAGCACATCGTTCGGGTTCACCGCCAACCAGCCGGGCAGCCCCGCGGCGCCCACGAGCATCACATGTCAGAGTCCGTGAGCATGACCGGCGGCGTCGCGGCGCACCCGCGGCGCCGCCTGGTCATGGCGGTGGTGGCGGCGGTCCTCCTGTCCGGCTGCGGCACTTCGGCGACGCCGGACATGGCCGGCATGCCGGACATGCCGGGAATGGTGCACGCGCACGACGCGGGCGTCCAGGCGCCGCCGGAGGTGGCGGACGCCCAGCCGGGCGGGACCGGGCTGTCCGGCTCGGCGGGCGGGTACTCGTTCGCCGCCGCGGTGACGGCTCCGGACACGTTCACCTTCCGGATCACCGGATCCGACGGCCGGGCGGTCACGCGCTACCAGCCCTACGAGAGCAGACTCGTGGTGCTGTACGTCATCCGCTCGGACCTTTCCGGCTTCCAGCTGCTCGAGCCCGCCATGCGCGAGGACGGGGCGTGGACCGCCCGGCTGCCCGCGCTGGCGCCCGGCTCGTACCGCGCGTTCGTCACCTTCGCCGCCCCGGACTCCAGCCAGGGCACCCCTTTGCGGTACACGCTCTCGCAGCCGTTCACCGTGCCGGGCCGGCCGGCGGACACGCCGCTGCCCGCGGCCGCCACGACCGCCACGGCGGACGGGTTCACGGTGACGTGGTCCGGGCAGCCGGCAGCCGGTGCTTCCACGCCCGTGCGGATCGGCATCGCCAAGGACGGCAAGCCGGTACCGCACGTCGAACGCTTTCTTGACGGCTATGCGCATCTGACCGCGTTCCGCGCCGGAGACCTTGCCTTCACCCGGTTCCTGGCCACCGGCAAGGACGACGCCGGGTCGCTGACGGCGAACGCGATGCTCCCGGCCAGCGGCACCTGGCGGCTGTTCGCACAGTTCCAAGTGGACGGCCAGGTGCACACCGCCGCGTTCACGGTTGTCGTGCCCGCACGTTAGAGGAGAAAGTATGAGACCCAAACGCGCCCTGCCCGCGTTCGTCGCGGTGGGGCTCATCGCGGCGAGCCAGCCGGCCGTCGCGCAACCTGCTGTACTAGCGGTGTCCTGCACGGTCGACTACTCGGTCACCAGCCAGTGGGACACCGGTTTCGGCGCCAGTGTGACGATCAAGAACGTGGGTACCGACGCCATCAACGGCTGGACCCTGACCTGGACGTTCCAGGACGGCCAGCGGATCACCCAGCTGTGGAACGGGGTTCCGTCGCAGAACGGCGCCTCCGTGTCGGTGCGCAACGTCGACTGGAACGCCAACATCCCGGCGAACGGCTCGGCCGCGTTCGGGTTCAACGGCAGCAAAGGCAGTGCCAACCGGGCGCCGACCGACTTCGCGGTCAACGGAACCGCGTGTGTCGGCCCGAACAAGGCGCCCACAGTCGCGTTGACCAGTCCTGCCAACAACTCCAGCTACACCGTCGGGCAGGCCATCCCGTTCGCCGCCACGGCCAGCGACTCGGACGGCACGATCTCGAAGGTCGAGTTCTACAACGGCACGACGTTGCTCGGCACGGACACGTCCGCTCCCTACCAGTTCAGCTGGACCGGGGCGGCCGCCGGGCAGTACTCGGTGAGCGCCAAGGCCTATGACGACAAGGGTGCTTCGTCGATCTCGTCCCCGGCGGCGGTGACCGTGCTCGGTGCGCCGACGATCGTGGCGTCGCCGTCGACCGTGAGCGTCAAGCAGGGTACATCGTCCACAGTGGACTTGAAGCTGGCGACCCAGCCTTCGTCCTCGGTCACCGTTGCCGTGGCAAGGACATCCGGCAGCACGGACCTGACCGCGGCGCCGGCCCAGCTGACGTTCACCACCACCAACTGGAACACCGGGCAGCCGGTCACGATCTCCTCGGCGAACAACGGCGGAGCGTTGGCGAGTGCGACATTCACGGCCAGCGCCACCGGCTACACACCGGCGACGATCACCGCATCCGAGCTGGATCCGAACACACCCGAGTACAAAACGGCGTTCCTGGCCCAGTACAACAAGCTCAAGGACCCGTCGAGCGGGTACTTCCGCAAGTTCGGCGACCTGCTGGTGCCGTACCACTCGGTGGAGACGCTGATGGTCGAGGCGCCGGACCAGGGCCACGAGACCACGTCCGAGGCGTTCAGCTACTACCTGTGGCTGGAGGCCGCGTACGGCCAGATCCAGGGTGACTGGGCGCCGTTCAACGCCGCATGGGCGTCGCTGGAGAAGTACGCCATCCCGGCGCACGCCGACCAGCCGACGAACTCCAGCTACAACGCGAGCAAGCCGGCCACGTACGCGCCGGAGTTCCCGCGGATGGACAAGTACCCCTCGCCACTGGACACCGGCGTCACCGCGGGCCAGGACCCGATCGCGGCGGAGCTGAAGTCCGCGTACGGCACCGATGACATCTACGGCATGCACTGGCTGGTGGACGTCGACAACACCTACGGGTTCGGGCACTGCGGCGACGGCACGACCGCGCCCGCGTACATCAACACCTACCAGCGCGGGTCGTCGGAGTCGGTGTGGGAGACCATCCCGCAGCCGTCGTGTGAGACGTTCAAGTTCGGTGGCCCCAACGGTTATCTCGACCTGTTCATCAAGGACTCGTCGTACGCCAAGCAGTGGCGGTACACCGACGCGCCGGACGCCGACGCGCGGGCCGTGCAGGTCGCGTACCTGGCCAACCAGTGGGCGACCGCGCAGGGCAAGGCCGGGGACGTCAGCGCCACGGTGAAGAAGGCGTCGAAGATGGGCGACTACCTGCGGTACGCCATGTTCGACAAGTACTTCAAGAAGATCGGCAACTGCACGAGCCCCAGCTGCCCGGCGGGGACCGGTAAGGACAGCGCGCACTACCTGTTGTCCTGGTACTACGCGTGGGGCGGCGCCACCGACACGTCCGCGGGCTGGGCGTGGCGGATCGGTGACGGTGCCAGCCACCAGGGTTACCAGAACCCGTTGGCGGCGTACGCGTTGGCCAACGACCCGGCCCTGAAGCCGACCTCGGCCACCGGTGCCACGGACTGGGCCACCAGCCTGAACCGTCAGCTGGAGTTCCTGCAGTGGCTGCAGTCCAGCGAGGGCGGGATCGCCGGTGGTGCCACGAACAGCTGGGACGGCCAGTACACCGCCCCGCCGTCGGGATCGCCAACGTTCTACGGCATGGCCTACGACCCGCAGCCGGTCTGGCACGACCCGCCGAGCAACCGCTGGTTCGGCTTCCAGGTCTGGGACATGGAACGAGTCGCCTCGTTCTACCAGCAGACCGGCGACGCCCGGGCCAAGAAGATCCTGGACAAGTGGGTGCCGTGGGCGATCGCCAACACCACCACCGGCTCCGCGTTCAAGGTCCCGTCGGATCTGCAGTGGACCGGCGCCCCGGTCACGTGGAACCCGGCCAGCCCGGCGGCCAACACCAACCTGCACGTCTCGGTGCTCAACTACAGCCAGGACGTCGGCGTGGCGGCCTCGCTGGCCAAGACGCTGCTGAACTACGCTGCCAAGTCCGGTGACACCTCGGCGAAGTCGACCGGCGAGGGCCTGCTGAACGCGTTGCTGCAGCACACCGACTCGATCGGCATCGCCATCCCCGAGACCCGGACGGACTACAACCGGTTCGACGACACCTACAACTCCACCAGCGGTGAGGGTGTGTACGTGCCGCCGACGTTCAACGGCAAGATGCCCAACGGGGACCCGATCAACTCCAGCAGCACGTTCCTGTCGATCCGGTCCTTCTACAAGAACGACCCGCAGTGGCCGAAGGTCCAGTCCTACCTGAACGGTGGCGCGGCGCCGACGTTCACGTACCACAGGTTCTGGGCGCAGGCGGAGATCGCCACCGCGTTCTCGTTGCACGTTCAGCTGTTCGGTAGCTGACCGGGGAGGAAATGGCTAGGCCACCGGCATCCCTGCCGCCGGTGGCCTAGCCGCTTTTGCTTCGACTGTGCCGCACGAAGGCGGCGGTGCGCATGGTGCCGCTCGCCCTGGACGGCGCCGACCCGGTCGGTGAGGCGCTGGCGATGGGGTATCTGCCTGCGTACGGACCGGCCACTGTGGCCGATCGGCGTGCCTGGAGCGGTCGCGCCGGGCTGCCCGGCGCGGTGGCGGCGATCCGCGAGAGGCTGGTCGGCCTTTCGCGACGAGCAAGGCCGCGAACTGCTCGATCTCCCCGAAGCACCGCGCCGGACACAACCCGCGGACATACCCGCCCCGGCGACGAGAGTCGTCGCGTTCAGGTTCGCTAGACGTTCGCGAAGCCGGGGATGCGGTCGCGGAGCTTCTGCGCCTCGGCTTCGTCGGAGATGCCCTGGAAGTCGTAGCGCGGGGTGTATGGGCGTTCGAGGGCGGCGAGTTCGTCGCCGGTGAGGTCGATGTCCAGTGACGCCACGGCGTCATCGATCTGGGTGGTGGTGTTGGCGCCGACGAGGGGTGCGGTGACGACGGGCTTGCTGCGCAGCCAGGCCAGCGCGACCTGAGCCCGGGTGACGCCACGGTCGGCCGCGATCTTGCCGACGGCGTCGACGATCGCGCGGTTGGCGGTCTGCTCCGTGGGGGTGTAGAGCAGGTCGGCGAAGGCCCCGTCGGTGTCGGAGCGCGCGGTCGACTTCGCGTCGTCCCAGGCTCGCGCCAGCCGGCCGCGGCCGAGCGGGCTCCAGATGATCGTGCCCACGCCCTCGTCGAGGCACAGCGGGATCATCTCGCGCTCCTCCTCCCGGGCCAGCAGGTTGTAGTGGTGCTGCATCGAGGCGAACCGCGCCCACCCGTGCTGCCGCTGCAGGTGCAGCGCCTTGGCGAACTCCCAGGCGGGCATCGACGACGCGCCGAGGTAGCGGACCTTGCCCGCCTTGACCAGGTCGTGCAGAGCCTCGAGGGTCTCTTCCAGCGGGGTCGTGTGGTCGTTGCGGTGAATCTGGTACAGGTCGATGTAGTCGGTGCCCAGCCGCCGCAGGCTGTGCTCGACCTCGGTCATGATCGCCTTGCGGGACAACCCCCTGCCGTTGGGGCCCGGCCGCATCGGGTGGCGCAGCTTGGTGGCGATGACGACGTCGTCGCGGTCGGCGAAGTCCTTGAGCGCCCGGCCGAGGATCTCCTCGCTGGAGCCGTAGGAGTACAGGTTGGCGGTGTCGAAGAAGTTGATGCCGGCCTCGAGCGCGTGCCTGATCAGCGGTCGGCTGGCGTCCTCGGCCAGCGACCAGACCGGGTGGCCGCGGCTGGGGTCGCCGTAGGTCATCGCGCCGATGGCGATCGGCGAGACGTCGAGGCCGGTGCTGCCGAGCTTGGTGTAGCGCATGGTGCTCCTCTATAGTTCCGGAGAGGTCTCCATTTACGGTAGTGGAGAACTCTCCGGATAGCAAGGAGGAGGCGTGGTCCGTTCCGACGCGCGGGAGAACCGAGCCCGCATCCTGGCCGCGGCCCGCCAGGCCTTCGCCGAGAGCGGCGACATCTCGATGAACCAGATCGCCCAGCTCGCGGGCGTGGGACCGGGCACCCTGTACCGCAACTTCCCGACCCGCGAAGCGCTCGTCCTGGCCATCTACCAGGACGAGGTCGACCGGCTCGTCGGCACGGTGCCGGACCTGCTCGCCGGGCTCACGCCACTGGAAGCACTGCGCCACTGGACGACCGACCTGGTGAGCGCCATGCGGAAGAAGCACGGCCTCGGCGACGCGCTCAGCCCGAGCGGGCACCAGACGATCACCGAGAACACCTACGGCCCGGTGATCGCCGCCATCACACAGCTCCTCGACGCGGGCAAAGCCGACGGCACCATCCGCGCCGACGCGGACGCCAGGGACTTCCTCCAGCTCACCGGTGCGCTCTGGCGGGCCGCGTCCGGCCCGGAGGACCGGTCGCGGCCCATGCTGGGACTGATCCTCGACGGACTCGCCACCCACCGGCGCTGAACACAGGCCGCGGCCGTGGCCGGGGTGAAGTCCGGTCACGGCCGCGAATCTGTTGGAGCGCTTAGCGCACCGGGGGATAGGCGTTGCGCAGCAGCTGCTGGAACTGGGCGGAGAACCAGCGTCCGGCCAGCGGCGAGTCGGCCAGCGCGCCGGACGGGCTGTTGCCGTTCTGCGCGTTCCCGCCGTAGGTGGGGTCGCACATCCGGTCGAAGCCCTTGCCCTCGTTGTTCGGGATCTCCTTGGACGCGCCGTCGGACTCGCCGGGCGGCTTCATCCACACGTACGCGTCGATACCGGTCGCCGGGGCCGCGGTGGGCCGTTCACCCAGGCCGGCGCCGGACTGGTTGCACCAGTTGCCCAGGTGCAGCCGGCGGTCGACCCGGCCGCCGTTGACGTAGGCGTCCACACTGGTCATCGGGCCGGGTCCGGCAGGACGGGCGGAGCCGCCCCAGCCGTTGCGGGACGTGTCGATCAGCATGCCGATGTTCGAGGCGAACCCGGCCTGCACGGCCGCGGTGCGGAACGCCTGCGCGTACGACAGTTCATCGACGTACCGGTTCCAGTCGACCCACTTGGACTGGCGCACCGACGTTCCGTTCACGGTGTCGTTGATGGTGAAGTACGGCTCGCGCAGCGCGCCGTAGTTCGCGGTGTTGGTGATGAAGCCCTGGACGTTCGCCAGGGTGCTGCCGGATGCCTTGGCGGCGTCGGCCATCATCTGGATCGACGGCAGGAAGTTGTTGTCCCAGCCGAGCCAGCCGTGGTGGCCGACGTCCAGGTAGTTGTAGACGTTCGGGATCGCACCGAGCTTGGCCAGCGCGTAGCCGATGCCCGCGGTGTAGTTCCCGTTGGCCTTCATCGTGTCGCACATCGGTGTGGCGGTCGCGCTGGGCGTCACGTTGGTGACCATGTTGGGCAGCGAGTCGACCTCGACGACCGCGACGATGCGCAGGCTCGCGTACTTGCTGTCGGCCAGGATCGCGGCGATCGGGTCGATGAACTCGCTCTTGTACCGCGGCAGGTCGTTCGGGCCGAGCTCGCCGTTGGACGCCAGCGCCGCGCAGTCACGGCCGGGCAGGTCGTAGACCACCAGCTGGACCACCAGCGGCTTGCCGTTCGCCTGCTGCAGCGCGCCATCGAGGTGCGCCCGCAGGCCGCGGGCGGTGCTCGTGCCCGCGATCGCGGCGATCCGGTCCAGCCACACACCGGTGGGCTGGTTGGCCACGGCACTGCCGCCGGGCTCGGCCGCCGCGTTGGCCGACCAGTCCGGGTTCACGTAGACACCCGCGCCCGCATAGGGATTGTCCACACGGGAGCCGCCGCCGGGTGGCGGATCGGTCGGTGGCGGATCCGTCGGGACCGTACCGGTGCAGGTGGTGCCGTTGAGCTTGAACGACGTGGGTTTGGCGTTGGTGCCGGAATAGCTGCCGTTGAACCCGGGCGTGACGGTCGCCCCGGTGCCCAGCGAGCCGCCCCACGGGGGGTTGCTCACGGTCACGTGGTTGGCCTGCTGGGCGAACACGCCGTTCCAGCCCTGCTGCACCTGCTGACCGCCGGGGAAGTCCCAGGTCAGCGACCAGCCGCTGGTGATCGGGTCACCGAGGTTGGTGACGGTGACGTTCGCACCGAAGCCGGTGTCCCACTGGTTCGTGATGGTGTAGTCGACTTTGCACCCTTGGGCCGCTCCAGCGGGGTTCACGCCGACCACGGCACCCGCCACCACCATGGCCGCGGCGATACCGGCGGCCGGGCCCCGGGCTTTTCGCAACGCGCGCAGTCTCATCCGTCGCCTCCTTGCGAGCAGGGGTCGTCTGGGAGCGCTCCCAGCAAACGCTAGCGACAGAAGGAGGTCTTGACAAGCACTCTGCGCAACATAGACGCTGGAAGCGCTCCCAGATCCCCGACTTGAAGGCGTTCTGATGAAGCGTTCACGCACAATGTCGTGCCTGATCGCCGGAGCGGTCGCGCTCGCCACCCTGGTGGTGGCGAGCCCGGCCGCGTCGGCGGCGGGAACGGGAACCGGCTACTGGTCGGCCCGCGGTGCGCAACTGGTCGACGCCACCGGCGCGCCGGTGCGGATGACCGGGATCAACTGGTTCGGCTCGGAAACCGCCAACTTCACCTTCCACGGCCTGTGGACCCGCAACTACCGGGACATGGTCGGTCAGATGGCCCAGCTGGGCTACAACACCATCCGCGTGCCGTACTCGAACCAGATGCTGGACGCCGGATCCACCCCCAACAGCATCGACCTGGCCAAGAACCCCGACCTGGCAGGCCTTTCCGGCATCCAGATCATCGACAAGGTGGTCGCCGAGGCCGGCCGGCGCGGCATGCGGGTGATCCTCGACCGGCACCGCCCGGACGCCGGCGCGCAGTCGCCGCTGTGGTACACCAGCGCCTACCCGGAGAGCCGCTGGATCAGCGACTGGAAGGCGCTCGCCGCACGGTACAAGGGAAACCCGACCGTGATCGGCGCGGACCTGCACAACGAGCCGCATTCCGTCCAGGGCGGCAGCGGATCCTGTTGGGGCTGCGGGGACAACGCCCGCGACTGGCGGCTGGCGGCCGAACGCGCCGGCAACGCCATCCTCGGCGTGAACCCGGACTGGCTGATCATCGTCGAAGGCGTGGACTGCGTCACCGGCACGGGAACCCCCGAGTGCGGCTGGTGGGGCGGGAACCTGGCCGGTGCCAAGCAGTTCCCGGTCCGGCTGAGCAAACCGGAGAAGCTGGTGTACTCCGCGCACGAGTACGCCACCTCGGTGTTCGCCCAGCCGTGGTTCAGCGACCCGACCTACCCGGCGAACATGCCGGGGCTGTGGGACCACTTCTTCGGCTACCTGGAGAAGGAGAACACCGCGCCGGTGCTGCTCGGTGAGTTCGGCACCACGCTGGCCGACAGCCGGGACGGCGTGTGGCTGCGGGAACTGATGAAGTACGCCGGGACGGGAACGTCCGGAATGGACTTCACCTACTGGTCGTGGAACCCCAACTCCGGTGACACGGGTGGGATCCTGAACGACGACTGGACCACCGTGAACACCGCGAAACAGGCCTACCTCACGCCGTACCTGATCCCGCCCGTTGGCGGCGGCGGCCCGAGCGACCCGCCACCCCCGCCCGGTGCCTGCACGGCGAACTACCACCTGGACAACTCCTGGAACGGCGGCTTCCAGGCCACGGTGAAGATCACCAACACCGGCGGTGACGCCGTGTCGAACTGGGCGGCCCGGTGGACCGTGCCCAGCGGCGTGCAACTGGTGAACGGCTGGGGTGCGACCGTTTCCCAGACGGGACAGACCATCACGGCCGCGGCGCCGTCGTGGTCGCCCACCCTGGCCTCGGGTGCGAGCGTCAGCGTCGGGTTCGTGGCCAACGGCCCCTCATCGCCGGGCGCTTCGGCCTTCCGCCTGGGCAGCACCGATTGCACGGTGACCTGATGGCACTGTGGACGGTCGGTCTGTCGTCGGTGCTGCTGGCGGCCGCTGTCACGGTTCCCGCGGCTGTGCCCGCGGCCGCGGCCACAGCCGCGTCCGTCACGGTCAACGCCGGGTCCGGGGTCGGTTCGGTGCCCTCGAACGGAATCGGCCTCAACACCGCGGTCTACGACGGACACATGAACGACTCGGTGATCCCTGGACTGGTCAAGGCCGCCGGCATCACCGCACTGCGCTATCCGGGTGGCTCCTACGCCGACATCTACAACTGGCAGACCAACACGGCGCCGGGCGGGTATGTCGCGCCCAACACCAGCTTCGCCGACTTCATGCGCACGGCGCAAAGCGCCGGAGCCAACCCGGTCATCGCCGTCAACTACGGCACCGGAACCCCCGCGCTGGCGCAGGCGTGGGTGCAGAACGCGGCGAGCAACAACTACGGGATCAACTACTGGGAGGTCGGCAACGAGACCTACGGCAACGGAACCTATGGCGCCAACTGGGAAGCGGACGCGCACTGCACCGACGCGTCGGGCAAACCCGTCACCGTGGGCAGCGCACCGTCGCAGACCTACAACTGCGGTCCCAGCACATACGCCAACAACGTCCTGTCCTACATCACGGCGATGAAGTCGGCCGCCCCCAGCATCCACGTCTGCGCGGTGCTGACCACGCCAGGCTACTGGCCGGACAACGTGACCAACCCGCAGACGAGTCCGCAGCCCTGGAACCAGACCGTGTTGTCCATCCTCGGCGCCAAGACCGACTGCGTCATCGTGCACTACTACCCAGGCGGCGCCAATGTGGCGCAGATGCTGACCACCCCGGCGGGCATACCGGCCATCACGTCCACCCTGCGCTCGCAGATCGAACAGTACGCCCACGTGAACCCGGCGAACGTGAAGATCGTGGTGACCGAGGCCAACTCGACCATCGCGATGGACACCCATCCGGCCGCGTTGTTCGCCGCCGACATGTACATGACCTGGCTGGAGAACGGAACCACCAACGTGGACTGGTGGAACGAGCACAACGGCCCCGGCACGCCCAGCATCGTCAACGGCATGCAGGACTACGGCGACCAAGGCATCTTCTCCAGCGGCGGCAACTCGAGCGGTGTCACCGAACCGCCGGTGAACACACCCTTCTCGCCGTACTACGGCATCCAGATGCTGTCCCGGCTCGCCGCGCCCGGTGATCAGATGGTCGCCTCCTCGTCGACCAATCCCTTGCTGCGCGTGCATGCCGTGCGTCGCGCGAACGGCGGGGTCAACGTGTTGGTGGACAACGAAGACCCGAACACCACCTACACGGTCAACCTGACGTACAACAACTTCACGCCATCCGGGTCACCGACGGTGTTCACCCTGGCCAACAATGCCACCTCGATCACGAGTGCCACGCAGGCGTCGGCCAACTCGGTCACGGTCTCGCCGTACTCGCTCACCGTGGTGCAGGTGCCCGGTGCCGGCGGTCCGGGCGGGACCGCGCCCGGTGCGCCGGGCACGCCGACCGTGTCGAACCTGAAGTCCGACACTTCGTCGAACACCTCCGGTTCCGCCACCCTGACCTGGCCGGCCGGCACTCCAGGCAGCAACCCGGTGGGCAAGTACCAGGTCTACCTGTTGACCAGTGGCGGAAGCTCGCTGGTGGCAACCACGACAGCCACTTCCGTGGGGTTGACCGGGTTGACTATTGGCGCCACGTACACCTACAACGTGGTGACCTTGGACACGCAAGGCAATCCGTCGCTGCCGTCGTCACCGGTCACGTTCACCGTGCCACCACCGTCGGACGCGAGCTGCGCCGTGCGCTACGAGCTCACCAACAGCTGGCCGGGCGGGTTCGGCGCGAACGTCACGGTCACCAACCGGTCGGCGACCGCGATCAACGGCTGGACGCTCACCTTCAGCTGGCCGGACGCGGGTGAGTCGGTCCAAAGTGGCTGGAACGGGACCTGGAGCCAGACCGGGTCGAACGTGACCGTGGCCAACGCGAGCTGGAACGGTTCGATCGCGGCCAACGGCGGCTCGGTGTCCTTGGGGCTCAACGGCACCAGTACGGGGCAGGCGCCGCCGCCCACGGTCTTCCACCTCAACGACAAGGTCTGCGCGGCAGGGTGAATGCCCGGTTCGTCCTGACCCGGCCGCGACTTCCTGGTGTCGCGCCGCGGCATGCGCGCAGGCCAGGGTGCCCGCCGTCGAGATCGCTCCGGCGGGCACCCTTTCTTTTACCCGCCAACGGATTATGCTGAAGGGACGGTGACTTTCACTGGACGACGATGTCTTGGAGGTCGAACGTGTCCATGGTCGAGGAGCCTGCACTCCGCCCGACCCTGGCCGATGTCGCGCGTGCCGCCGGGGTCTCGGTTGCGACGGCGTCCAGAGTGCTCAACGGTTTTGCCGGGGTCCGCCCGGAAACCCGGACACAGGTCGAGTCCACCATGGTGGCACTCGGCTATGCCCGTCAGCGCGCGGCGCGGATGGCCGCCTCGCCGCGCACCGGTTCCATCGCCCTCGTCGTGTGCGAGGATGTGTTGCGGCTGTTCGCCGATCCGTACTTCATGCAGGCCGTTTCCGGGGTGCGCAAGGAGTTGCCCCCGTCCGGCACGCAGCTGGTGCTGCTCGCCGTCTCGCCGGCCGAGCCCCACCCGACGTCCGTCGTGCAGTACCTCAAGGGCAGGCACGTGGACGGCGCGCTCGTGATCAGCATGCACGGCCGCCGCCCGCTCGACCTGGACTGGCTGGACATTCCGCTGGTGTTCGGCGGACGGCCCGCGCACTGCGGGGCGCCCGAGCGGCATTCCTATGTGGACGCCGACAACCGGGGCGGCGCGGACCGGGCCACCCGGTACCTCATCACGGCCGGGCGGACCAGTGTCGCCACGGTCGCCGGGCCGCAGGACATGACCGTCGGCACCGACCGGTTGCTGGGTTACTGGCAGGCGGTCGCGGATGCCGGCCGCTCGGACCGCGGCCTGGTGGTGTTCGGCGACTTCGGGCAGGCCTCCGGCGAGCATGCCACGGCCCGGTTGCTGGAGCGCAGGCCGGATGTCGACGCCATCTTCGCCGCCTCGGACCTGATGGCGGTCGGGGTGCTGCGGGCGTTGCACCGGGCGGGACGGCGGGTTCCCGACGATGTGGCCGTCATCGGGTTCGACGACCTGCCGCTCAGCCGCCGCACCGAACCGCCGCTCACCACCGTGCGCCAGCCCATCGAGGAGATGGCCGCCCGGATGACCCGCGAGCTGCTCGCGATGATCAACGGCTCGGCGACACCGTGCCGCGTGGTGCTGGACACCGAGCTGGTCGTGCGAGAGTCGGCTTAGCTCGGGCGAAATACGCTTGCGGCACAAGGGGATGGGCTATGGGGAAGCAGTGCTGAACAGTCCACAAGGGACGGAGCCGGTCAGCGCCGTCCCTTGTGGCTTGGAGGTCAGCTCCTGGCCCACTTCTGGTTGTTGGCACCGGTGCAGGTGGCCAGCTGGATGAGCGTGCCGTTGCCGGTGCCGCCGCCGGTGGCGTCCAGGCACAGTCCGGACTGGACACCCACGATGGTCCCGTTGGCGGTGAACGTCCACTTCTGGTTGGCCCCGCCGTTGCAGGTCCAGATCACCACGCGGGTGCCGGGGCTGGTGCCCTGGCCGTACGCGTCCAGGCAGGATGCGTCGTAGACCCGGATCTCGTTGTCGGAGTTGGACGTCCACAGCTGGTTCGAGCCGCCGTTGCAGTCCCAGAGGGCGACCTGGGTGCCGTTGGTCTGCGTCGCGCCGGGCACGTCGACGCACCGGCCCGAGCCCGCCCCGACGATCGGGCCGACGACGACGTTGCCGCCGCTGCCCGGGGTGATGGACAGGTTGTCGAACTGCGCGGTCTCACCCTGGCTGGTGCCGTAACCGACCTGGCCGTTGCCCCACGTGCCGTCACTCGCGGTGCCGACGGTGGCGCCGTCGATGCCGGCCGTGATGGTGCTGCCCGAGAACGTGAGGGTGAGGCTGTGCCAGCGCCCGGTGCCCAAGGCGGCGACGCGTCCACTGGCCACTGTGGAGGTTGTGGTGCCGTTCTGCCGCAGGACCGACCACGCCCCGGAGTCCGCCACCCGCAGCCGGTAGGCGTTCAGCCCGGCCGGTCCGCCGCAGCAGCCCTGCGTGGTGGCCCGGCCGATGAGATCCGCGGTACCGCTCTGCTCCAGCAGCACATCGGTGGACACGGTGTAGTTGCGCCAGCCCAGATCACCCAGCAGCGCATACGGATCGGACAGGCCGTTCCACCAGATCGCGGCCTGCTGGCTCATCTGGCGCACGCACTGGCCGGTGCGCCCGCCGCCGCAGCCGACGACCTCGAAGGCGCCCTGCATGTCCATCAGGTACTTCGCCTCGGAGCTGGTGGCGTTGCTGTCGAAGGAATCGCTGTACGGCAGGCTCATCACAGCCGAGGCCGGGCTGGACGCGGTGCCCTTGCCCGCCCCGGAGGTCGTTGTGATCGAGTAGACGTACCCGGGTTGCACGGTCAGCGAATAGGTTCCACCACTCGGCGTGATGTCGGAGGTGTGCACGAAGAAGTCGGTGGAGCTGTTCGAGCGCAGGTTGGTGGCCCACACGTGCACCTGGCCGGTCGAGAGCCCACCGGCGACGGTGAAGTGCAGTGCCTGCGCCGCAGCTGCTTCCGTCGTCTCGATGATGGTGGAGTAGTCGCGGTTGTTGGTGGACTTGAGGGAGACGTAGCTGCCGTTGCCGCGGTTGCCGTTCAGGTAGCCGCTGGAGTTGTCCAGGTACTGCCAGCCGGGTGAGGTGAACTGCGTGGTGTGCGCCATCACCCAGGTGTTCTTGCCGATCGAGTAGTAGCCCGACCAGGGTTGCGGTGCGTACGCGACACCCATGGTGGGGTACGGGATGTTCGGTGTGATGGCGGCGATGACGGGCCAGTTGATGTAGGCGGTCATCTTGCCGTCGATGTAGTCGCGGTTGATGCCACGGGCCAGCGCCGGTGACCCGGCGTTGTAGTCGTCAGAGCCGTTCTCGCTGGCCCACAATGTCTTGCCGGTCGCGAGCGCGTTGCTCGAGCTGGGGCAGTTGGTCTGTGGGCCGCGGTAACCGCAGACGTAGTGCGTGCCAAGGATGTTCACCGAGCTGGCGAACGCCGAGTCCCGGACCGCGTCGTCGGCGACACCCCAGCCGCTGGCATCATCCGAGGCGACCACCTTGACCGCGCTGTAGCCGTGCGAGTTCAGCGCGGGCCGCAGGTTCTTGTACCACCCCAGATCGCGGCCCCGCTCGTTGCGGCCGCCCAGGTAGTCGATGGTCAGGTTGTGCGACTTGGCGCAGTCCAGCCACGAGATGAGGTAGTTGATCGAGTCGGTGCTCCAGTAGTTGCCGTTGCCGATCCACCCGGGCGCGCCCCACGCCAGCCCGTACAGCTTGATACCGGGGTTGCGCGCCTTGGCCTGTTCGGCCAGCCACCACTCGTAGCCGCGGTTGCAGTTGAGGTCGGTGCGGGTGTGCTGATGGCTGGGTTCGGCGCCGCTGGTGGAGTTGGTGTCGCCGCCGATCTCGACCTTGAGGATCTGCATGGCCGCGCCGTAGCCGGGTTTGAACAGGTAGTCGAGGATCTGCGAGCGCTGCGGTTCGGGATAGTCGATCAGCAGCCGGCTGTTGCCGCCGCCGCCGCTGATCGCACCGACACCGTCGAACACACGTCCCGGCGAGCCGCCGTTGACGGTGATCGACGCGTCGGCGAACGCGGGTGGCGCGACGACACCGGCAACACCGGCTGCGGCCAGTACCGCGCCGGCGAGCGCGGAGACGCGCAGGCGGCGGAGCAGGCGAGTGACGCTGGACATCTGAGCTTCTCCTTTCGGGACCACATTCCGGTACGCCGCCCATCAGGACGTCCACAAAGGATGTCAGCGTGGCCGGGATGAGGGCCGGGTCCGGTTATCCGACGGTCCACTTCTGGTTGTTCGCGCCGGTGCAGGTGGCCAGCTGGATCAGCGTGCCGTTGGCGGTCGCACTGCCGGTGACGTCCAGGCACAGTCCGGACTGGACACCCGTGATCGTGCCGTTGGAGTTGACCTGCCACCGCTGGTTGGCCTGCCCGTTGCAGTTCCAGATGATGACCTTGGTCCCCGGGGTGCCGCCCTGGCCGTTGGCGTCCACACACCGGGTGCTGTCCCCGCTGTAGACGGTCAGCTCGCCGGTGGCGGTGCGGGTCCAGGTCTGGTTCGTTCCGCCGTTGCAGTCCCAGATCTGCAGCTGCGTACCGGGCGTGGTCGTGCTGCCGTTGACGTCCAGGCACTTGCCCGCGCCCACCGCGCGGATCGGGCCCGGCACCGGTCCGCTGCCGCCGCCGACGCCCGCCTGCGCCATGACCTGACGCGCCTCCTGCGGCCAGTTGCCGCCGCTCACCTGGACGTTGTTCCGCAGCACGTTGTTGTGCGGTGATCCGGTCGCCACGTTGGTCGCACCCGAGTTGTACCAGTTGCCGGAGAACGTGCTGTCGTTGGTGTTGTTGGTGCCGCTGGCGTTGGTGAACGCCCACACGCCGCTGTCCTGCACCACGTTGGCCGACAACGTCACGTAGCGCGAGCCTTCGTCGAGATACAGGCCGACAGTGTTGCGGTTGTCGTAGATGTAGTTGTGGTCGATGGTGCTGCCCGGGTTGGCGGAGAGGTTGTAGATGCTGCCGCCGTCGTGGAAGACCTTCTTGGTGCCGTGCACCCGGTTGTAGCTGACGACGGTGTCCCGCAACGTGGTCGCCGTGGTGTAGACCGGTTGGTAGTTGTACAGCCCGCGGTTGCGGTAGTCCTGGCTGCCGCCGGGGTCGTTGGCGCCCCAGCCCCAGCCGACGTCGATTCCGTCGTAGGCCAGGTTGGCCACCTCGTTGTGGGTGATCACCGCATGCGTGACGTAGGTCGACAGGATGCCGGCCATGTCCTTGTAGTCCTTGGCGACGTCGGTCACCGTGTTCTCGGTGACGGTGATGTCCCGGTTGGTCATCGCGGCATTGGACGGGTGGTGCGCGTCAGGCCGCACACCACCGATCACGATGCCCGCGCCGGAGTCGTCGGTGAACGTGTTGTGCCGCACGGTGATGCCGGACGCGCCCAGGCCGATCCCGGAGGCGTGCGCGTTGGCGTCGTTGCCGATTCCCAGGGCGACCTGGCCGAGGTGCGCGAACGTGTTGTCAGCCAGGGTGATCCCGGTCGCGGCCGAGACCTGCACCGCCGCGGGCACCTGGGCCCAGCTGTTGCGCGCGGCCTCGAACAGCTGGCAGCCGGACTGGCACGAGGTCAGGAAGTCACCAGGCTGCTGGAACGCGGCCGGCAGGAACGTGCCGCTCTGCTGGTTGGCGTACCCGACCGACGTCCCCGGCGTGAGCCAGGTGGTGTGCTGGAAGCCGATGCCCTGGACGGTGATGTCCCGGATCGGGTCGGTGTAGCTGCCGCTCATGGTGAGCAGCGAGGTGAGGCGGGGGAGCACGATGTCCCGGTTCGACGGCGTCTGACCGGCCGCCGTCCGGTAGTAGAGCTTCCCGGCATCCGGGTCGAGGTACCACTGCCCGGCGTTCTTGAGGAACGAGTAGGAGTTCGCCAACAGCAGCTGGCCGCCCGCGAACGGTTTGGCCAACGTGTCGTAGCCCCAGTTGTTGTTGTTCCACGCGGGTTGTTGCATGGTGATGGTGGTGCCGCTGATGCTCTGCACCGGCGCGTACCGGTCGGTGAACGAGTTCTGGCTCTCCACCTCGATCCGGCTCTGCTGGGGCAGCGTGGCCAGGTAGTTCAGCGCGGAGTTGACGATGGTCAGCCCGGTCGTGGTGACCCTGACGTCGTTGCGGGAGATGGTGATCGAGGCACGCGGGGCGAGGGCACCGTCTACGTAGAGCTGACGCGAGTCGGCACCCCTGGGGACGTTCGCGACCCAGATGTTCTGGCCGGAGTCCTGCACGGTCCAGCCGGTGACCTGCTGCCCGCCGGACAACACCGGCGTCTGGCCGGACGCGGCCTGCCAGGTGACGGTATGGCCGTTGCGGCCGGAGTCCGCGCTGGTGAACACCAGCGGTGCGGACAGCCGGTAGGTGCCGCCCGCCAGTTGAACGACCACGTCGTTGCCTGCCGCCGACTGGGCACGGGCCAGTTGCTGTGCTTTGGCCGGGGTGGCGACCGGCTGGTCGGCGGTGCCGGGGTTGTCGTCGTTTCCGTTGGGTGCCAGGTAGATCGTCGAAGTGGCGGCCTCAGCGACCGCCGGGATGAGTGCTGTGCAGGGCAAGACGGTGATCGCGGCGGCGAGCGCCGCGATCACCGTTCTGGTGTGGGGAGACATCGTTGTCCTCCGTGAGTGCAGGGTTGGGTCACGTAGGGGTCGCGTCGAACGGTGTGCGATAGGACGGTGGTTGGGTGCGCAGGTCGAGCTGCAGGGTCAGACGCACGGTGGTGGAGCGGGGGAGTCGCACGAGCAGCCACGGCCCGTCGACGGGCGTGACGGCTGATGTGACAGTGGGCAGGCCATGTCCGTAGTCGTAGAGACCGCCGATCCAGGACGCGTCGGCGCAGAGGGTGTGCTGAGCGGACCGGATGGTGTGCTCGGCGAACGGACCGGCCTGCACGATCACTTCCTCGTCGGCGAGCGGGTCCAGGTTCACCAGGTCCACGACTGTCGCTTGTGGATCGATGCGGGACACCAGGGCCGCCACCGACCGCGGCAGGCCGGGGCGTTCGCCGTGAACGTCGTAGTAGCGGACCCGGGCCTGTTGCAGGCCGCCGTTGTAGATGACCTGCGGGCCGCCCCACGTGAGCTGTACCAGGGCCTCGGTCACCACGGGGTTGGACTGCTGCCAGAGGTGGATGTCGGCCTCGGGGATCTCCTTGTCGCGGTAGCGTTCCATCCGGGCCAGCCGGTGGCGGACCTGCGCCTGAGCCGCGGCCAGGATCTCCTCCGGATAACCGGGGTTGTCGCCGGCGAGGAAGGCCAGCCAGGGTTCCTCGTGCCCGGCCTCCTCCTTGTTGCGGAACGCCCGCACGGTGCGCCAGTCGTAGCCGCTGCCGGTGCGCAGGCGGTCGATGAGCTGCCAGTCCGCGGGAGCGGCCGAGTGGTGCCACAACGCCGTGGGCACTGCCATCAGCATCGGGTTGTAGTCGAACCAGCCTTTGTCGGCGTACCGGAACGGTATGTGCAGCGTGGGCGTGTCCACGTCCGCACCCAGCTGCGCGACCCACCGCGACCGCAGGCTGGAGTCGGCGTCGGTGAAGGCCATCACCTTGCCCTGGCTGACCAGCTCCTCCAGCGTGGGCCGCACGAGGTCCAGAAAGGACTCGTCGCCGGTCGCGGCGACCGCCGCCAACGCCGCTATCGCCGCGGCGTGCCCGACGCTGTACCACCCATGCGGCCAGGACCACCCGTAGTGCCCGCCGTACCAACGGCCCTCGAGCAGGCCGCCCACCGTGCCATCGGGGGCGACGTTGTCGGGAATGATCCCGCCGTTGGCAGCGGCCCGCTTCAGCCACGCGCCCACGTAGTCGGCGATCCAGTCCCGGTACCGTTGTTCGCCGGACAGGATCAGGGCGTTGAGCACCAGCCCGGACGCGGCCAGGTTGACCGCGGTGTCGCCGACGCCCATCCGGCGGCGCATCTGGTCGCCCAGCCGGGGATCGGGGCCGCGGCCGGCCGGGTCGTCCGGCGGCAGCCAGTCCAGTGGGAAGCCGTACATCCGTGCTTCCTCGGGCAGCCAGGGGTAGCTCTCGCCGTCGAACAGGCCGTGCCGCCGTGGGTCGCTGCCGTTGTGCGGCCGGCGGATGATGCGGTGGCGAGGGTCGTAGTTGCCGTGCGCGGGATCGACGTACAGGTCGGCGAACCGCAGCGCCCGCTCCGCCCAGCGCTGTGGCGCGGCCATGCACAGGAAGTAGAACAGCTGCAGGCTTTCACCCTGGTGGAACCAGTCGTAGCCGCGTTCGTACTCGTCGCGCAGCATGCCGAGCTCGGTGAGCTGGCGGGTGACGCCCTCCCAGTGGTGCTCGGCGGCGGCCAGCAGGTCGTCGGCGCCGCCGAGCAGGTAGAGCTGCGGCCAGTTGAAGAAGGTCTCGTAGAAGTCGTCCGCGCCGTCCCGGGAGGTGAGCCGCTCGTGGTAGGTCAGCCGCCCGTCGAGGCTGGTGAAGTCGTGCTCGAACCGGCGCCAGGCGTAGTCGAGCAGGTCGAACAGCTCGCGCTGGGCGATCGCCCAGCCCGGTGGCTCGAGCAGCGGCACCGAGGCGGTGATGGCGGGGTACATCCCGGGGGTCTCCGTTCGGTGTGGTCAGTGCTTGTGGGGTCAGTTCTTGGTGGCGCCGGCGAGCATCCCGGCGACGAGGAAGCGTTGGGAGAACAGGAAGACGACGAGGACGGGCGTGATCGCCAGCAGGGTGGCCAGCGCGAGGACCGGGCGCTGGACGGCCAGCGTGCCGATGGTCGGGTTGAACTGCGGGACGTCGTTGAGCAGCGTGCCAAGGCCGACCTGGACCGGGAACTGGTCGCTCTCCGGCAGCAGCACGTAGGGCAGGAAGTAGTTGGTCCAGTTCGCCACGAAGCTGAAGAACCCGACCAGCGCGACGACCGGGGTGGCCAGCGGCAGCGCGACCCGGCGGAACACGCCCAGCTCCGAGCAGCCGTCCAGCCGGGCCGCGTCCAGCAGCTCCCGCGGCAGCGCGGTGGTGAAGTAGATGTAGGCCAGGTACACGCCGAACGGGTAGAAGGAGTACGGCAGGATGACCGACCACATCGACCCGATCAGGCGCACCGCGTTGAGTTCCAGGAACAGCGGCACCACGAGGGTGGCGTTGGGCATCAGCATGACGACGAGGGTGGCGATCAGCAGTGCGCGCCGGCCACGGAACTCGGTCATCGCGAGCGCGTACCCGGCGGGGATCGCCACGCACAGGGTGATCACCAGCGCGAGGAACGAGTAGAGCGCGGAGTTGCGCAACCACACCAGGATCACGTTGCCCTGGTAGGCCGTCAGCGCCTCCCAGTTGGCCTTCAGGGCAGTCCACGAGCCGGGGGACAGCGGGTTGTCGTGCACGAGCTGCTCGTCGGTCTTGGTGGCGGCCAGTACGAGCCAGAGCACCGGAACCACGAAGAAGACCAGGAACAGCACCAGGACCAGGGCGGGCAGGGGATTGCGCGACCGGCGGCGCGAAGGCCCGGACCGCCGCGCCGTGGATCCCGGCGTGGCGGGGGAGAAGGCGGGCGCGGCGGGCCGCCGCAGATCAGTCGGCATCGAAGAACCTCGACCTGGTGACGAAAACGCCCGCCACAACGAGCCCGACCACCAGCAGCTCGACCGAAACCGCGGCGGCGGTGCCGACGTTGTTGTTCTGGAAGGCGAAGTCGTAGGACAACTGGTTGAGCGAGTAGTCCCGGCCGGCCACGCCGACACTGGCCTGCGAGAGCAGTTGCGGCTCGACGAACAGCTGCGCGCCGCCGGCGAACGCCAGGATCACCATGTAGACGATCCACTTGCGCAGCAACGGGATCTGGATGCGCCACGCGGTGCTCCACCCGCCGGCGCCGTCGATCCGGGCCGCTTCGAGCACTTCCGGGGAGATGGTGTTCAACGCCCCGTACATCACCACGATCCAGCCGCCCGCGCCGGTCCAGAACGCGATCAGGGTGAACAGCACCGGCAGGTGGTCGATCGCGATCACCTCGCCGAAGGTGCCGAACCCGAACGCACGCAACAGGAAGCTCACCGGGCTGACCGCCGGGTCGAGCATGAACAACCACACCAGCACGCTCGCCGCCCCGGCGAGCGCGCCGGGAAGGTAGTACAGCAACCGCAATGCCCGGCTCAGCCCGCGTGCGGCCAGCCGGTGCAGCAACAGTGCCAGAGCGACGACGAACACCACCAGTGCGGCCAGCCAGAACAGCAGGTACAGCGCGACGTGCCCGACCGCGGCGGCGAACCGGAAGTCGCTCGCCGCGGTCACGAAGTTCCGCAGCCCGGCGAAGTTCGCGCCCGCGTCGGTGAAGGCGAAGTAGATCGCATACGCGGTCGGCACCACCCCGAAGGCGACCAGCAGCGTCGCATAGGCGGCGACGAACCCGTGACCGGCCCGGCCGGGCCACCGCACCCGGCGCGCCGCGGCTCGTCCGTCCGGAGTGGACAGCGAACTCACTTGGTCACCTGGTAGCCGTTGGTCTGCGCGTAGTTCACGATGGAGGTCTGCCAGTCCGGCAGCATCGACACGATGGTCTTGCCCGCGGTCAGGCCCGGTGTGACGGTGGCCGCCCAGATCGCCTCCTGGCTGAACTGCCCGTAGCCCCACCCCGGCCAGACCTGGCCCGCCGCCTCCTGCAACGGGCGGGCGATGTCGCCGGCGTAGTAGCCCGACGAGGCCTGGTTGGCCAGCCAGGTCTTGGCGGCGGGCGCGTAGGCCGGATAGCCGGGCGCCTGCTTGCCCTGGTAGTCGTCCGATGTGGTCACCCAGGTCAGGAAGTCGGTGGCGGCCTTGAGGTTGGCGCTGTGCGCGGACAGCAGCCAGGTGCCGCCGCCGACGTTGCCGACCGAGGGCTTGTCGTCGCCGGGCCACTGCGGCATCGGCGCGACCGCTATCTGGCCGGCCGGGGTCTTGAACGAGCCCTGGAACAGCGAGCCGCCGTACCACGACGGGCCGGGCAGCATCAGGATCTTGTCCGCCGAGTTCTTGTCGAAGTCGGAGCTGAACACGCTGGTGGTGGCGATGCTCCCGGCTTTGATCAGGGTGTCCAGCAGCGTGGCCATCCGGGTGCACTCCGGGCTGGAGGTGTTGACTGTCACCGCTTTGGGGCCGGTGATCTGGTTGGCGCCGCACTTGCCCGCCCACAGGTAGATCTCCGGGGTGAACGTGTCGCCCGCCGTGCCGACCAGGTAGCCGGGGTGTTCGGCGGCGACCTTCTGGCCCAGTGCCTGGTAGTCCGGCCAGGTGGCCGGCACGGTGTAGCCCCACTGCTTGAGCAGCGTCGCGTTGTACCACAGCACAGTCTGGGACAAGTCGTTGCGCAGGCAGTAAAGTGTGCCGTCCACCGTGCACGGGTCGTTGGCGCCGGGCGCCCAGCTGTCCAAAAGGGACTGCTGGATCAGCCCTTTGTTCAGCGGGGCGGTGAAGCCCGCGTCCTTGGCCCAGGTGACCTCGTTGTTCTGCGAGCTGAAGACCACGTCGGGCCAGCCGTCACGAGTCCGGTTGAACAGGCTCACCTTGGTCTGCAGGTAGTTCGAGCCGTTGGCGTCCCCGTCGTAGCTGACGATGTCCATCTTCACGTCGGGATGCTGCTTCTGGTACTGCTGGGCGGCGGCCATCCGGGTCGAGTCCACCCACACCGTGAGCGTGCCGCCGTTCTGCGGCACGGGCGTGAAACCGTTCTGTGCGCCCGTGGCTGGGCCGCCATCGCCACCACCGCAGGCCGACAGCGTGAGCGCGGCGGCCACTGTCAGGAGTGCGGCTCGGCTGGTGCGGGATGTGCGCGCGCCGACCGCGCGGATCGTGGCTGTCATTGAGCTGCTCCACTACGTTGTGGCGCCCGCCAGCCAGGCCGGGCAGGTGTCGGTACGGGATGTGTCTGGCTCATCGCGGTGCCGCCGGGTGTGCGCCCGGCGACTGTGTGGCGATCACTTGATGGCGGCAGGGGATCGACTGGTTCCCCATGACAGCGGGCCGTGCCGCCTCGCGTCAAGGTCATGGGCATGCCTATTTCCAAGATCTTTTGCCAGATCGGCGTCGTTTGATCCGGTTTATGCTCGTTTGTCCGACCATGTGAGCGTGAACATGCCAGATAAGTCGTATACATTTCCGGCCGGGTCGAACGGGGCTTGACCCTGGCGGGCCTGAGGGAGGATCGTGGTCGGCGTGCGGCCGGCAGGGGCAAATCGCCTGACAGGGTGTTAGCGCTAACATCCTGTCGGGCCTGCCGGTGTCCGCGAATGTCTGTTGTGGACTCATGCGTGGCAGCTGGCTGCCCGTCGCGTCCTGGGCGGCGGGCCAACCGTCCCAAGGAGAGAAGCAATGAAGCCTCCCTTCGCGTCCCGCTCCGGTCCCGTGGTGCGCCGGCGGTCCTTCCGGACGGCCGTGGCGCTCGCGGCGACGGTGCTCGCCACGGCGTCGGCGGCGATGACCTTCGCGCGGCCCGCGGCCGCGGCCGGTACGGGCCCCTGCGACATCTACGCTTCGGGCGGCACTCCCTGCGTAGCGGCGCACAGTACGGTGCGAGCGCTCTATGGCTCCTACAACGGCAACCTGTACCAGGTCAGACGTTCCTCGGACAACTCGAGCAAGGACATCGCCGTGCTGGCGCCGGGTGGCACCGCCAACGCGGCGACGCAGGACTCCTTCTGCGCGGGCACTTCCTGCGTCATCACGGTGGTGTACGACCAGTCCGGGCACGGCAACGACCTGTGGTACCAGGGATCCAGTGTGGTTCCGGGGTCGAGCCAGAGCAGTCCGGCGAGGGCGGGCACCGAGTCGCTGACAGTCGGTGGCAGCAAGGCATATTCGCTGTACATCAACCCTGGCAACAGCTACTGGCGCGACGGCCACCTGACCGGTGTCCCTACCGGCACCGCGCCCGAAGGCATGTACATGGTGACCAGTGGCACGCATGTCAACGGCGGCTGCTGTTTCGACTACGGCAACAGCGAGACGACCCGGAAGGCCGACGCCGCCGGGGCGATGGACTCGATCAACTTCAGCACCCAGTGCTGGTTCGGGGGTTGCTCCGGAACCGGTCCATGGGTGCAGGCCGACCTCGAGTGGGGCCTCTACCCGGGCGGCAGCCAGTCCTGGAACCCCAACCAGCGGGCGTTGCCCAACAAGTACGTCACGGCGATGCTGAAGAACAACGGGACCTCGCGGTTCGCCATCAAGGGCAGCAACGCGCAGGCCGGCAGCCTGGCCACGATGTGGGACGGTTCCCTGCCGCCCGGCTACAACCCGATGAAGAAGCAGGGGGCGATCGTGCTTGGCAGCGGCGGTGACTGCTGCAAACCCGGTGGTGGCGCCAACCTGAGCGCGGGCACGTTCTACGAAGGAGCCATGGTCGCGGGTTACCCGTCCGACGCGACCGAGAACGCGGTGCAGGCGAACATCGTCGCCGCCGGGTACAGCACCGGTGGAACCGGCCCCAGCGGCCAGATCCGGGCGGTCGGCGCGGGCAAGTGCCTGGACGTGGCGAACACGTCCGCCGGTACCCAGTCGCGGATCTGGGACTGTGGCGGCGGCAGCAACCAGAGCTGGGGCCGCACGAGTTCCGGTCAGCTCACCGTTGCGGGCGGATCGATGTGCCTGGACGCCAACGGGCAGGGCACCAGCCCGGGAACCAAGGTCGTCATCTGGTCGTGCAACGGTCAGGCCAACCAGCAGTGGACGGTCAACGCCAACGGCACGATCACCGGCACGCAGTCCGGCCTGTGCCTGGACGTCACCGGCGCGTCCACCGCCAACGGGGCCTTGGTCGAGCTGTGGACCTGCAACGGCGGCAGCAACCAGCAATGGAACCTCAGCTGAATTCGAGTCCACTGTGGAGTCCGAGCGGGGAGGACCGGTGATGAGACTCCTGAGCAGATCACGACTGGCACGGCTGGCGGCGGCCGGGTTGCTCGCGTTGGCGATGGCGCCGGCGGTCGCGGTGCTGACGCCGATACCCGCACAGGCGCTGGACAACGGCCTCGCGCGGGTCCCGCAGATGGGATTCAACGACTGGAACGCCTACGGCTGCAACGTGTCCGAGTCGTTGATCAAGTCGACCGCGCTGGCCATGCACAACAACGGCATGCAGGCCGCGGGATACCAGTACGTCAACATCGACGACTGCTGGTCGGCCAAAAACCGGGACGGCAACGGCAACCTGGTGCCGGACCCGGCGAAGTTCCCGGACGGTATCGCCGGAACCGCCGCGTATGTCCACTCGCTCGGGCTGAAGCTCGGCATCTACTCGGACGCCGGAACCGCGACCTGCGCCGGCTATCCGGGCAGTCTCGGCCACGAACGCCAGGACGCCACCAGCTTCGCCGCGTGGGGCGTGGACTACCTGAAGTACGACAACTGCAACAACCAGGGCGTCAACGCGCAGCAGCGCTACACCGCGATGCGGGACGCGCTGGCGTCGACCGGGCGGCCGATCCTGTTCAGCCTGTGCAGCTGGGGCCAGGACAGCGTCTGGACCTGGGGCGCGGGCGTCGGCAACAGCTGGCGGACCACGGGTGACATCCAGCCGAACTACAACAGCATGCTCTCGATCTTCCGCAGCAACGTCGGCCTGGCACGGTACGCGGGGCCGGGTGGCTGGAACGACCCGGACATGCTCGAGGTCGGCAACGGCATGTCGGCCACCGAGGACCGCGCTCATTTCAGCCTCTGGGCCGAGATGGCCGCGCCGCTGATCGCGGGCACCAACATTCCCGCGGCCAGCGCGACCACTCTGGGCATTCTCAACAATTCCAGGGTGATCGCGGTCGACCAGGACCCGCTCGGCAAGCAGGGCACCATGGTGTCCTCGTCCGGTGGCCGGGATGTGCTGGCCAAGCCGCTGGCCAACGGTGACGTGTCGGTGGTTCTGTTCAACGAGACCGGCTCCGCCGCCACGATCTCCACCACCGCCGCGGCGATCGGCAAGACCGGCGCCAGTAGCTACACGCTGACCGACCTGTGGAGCGGCGCCGCGTCCAGCACGTCCGGCTCTATCAGTGCCTCGGTGCCCGCTCACGGTGTCGTGATGTACCGGGTGGCCGGCGCAACCGGCGGGGGAGGGTCGAGTACCGGCGCGGTGCACGCGGTCGGCGCCGGAAAGTGTCTGGAGGTCCCGAACTCGTCGGCCACGCCGGGGGTGCAGGTGGCCATCAGGGACTGCGTTACCCAGCCGAACCAGACCTGGACGCGCACCAACGGCAACCAGCTGAGCGTCTACAGTGGAACTTCGGCCATGTGCCTCGATGCCTACAACAACCAGACGAGCCCCGGTACGAAAGTCGTGATCTGGTCCTGCAACAGCCAGGCCAACCAACAATGGCTGTTCAACGCGGACGGCACCGTCACCGGTGTCCAATCAGGACTGTGCCTCGACGTCACCGGGGCGTCCACGGCGAACGGCGCCCTCGTGGAACTGTGGACCTGCAATGGGGGCAGTAACCAGCAGTGGCGGTTGGCGTCCGCCTGAGCGTCTGCCGGTTACGCGTGGACCCAGCCGTGGTAGGCGGCTGGGTCCACGTTGCCGCCGCAGATGATGGTGACCACGTGCCGTCCGGCGAAGCGGTCCCGGTCTTCCAGGACCGCCGCGATGCCCAGCGCGGCCGACGGTTCGACCACCAGGCCGGCGTGCTCGAGCAGCATCCGCATCCCGGCGATGATCGACTCCTCCCGGACCAGCACGGCGTCGTCGGCGACCAGGAGGAGGTCGCCGAGGACCTCGGGAATGGGCCGCCGTCCGGCGACGCCGTCGGCGATGGTGTTCGTCGGGCCGGTGGTGACGACGCGCCGTTCGTGCCAGGAACGTGTCATCGCCGGTGCACCCAACGGCTGGACACAGATCACCTCGACGCCGGGCGCCAGTTCCTTCACCACATGCCCCACCCCGGTTGCCATCGCCCCGCCGCCCAGTGCGATGAGCACGGCGTCGAAGGACGGCGGGGTGCGCACCAGTTCCAGGCCGATGGTCGCCGCACCCGTACAGGTCTCGATGTCAAGGCTGTCCTCGACCAGGCGGATGCCCTCGTGCCGCGCGATCTCCGCCGCCCGCTCGCGGGCCTGCTCGTGGTCGCCGTCCACCAGCTCCAACCGGGCGCCCAGCGCACGGATGCGATCGAGTTTGGCCACCGTCGCATGGCGAGAAGCCACGACGGTGACGTCCAGCCGCCGGCCGCGACCGGACCACGCGAGGGCTTGGCCCAGGTTGCCCGCGCTGGCGCACACCGCGGCTCGCACGCCGTTGTCAGCGAGCACGCTTGCGACCACCTCAGTGCCGCGGCCCTTGAAGCTGCGCACCGGGTTCGCCGTCTCGAGCTTGATGCTCACCGAGCAGCCAAGGCCGGGCTCGAGCGCTTCACAGCGGTACAGCGGGGTGTCGAGGAAGACCGGGTCGATCACCTGCCGAGCCGCCTGGATCCGGCTCAGGTCCAGCCGTGTTTCCCCCATGACACACGAGCGTAGCCGATACCGCTCCGGCCGGGTGGCCGCCCGCACGAAGCGGCCGGACTCCGGGGAGGTTCCCAGAATCCGGCTTCGGGGTGCCGGGGTGGCGGGAAGGGCGCCACCCCGGCGTGGGACTGGTTATCCGAGGGTCCACTGCTGGTTGCTGCCGCCGTTGCAGGTCCACAGTTCGACCGGGGCGCCCTCGGCGGTGGACGCACCGGTGACGTCCAGACACAGTCCTGATTGGACACCGGTGACCGTGCCGTTGGAGTTGACCGTCCACTGCTGGTTGGCCTGGCCGTTGCAGGACCACGTAACGACCTTCGTGCCCGCGCTGGTGCCCTGGCCGTAGGCGTCCAGGCACAGCGTCGTGCCGCCGACGGTGACCGTCAGCTGGTTGGACGAGGACCGCGTCCAGGTCTGGTTCGGCTGGTTGTTGCAGGCGTTGATCTGCAGTTGCGTGCCCAGCGTGGTGTTCGGTGCGTTGAGGCACTTGCCCGCGCCCACCGCGTGCAGCGGCCCGGTGGTCGTTCCGCCGCCACCCGTGCCGTAGCCGGCCGCGGTGATGTTGGCCTGTACCGCGTTCTCGGTGGCGTCGGACGGATAGCCGGAGGTCATCACGCCTTCGTAGAAGGTGCCCGCGGAGCCGATGCTGTTGTCGCCACCGGTGCCGAGGATGATGGCGCCTTCCTTGCGCATCGGGTTGTAACCGGCCACGTTCGGCCGTGCTCCGTTGTAGAAAGTGGACAGACCGCCGGACTGCGCGTTGCCGGCCCGGATGGCCCAGTGGTTGGGCTCGCCCTTGATGATCGCGGTGAGGTAGCGGTAGTTGACGGTGGGGTCGTTGGAGTTGAAGCCCGCGTTCACCCCGGAGAACAGGCCGTTCTCCAGATCGGCCATCACCCATGGGCCGGGACCGGTGCCGTAGCCCCAGACCTTGATGTTGCCGAAGTAGATGGCCTCCATCGTGCCGTTGCCGTTGTCCCGGCTGTTGCGTTCGGCGTTGCCGTAGTCGAAGCAGCAGCCGCCGTTGTAGTGCGTGCCGTCGAAGATCGCGTACATTCCCTCCGGCTGGTCACCGGTCGCGACACCGTTGGTGTTGTTGTTGCGGTATCCGGTGCCTGGAGCCACGAACACGCCATAGGCCTTCTGCCCGCCGATGGTGATCGGTGCCGCGTTGGCGTTCGCGAGGTTGTCGTACCCGCCGGGTGCCGGGCCGGGGAACCCGCCGGGTGGCGCCTGGGTGAGGCGGTTGTTGCGGCCGGACTGGTCGTAGATGATCGTGATCAGGCAGGTTGTGCCGGCGCAGAACGAGTCCTGCGTGGCGGCGTTGGCCACGCCCCCTGCGGCGACCGGCGCGATGTCCCTCGTGGTGTTGTCCGACGAGCGCCTGACCTGGTAGAGCGGGCCGTTGTACGTGCCGTACAGCGCCCGGGTGGTGCTGTGGGCGGCCACGCAGGGCGTGCCGCCGGCGGCGTAGATGTCACATGGTCCCTGCGTGGCCGCCTGGGACTGGGCCGCCGTCCCGACGGTGACGCCGATCGCGAGCGCTGTCGCCGCGCCGGCCGCCAGGAGTGTCCTCTTGGTACGCGGCGTCCATGGTCGAAAGACCATAGTGAACTCCTTTGTTCAATGGTCGCAGAGAGCGGCAGGCCGGCCTGCCGGCGGTCCGCCTGTCTGTGTTAGCGCTAACATTTTTGGGGCGAGGGGTCCGGGCCTCCAAGATCGGGTTTCGGGTGCCTGAGCGAGCGACGCCCATCACTATCACGCCGAGGCGCGGCGCGCGTCAAGGACGGTTCCGGGTGCGGCACGCGCTTCGGCGGCAAGGCGGACATCCGGCGCATTTCGGCACCGGTGGGGATCCGGACAGCGAGTGTCGCATGAGGACAGTGCGCACGCCCGGCGACCCTGCGGTGCGGCGACACCGGGCTGCGGGACGCGCGTCCATCCAGTCGAACCGGTTCGACCGTGCGGCCGGTGGCGGAGGGTGACCACTGGATGACCCCGGTTGGCGGAGTGCCTTCGCCGGATGGAGTCGATACAGTCCGTTCTGGGAGCGCTCCCAGAATTGTGTCCCTGCCTGTCCACGGTCGGCGGATGTCCACTGTGGATATGTCACAACGAGGTGAGCCCATGAGACACAGTCCTGTCGTGGTCGCCGCCGCGATCGCCGCCGCTGTCGTTCTGCCCGCCGGCCAGGCCGGTGCGGCGAGCGGGCTGCGGGATCTGGCCGCGGCGAAAGGTGTCTACTTCGGTACGGCGGCCACCGTCAGCGAGTGGAACGACGCCACGTACAAGGCCCTGGGTGCCCGGGAGGCGAACATGCTGACCCCGGGCAACGAGATGAAGTGGGACACCACGGAACCCAGCCAGGGCCGGTTCAACTTCGCCCCGGCGGACTCCCTGGTGTCCGCGGCGGTCGCGGCGAACCAGCGGGTGCGTGGCCACACCCTGGTCTGGCACAGCCAGACGCCCAGCTGGGTGCAGAATCTCGGCGCCACCGCGCTGCACCAGGCGATGCTCGACCACATCAACGCCGAAGTCGGGCACTACAAGGGAAAGCTGTACTCGTGGGACGTCGTGAACGAGGCGTTCAACGAGGACGGCACCCGCCGCCAGTCGTTCTGGCAGCAGAAACTCGGTGACGGCTACATCGCCGACGCCTTCCGCGCGGCTCGTGCGGTCGATCCGGCCGCGAAGCTGTACTACAACGACTACAACACCGACGGCATCGGCGCGAAGAGCGATGCCGTGTACGCCATGGTCAAGGCGTTCAAGCAGCAGGGCGTGCCGATCGACGGCGTCGGCCTGCAGGCGCACCTGATCCTCGGCCAGGTGCCGAGCTCGATGCAGCAGAACATCCAGCGGTTCGCCGACCTGGGCGTCGAGGTGGCGATCACCGAGCTGGACGTGCGGATGACCACACCGTCCACTTCGGACAAGCTGGCCACGCAGGCGTCGGACTACACCAAGGTGGCCAACGCGTGCCTCGCCGTGCGGGGTTGCGTCGGCATCACCACCTGGGGCCTGTCGGACAGGTACTCCTGGATCCCGTCGACGTTCCCCGGCGAGGGCGCCGCGCTGCCGTTCGACGAGAGTTTCCAGCCGAAGCCCGCGTACAACTCGCTGTACGTAGCCTATGGCGGCACTGGAAACCCACCGCCACCGCCGCCGCCACCACCTGGTGACAAGACCTGCGCCGCGACCTACGCGATCGTCGGTCAATGGGCGGGCGGGTTCCAGGGCGAAGTCCGTGTCACCGCGGGCAGCGCGGCGATCAGCGGCTGGACCGTCACCTGGACGTTCGCGAATGGACAGACGATCACTTCCTCGTGGAGCGCGGCGATCACGGCCAGCGGGTCCGCGATCACAGCGAACAACGTCGGCTACAACGGCCCTGTGGGCGCCGGTGGGAGCACGACATTCGGGTTCCTGGGAACGTGGAACGGAACCAACAGCGCGCCGAGTCCTGTTTGTACCGGACGGTGAGCGGAGTGCTGCGACGGATCCTGACCGCCTGCGCCGCGCTCGCGCTGCTGACCGTGCCGGTCGTCCCGGCGAACGCGGCCACCGGCTGTGAGGTCACGTACACCACCAACGACTGGAACACCGGCCCCGGCCAGGGCGGGTTCGGCGCCGCGGTGATGGTGAAGAACCTCGGCGACCCGGTCACGGCGTGGACCCTGCGGTTCGCCTTCCCGAGCGGTCAGCAGCTGTCCGGAACCGGTTGGGGCGCGACGTGGTCGCAGTCGGGTGCGGCGGTGACGGCCACGAACATGCCGTGGAACGGCACCCTCGCGACCGGCGGGTCGGCCTCGATCGGGTTCAACGGGACGTGGACCGGCAGCAACCCGAAGCCGACCGCGTTCTCCGTCAACGGCGTCATGTGCAACGGGTCGAACGCACAACCGAAGGTGGCCATCACCAGTCCCGCCTCCGGAGCCACGTTCGCCGCCCCGGCCGCGATCACGGCCACCGCGACCGCCAGTGACACCGACGGCAGCGTGGCCCGGGTCGACTTCTCGCTCGGTTCCTTCCAGGCGAGCTCGACGACCGCGCCCTACCAGGTGACGTTCGCCAACGTGCCCGCGGGCGCCTATCAGCTCACCGCCCGGGCGACCGACGACAAGGGCGGGGTCGGGGTGTCCGAACCGGTCAGTGTCACCGTGACCGGTTCCGCGAGCGCCGCACCGGCATTGCACGTGTCCGGCAACAAGCTGCTGACCGCGTCCGGCGCCACCTACCGGCTGCTCGGCGTGAACCGGTCCGGCGGCGAGTTCGCCTGCATCCAGGGCAACGGCATGTGGGATGGGCCGATGGACCAGGCCTCGATCACCGCCATGCGGTCGTGGAAGGTCCGGACCGTGCGGGTGCCGTTGAACGAGGAGTGCTGGCTCGGCACCGCCGACGTCCCCGCGGGTGGCGCCAGCGGGAGCGCGTACCAGCAGAATGTCCGGTCCTACATGAACCTGCTGATCGCCGCCGGTATCACGCCGATCGTGGAAATGCATTGGAGCTATGGGCAGTACGGCGGTGCGGGAGCCAACTGCACGGACACGAAGGCCCTCTGCCAGAAACCGATGCCGGACGCCCAGTACGCCGCCGCGTTCTGGACGGGGGTGGCGAACGCGTTCAAGGGCAACGACGCGGTGGTGTTCGACCTGTTCAACGAGCCGTTCCCGGACATTCCGGCCAATGACGTGACGGCGGGCTGGCGGTGCTTCCGCGACGGCGGCACCTGCCCGGGCATCGGCTACCAGGTGGCGGGGTTCCAGAGCCTGGTGACCGCCGTCCGGTCGACCGGCGCGACCAACGTGCTCATGGTCGGCGGCCTGACATGGTCGAACAACATCGCGCAATGGCCGCAGTACAAGCCGGTGGACCCGTTGAACAACCTGATGGCCTTCGCCCATGTGTACAACTTCAACGCCTGTGTCAGCACGAGCTGCTGGGACAGCCAATGGGCGCCCGTGGCCGCGCAGGTGCCGTTGACCATCAGTGAGATCGGCGAGAACGACTGTGCGCATGGGTTCATCGACCAGGTGATGGCCTGGGCGGACGCGCACGGCGTCGGGTACCTCGGGTGGACCTGGAACGCGTGGCCGTGCACCAGCGGCCCGGCGCTGATCACCGACTACGCCGGGACACCGACCGCCTTCGGCCAGGGGTTCAAGGACCACTTGTCCGCGGTGTCCAGTTAGGACTCCGGTTCCCCGCCGACGCACCGGCGGGGAACCGGAACCGGTCCCGGCGGCTGGGCCGATCGCCTGATCGGAAATCATCGCGAATGGGTCTTGACGGAGATCGTGTTAACGATAACATGACCCGTGGGGTTTCTGCGCTCGATCTGTCCACTATGGACGGTAAAAACGTCCAATCTGGATCGTTCGGGTAGTGAAAATCCTTGCGCGGCTATCATTCTCTCCCTATCGTGCGGCGATGTGAGTGAAATTCACGATCCAGGGGGCGGGTGATGAACGTGGCGTTGGTCTTGGGTGCGTCCTTGACCAAGCGATTCGGCGGGGTGCCGGCACTGGACAGGGTCGACTTCGAGGCGCGGCCGGGGGAGGTGACGGGAGTCATCGGCGCGGGTGGCGCCGGGAAGTCCACCCTGTGCGCGGTGCTCACCGGCCGGGTCCGGCCGGACGAGGGCGAGGTCCGCGTGACCGGGCCGTCGGTGCTGATCCAGGGCGAACCGGCGCTGGCCGCCGAGGCGACCGTGGCCGAGAACCTGTGGCTCGGCGCCGAGCCGAGAAGGGCGTTCGGGCTGGTCGACCGGGCCGAGATGACCCGGCGGGCCCGGATCGTGCTGGCCCGGCTGGGCAGCCGGCTCGACCCGGGGGCACCGGCCGGCGGGTTGCCGCTCGAGCAGCAGCGGATCGTCGAGATGGCGCGCGCCCTGGCGGTCGGTGCCGAGCTGGTCGTGCTCGACGACCCGGCGGCGGCCGTCCCGTCGGCGCGGATCGGCGAGCTGCTCGCGGCGGTCCGGCGGCTGGCGGCCACCGGCGTGACGGTCGTCTATGCCACGCCGCGTTCCTGCGAACTCGCCCAGGTGGCCGACCGCGCCACCGTCCTGCGGTCCGGGCGTGGTTTCGGGCCGTATCCGGCGGATGATGCCCTGGACCTGGCCGCGTCGGCGTTCGCCCGGGAAAGCACGCCGTCGACGGCCGAAGGGCGTCCGCTGGACGGCGTCGTGCTCGACGTACGGGGCCTGCGGGCCGGGCGGCTGGTGGAGGACGTCTCGTTCGGCGTCCGGTCCGGTGAGATCGTCGCGCTGGTCGGGCCCGGGGCGGACGAGGTCGTGGCGAGCCTGGCGGGCAGCGCGGTCGTGCGGTCCGGGCGCATCCTCGTGCACGGCGAACCCCTCCGGCCGCGGCGGCCCAGCGACGCCGCCCGGGCCGGGATCGGCTACCTGGCCGGGTCGGCGGACCTGCTCGCCACCGGCTCGGTCGGCGGCAACATCGCCGTCGCGCAGCCACACCTCGGCTGGCTCGGGCGCTCGCGCTCGCGGCGGGTGGTGTCCATGGCCGCGAAGCTGCTCAGGACCGGTCTGCCGGCCGCCGACCGGATGGTGGCCACCCTCCCGGCCGCGGAACGCCACCGGGTCGCGCTGGCCCGGATGCTGATGGCCGAGTACGAGATTCTCCTGCTCGCCGAGCCCGTCGCCACCGATCATGGCGCCCACAAGGCCATCCGGGAACTGGCGGACGCGGGTACGGCGATCGTGGTGGCGTTCGGGGTGGTCACCGACGCGCTGGCGGTGGCCGACCGGGTCGTGCTGTTGCGCAACGGGCGGAGCGTCGGCGAGGCCGAGGTGCCCGGCCTGTCCACCCAAGACGTGATCCGGTGGTCCGCGGGAATCCCGTGCGCGTCGTAACCGGCACGCGTCCCCTGGTCCTTGCCGTTGTGGCGTGCGGGCTTCTGGCGATGACCGGCTTTCCGGCGCAGGCCGTCGCGGGCGCGGTGATCGCCGCGACCGGGCTGATGATCGTCACCGCGGCGGGCGGGTTCGACCTGTCGATCGGCGCCGTGGCGGTCCTGTGCGGCGCGGTGTCCGCGCGACTCGCGACGTGCATGCCCGTCATCCTCGCGGTGACGGTGCCGATCGGGCTCGGTGTCGCATGTGGACTGATCAACGGCCTGCTGGCTCACCGCTGGCCGCCGTTCCTGGTGACGTTCGGCATGCTGGCCGCCGCGCAGGCCATCACGGCGTGGTTGCCGGAGAACTCGGCCGTTGCGGTCGCCCCGATCGTCACATGTGCTGTCGCGGCAGGGATCGCGGTCGGTGCGCATGTCGTTCTCGCCCACACCGTGTGGGGCTTTCACGTGTCGTTCGTGGGATCCAATGAGGACGCCGCCGGGCACGCGGGCGTCGACGTGGCGAGGTTGAGGCTGTGGACCTATGTCGTGTCGGGTGGGCTGGCGTCGGTGGCCGGGGTCACCACGGCGCCCCCGGGGAACGGACTTTCCTTGCAGGTGGCGGCGATCGGCGCGGTCCTGCTCGGTGGGACCACGCTGAAGGGCGGCCGGGGCACGGTCGCGGCGACGGTCCTGGGCGCGGTCGCGGCCGGGACGGCGCTGGCGGCCGCGCATGAGTGGTTCCGTTGACCGCGTTGCAAGGCCTCGATGATCCGCCGCCCCTCCCGGAAGCCATGGTGCCGCGCGTGAGCAGGCATGTCAGCCGGTTTACGTGGACGCGCGGATGGTGAGGGAGACCGGGAGGAGCTGGCGTCTGAGCGGTGGGGTGTGCCCGGCGAGGAGGTCCTGCAGGATCATGATCATGTGCCGGACCTGTTCGCCGGGTTCCTGGTGGACCGAGGTGAGCGGGGGCGTGAGGGTGGGCGTCATCGAGGGGTGGTCGTCGAAACCGACCACCGCCACGTCCTCCGGCACGCGACGGCCGTGGAACCGTAGCGCCTGCAATACACCGGCGGCCATCGGGTCACTCGCGGCGAAGACGGCGTCCAGATCGGGGTGGCGGGCCAGCAAACGGGTCATCGCCGCTTCGCCGCCCGCCTGGGTGAAGTCACCGCTCTCCGCCCGGCCCTCGGGCGAGATCCCGTGCTCGGCCAACGCCTTCTGCCACCCCAGCAGCCGGTCCTGGGCGGCCGGGTGGTCCTGCGAGCCACAGACCGTGACGATCCCGCGGCGGCCGCGTTCGAGCAGGTGAGTCGCGGCCAGCCGACCGCCGGCGACGTTGTCGTAGTCCACTGTGTACATACCCTTGCCCGCGTTTCCCGGGCGGCCGCCGAACACCACCGGGACGCGCATCAACCGCAGCGCGGTGGGCAGCGGGTCGCCCGCGTGCGGCGCGACGACGAGCGCCCCGTCGACGTGGCCGCCCTCGAGGAACTTCGTCGTGCGCTGGATGTCGTCCCGCGTGCCGACGAACATCACCAGCATCTGGCTGCCCCCGGTGGCCAGGATCCGGAAGGCCTCGCGCATCAGGGTCAGGAAGTACGGGTCGGTCAGCACCTTGGTCTCGGGCTCGGACAGGATCAGCGCGATCGCTCCGGTCCGCCGGGTCACCAGGGACCGGGCCGCCTGGTTGGGGGAGTAGCCGAGGTCGCGGGCGGCGGCGAGGACGGCTTCCCGCGCCCGGCGGCTGACGTAGGAGCCCTCGTTGAGCGCACGGGATGCCGTCGACCGGGACACCCCCGCGTACGCGGCGACGTCCTCCAACGTCGGCCGGTCGCCGCTCACACTCGACGCCATCCGTCACCCCTTCGTCAAGAGCATGTTCGGACTTCATTTTGGGAGCGCTCCCGTAACGAGGCCTTGACAGTACCAGCTAGGCGCGTAAAACTCGGGCATCACTTTCTGGGAGCGCTCCCAGATCGGTCCAATGAGGGGCACACTTATGCTCAGATCACTGCTCACCTGCGCGTCCGTGTTAGCGCTCACCGCCGCGGCCGGCTGCGCCAGCTCGTCGACGCCGTCGGACACCCCGTCGAGCACGGCGAACGGCCCGGTCGAGCTGACCATCGCGACCTTCGGCAAGTTCGGCTACGAGGACCTGCTCAAGCAGTACGAGCAGGCCCATCCCAATGTGAAGATCACGGCGCGGGTGACCGGTCAGGGCGGCCCGTTCCACCAGGAGTTCCTGACCAAGCTGGCCGCCGGCTCCGGGCTGGCCGACGTCCAGGCGCTGGAGGAGGGACACCTGTCGGACTTCCTGGACAAGGCCGACAAGTTCAACGACCTCGCCGAGATCGGTCCCAAGGACGCCGACGCGTCCCGGTGGCTGCCCTGGAAGTTCGAGGCGGGCAAGAGCAAGGGCGGCAAGCTGATCGGCTACGGCACCGACGTGGGCCCGCTGGCCATGTGCTACCGCAAGGACATGTTCGCCGCGGCCGGCCTGCCCAGCGAGCCGGACAAGGTCAAGGACCTGTTCGCCACCTGGGACAGCTACTTCGCGGCCGGTGACACGTTCGTGCAGAAGGGCGGCGGCAAGGCCTGGTTCGACTCGGCCTCGCAGATCTTCAACTCCATGGTCAACCAGCTCGACACGGGCTACATCAACAAGAGCGACGACTCGCTGGCGATCGAGTCCAACCCGAAGATCAAGCAGGCCTGGGACAAGGTCACCGGGGCGGTCACCCGCAACCAGAGCGCCAAGCTGACCGCGTTCAGCAACGAGTGGAACAGCGGCTTCAAGCAGGGCGCGTTCGCCACGAAGATCTGCCCGTCCTGGATGATCGGTGTGATCAAGGAACAGGCCGGCCCGGACAACGCGGGCAAGTGGGCGGTCACCGACGCCTTCCCCGAGGGCGGCGGCAACTGGGGCGGGTCGTACCTGACCGTGCCCAAGCAGAGCAAGCACCCCAAGGAGGCCGCCGAGCTGGCCGCCTGGCTGACCGCGCCGGAGCAGCAGCTGGCCGCGTTCAAGGCCGCCGGGCCGTTCCCGAGCCAGGTCAAGGCGATCGAGGCACCCGAGCTGCTGGCGACGACCGACGCGTACTTCGGTGGCGCCAAGACCGGTGAGATCTTCGCCAACCAGGCCAAGAAGGTGACCAAGGCCCAGTACAAGGGCCCGAAGGACGGCCAGATCCAGGAGAACGTGACCAGCCCGGCGCTGGCCGCGGTCGAGCAGGGCAAGAGCCCGGCGGACGGCTGGCAGCAGGCCGTCGACGGCGCGAAGAAGCTCGTCCGTTGACCCTGAAGGAACACGTCCGGACGGACATCCGGCCGGTCCCGCGGCAGCGCAAGACGCCGCGGGACCGGCTGGCGCGGCTGGACGTGAAGGCGTCGCCGTACCTGTACATCGCCCCGTTCTTCGTCGTGTTCGCCGTCGTCGGGCTGTTCCCGTTGCTGTACACGGGTTACGTCTCGCTTTTCCGCTGGGAGCTGGGCAGCGACAACCCTAAGTTCGTCGGGCTGCACAACTACGCGGAGCTGTTCGCCGACGACCAGTTCTACAAGGCGCTGACCAACACCTTCAGCATCTTCCTGCTCTCCAGCGGCCCGCAGATCGTCATCGCGGTCCTGCTGGCGGCACTGCTCAACGCGCGGCTGCGGATGCCCACCGCGTGGCGCGTCGGCGTGCTGCTGCCGTACGCGGCCAGCCTGGTGGCGATCGGGATCATCTTCGCCAACCTGTTCGGCCCCAACTACGGCCTGGTGAACTCGGTGTTCGAGGCGCTCGGGCTGGACCGGGTCGACTGGCAGGCCAACCGGTTCGCCAGCCACATCGCCATCGCGATCATGGTGAACTGGCGGTGGACCGGGTACAACACGCTGATCATCCTGGCCGCGATGAAGGCGATCCCGAAGGAGCTCTACGAGGCCGCCAGGGTCGACGGTGCCTCCGGGGTCCGCCAGTTCTTCAGTCTCACGCTGCCGCTGCTGCGGCCCACGCTGATCTTCGTGATCATCACCTCGACCATCGGCGGGCTGCAGATCTTCACCGAGCCCAAGCTGTTCGACGCCCTGCCCGGGTCGAACAACGGCGGTTCGACCAACCAGTTCCAGACCGTGACGCTGTACATGTACCAGACCGCGTTCGAGAGCCAGCACTTCGGCTACGCCTCGGCCATCGCCTGGGTGCTGTTCCTGGTGATCCTCCTCATCGCCTCGGTGAACTTCCTGCTCACCAGGCGGATCGCGTCGACCGGGGGCCCGTCGTGAAGCGGGCCGGGTTCTGGATCTACGGGTTGCTGACGGCGTTCGTGCTGGGTTCGGCGTTCCCGTTCTACTGGTCGTTCCTGGTGGCCAGCAAGGACAGCGGGATGCTCACCGACAAGGTGCCGCCGCTGATCCCGGGCGGCAACTTCTGGGCCAACGCGGCCAGGGTGTTCGACTCGGTCGAGTTCGTCAAGGCGTTGGTCAACAGCCTGATCGTGGCCGGGACGGTCACCCTGACCACGGTGTTCTTCTCGACGCTCGCGGGCTTCGCGTTCGCCAAGCTCCGGTTCCGCGGGCGGGATCCGCTGTTCGTGTTCATCGTGGCGACCCTCGCGGTGCCGACCCAGCTCGGCATCATCCCGCTGTACATGGCCATGGCCGACTTCGGCTGGGTCGGCGGGCTGTGGGCCGTGATGGTGCCCAACCTGGTCACCGCGCTGGGTGTCTTCTGGATGCGTCAGTACACAGTGGAGGCTGTGCCGTACGAACTGGTCGAGGCGGCCAGGATGGACGGCTGCAGCATGATCAAGGTGTACTGGCACGTCTGCCTGCCCGCGGTCCGCCCGGCCGCCGCGTTCCTGGGCATGTTCACGTTCATGACCTCCTGGAACGACTTCCTGTGGCCGCTGGTGGTGCTGGACGCGGGCAACCCGACGGTGCAGGTGGCCCTGGAGAAGCTGCAGAGCGGCTACTACATCGACTACTCGCTGGTGCTCGCCGGGACCACGCTGGCGACGGTACCGATTTTGATCGTTTTCGTCCTTCTCGGCAGGCAGATCGTCGCCGGGATCATGCAGGGCGCGGTGAAAGGATGAGCAGAGTGACTTTTCCGGCCGGCTTCGTGTGGGGCGCCGCGACCGCCGCGTTCCAGATCGAGGGATCGACCACAGTGGATGGCCGGTCCGACTCGATCTGGGACGCCTTCTGCAGGGTCGACGGCGCGGTCCGCAACGGCGACACCGGGGATCCCGGTGCCGACCACTACAACCTGATGGCCGACGACGTGGCGCTGATGAAATCGATGGGCCTGCAGGCCTACCGGTTCTCGGTCGCCTGGCCCCGCGTGCGGCCGGACGGCGGCGCGGTCAACCCGCTGGGCCTGTCGTTCTACGACCGGCTGGTGGACACGTTGCTGGACAAGGGGATCACCCCCTGGCTGACGCTGTACCACTGGGACCTGCCGCAGAAGCTGGAGGACATGGGCGGCTGGGCGAACCGGGACACCGCCTACCGGTTCGCCGAGTACACCAACACGGTCACCGAGTGCCTCGCCGACCGGGTGGTGCACTGGACGACCCTGAACGAACCGTGGTGCAGTGCCTTCCTCGGCTACGCGGGCGGCATCCACGCGCCGGGCCGCACCGACCCGGAGGCGGCCACGGCCGCGGTCCACCACCTGATGCTCGCGCACGGGCTGGGCATGCGGGCGATCCGCGAGAACGTGCCGCGGGCGGTCGCCGGGGTCACGCTGAACCTGTTCCCGGTGGCCCCGGTCGACCCCGCCGACGAGTCCGATGTGGACGCGGCACGGGCCATCGACGGGTTGCAGAACAGGGTCTTCCTCGACCCGGTGTTCGACGGCAGCTACCCGGCGGATGTCCTGCCGGGCCTGGCCGAGCTCGTCCAGCCCGGGGACATGGAGCTGATCAGCGCACCCGTGGACTTCCTCGGGGTGAACTACTACCGCGACTACGTCGTCTCCGGTCACGGCGAGCCGCGGCTGCCCTCGGAGTGGGTGGGCGCCGAGCACGTCACCTTCCCGCCCCGCGACCTGCCGCTGACCGACAGCGGCTGGGAGGTCAACTCCGACGGGCTGACGACCCTGCTGGTCGACCTCGCCGACCGAGGGGTTCCCTTGTACGTCACCGAGAACGGGGCCGCCTACCCGGGTATCGAGGACGACGACCGGGTGACGTTCCTCGACGGCCACATCCGGGCCATCGGGGCGGCCATCGACCGGGGCGTCGACGTGCGCGGGTACTTCTGCTGGTCGCTGCTGGACAACTTCGAGTGGGCCGAGGGGTACGCGAAGAGGTTCGGCCTGGTGCACGTCGACTTCGCCACCCAGCAACGGACCCTCAAGCGGTCCGCGCACTGGTATGCGCGGGTGATCGCGGACAACGGGTTCGGCGAGTAGTGTCGAATCGGTTCGACTGACGCGCGCACCCGCCTGGAGCGGTGATTCCCCGCAGAGGAGGAGAGATCATGCGCACACGCCTTCGCCGGCTGGTGGCGACCGCCTTGGCGGCGGTCGCCGGTGTGTCGTTGTTCGTGGTTCCCGCCTCCGCCGAGTCCAACGGCGGGGTCCGCGTGATGCCCCTCGGTGACTCCATCACCGAGGGCACACAGGTTCCGGGCGGGTACCGGATCGGGTTGTGGCAGCGGGTGGTGAGCGGCGGCTACCGGGTGGACTTCGTCGGATCGCAGTTCAACGGCCCGGCGGGGCTCGGCGACCACGACCACGAAGGGCACCCGGGCTGGCGGATCGACCAGATCGACGCCAGCATCGTCACCTGGCTGCGCAACACCACGCCGCACACGGTGCTGTTGCACATCGGCACCAACGACATTCTGCAGAACTTCAACGTCGGCACCGCGCCGGCCCGCCTGTCGGCCCTGGTGGACCACATCACCGCGACCGTGCCCGCCGCGGAGGTGTTCGTCGCGACGATCATCCCGCTGGCCAACTCCGGCCAGGAAGCACAGGTCCGGACCTTCAACGCCACGATCCCCGGCATGGTGCAGAGCAAGGTCAACGCCGGCAAGCACGTTCACCTGGTGGACATGCACGCGGCGCTGACCGCCGCCGACCTGATCGACGGCGTTCACCCGACCGCGAACGGCTACGACAAGATGGCGGCGACCTGGTACAGCGCGCTGCGGTCGGTTCCCGGCAGCATCGGCGACCCCGGCCAGCCGCCCGCCGCCCAGCACATCGTGGGCACCCAGTCCGGCCGGTGCGTGGATGTGCCGAACACCAACGGGACCCAGGCCCGGCTGTGGGACTGCGGAACCCAGGCCGCCCAGTCCTGGACCCGCACCGCGGACCGGCAGTTCATCGCCTACGGCACCAAGTGCCTGGACGCGTCCGGTCAGGGCACCGCCAACGGCACCCAGGTGGTCCTCTGGGACTGCAACGGCCAGCCGAACCAGCAGTGGAACGTCAACGCCAACGGCACGATCACCGGCGTGCAGTCGAACCTGTGCCTCGACGCGTCCGGTCAGGCGACTGCCAACGACACCAAGCTCGTGCTGTGGGCGTGCAACGGTCAAGCCAACCAACAGTGGGCAGTGCGCTGAGGAAGGGGAGCGAGCATGGCGCGAGTGCTGGTCCTGGCGGGTGACGCCGCGGAGGAACTGGACTCGATGTATCCGGTGTTCCGGCTGCGCGAAGGCGGTCACGAGGCGGTCGTGGCCGCTCCGACGACCCGTGCCGTCAAGCTCGTGGTGCACGACTTCGAGCCCGGCTGGGACGCCTACACCGAACGGCCCGGCCACCAGTTGCCGGTGGATGTCGCGTTCGCCGAGGTGAACCCGGCGGACTACGACGCTCTGGTGATCCCGGGCGGCCGGGCGCCGGAGTACATCCGGATGGACCCGGACGTGGCCCGGATCGTCCGGTACTTCTTCGACAACGGGCTGCCGGTGGGCACGATCTGCCACGGCCCGCAGGTGCCGGCCGCGCTCGGCCTGTTGCGGGACCGGGTGACGGCCGCGTACCCGCCGTTGCGGGTGGACATGGAGCAGGCCGGTGCCACGTTCGTGGACGGGCCGGACGTGGTGGACGGCGCGATGGTGTCCTGCCGCGGCTGGCCCGACCTGCCCGAGTGGTCTCGCGCGTTCATGCAGGTGCTGGAGAAGTCCGGCGCCGCGGGGTGACGGGACGCCGATAAGGTCGCCGGGCCGCCGCGTCTCGCGACGACCCGGCGATAAGCATGCTTATTTTCCGGGTGGTGGTCGCCTGTTGCCGACAACGTCGTCATACTCTTGAGGGTGACGCGTGACGAAGCAGCCGCATCGGCCGACGGCGCCGCGGTGACCGACGTGGCCCTCCGGGACCAGCATGGCGCTGGGCAGCCCGGCTCGTACCGGCCCGGCTACGAGCTGGTGGCCGAGCAGATCCTGCAGCTCATCGCCGAACTGCGGCTGCGGCCGGGCGACCGGATGCCGACCGAGAACGACCTGGCTGCGCGGATGGGCACCAGCCGGACGGTGGTGCGCGAGGCCGTCAAGATCCTTTCGGCGATCGGGCGGGTGCGGGCGCACAAGGGCCGGGGGCTGTACGTCGCGGACGACGAGGGGATGCTGGGCTCCTCGCGGTGGGGCGGTTTCTTCCTGCCCACCGACCTCGACCACGTCTACATGCTCTTCGAGTTCCGCCGGGTCCAGGAGACCGCGGCCAGCAGGCTGGCCGCCACCCGCGCCACCCCGGTCGAGCTGCGCGCGATCAAGGCGGCCGCCGACACCTGCCGGCAGGGTCACGAGACCGGGCAGGACGAGCTGTTCAACCGCGGCGACGACGAGTTCCACCTCGGCATCGCGGCCGCCTCGCACAACCAGTTCCTCGTCGCGGCCGTGCACGAGGCCCGCCGTCTGCAGCGCCAGTCCAGCATCATCGGGCTGCACGGCTCGGTCGGCGGGCACGCGGCCGAGGCGGTCGACGAGCACGCCGCGATCTACCAGGCGATTCAGGACGGCGACCCGGACGCCGCGGCGGAGGCCGCCGCTGTGCACCTGGACAAGACCCTTCAGGACTACCGCCGGGAGATCCAGCGCCGGCTGTTCGGCTGACCCGCCGCTTGTAACTTTCACCGGGGGAGCGAGGCCCTCGTCCGTCCTCGGTGGCAGGTCCACCACGTGGGGCCCGACGGTCGCGCCGGCCGTGTTTTGCCGGGGAGACAGGCGTTCTGGACCTGTCTGACAAATGTGTGCTACAACACCCGAGGTGCTGCACGTGATTGTGTCGCACTGAATGGGGAGTGGGCATCCCGCTGCGGCGGCCGGCGGTTCGGCCGCCGGAGGATCGCAGATGTCGTACGCGCTGTCTCCGGTGCCCGGTTCTGCGCCTCATTAGTTCGTTGAGGCAACAAATTAATACCCTGCGTTCTGATCCGAGGAGTACCCGTGACGACGCTGTCCCGTACTCTGCGCACGACCGCTGTGCTTGTCGCGGCGGCGTTCGCGCTGGTGCTCGCCATTGTCCCGGCGAGCAAAGCCCATGCCGCGGCACCGTTCCGCGTGTGGGTGTTCTCGAAGACGACCGGCTTCCGGCACGACTCCATCCCGGCCGGGATCGCCGCGATCCGGCAACTGGGCCAGCAGAACGGCTTCACGGTGGACGCGTCCGAGGACGACACCAAGTTCACCGACGCCAACCTGGCCCAGTACGCCGCGGTGATCTTCTTGTCCACCACCGGTGATCCCGTCACCACCCAGGCCGGGAAGGACGCCCTCCAGCGGTACATCCAGCGCGGTGGCGGCTTCGTCGGCATCCACGCCGCCGCCGACAGCGGCTACAACTGGCCCTGGTACGGCCGGCTGGTCGGCGCCTACTTCAAGCAGCACCCGGCCCAGCAGAACGCGCGGGTGAAGGTCGAGGACCCGAACCACCCGTCCACCCAAGGCCTTCCGGCGCAGATCACCCGGTTCGACGAGTGGTACGACTTCCGCACCAACCCACGGGCGACCGTGCACGTTCTGACCACATTGGACGAGACCAGCTACTCGGGCGGGACGATGGGCGCGGACCACCCGAACACGTGGTGCCAGAACATCGACGGCGGCCGGTCCTGGTACACCGGGATGGGCCACACCATCGAAAGCTTCAGCGAGGCGAACTTCCTGCACCTGCTGCTCGGCGGGATCCAGACCGCGGCCGGTGCCGTGCCCGCGAACTGCGCGGTGACCACCCCGCCACCGCCGACGACCCGCCAGATCGTCGGTACCCAGTCGGGCCGGTGCGTGTCCGTGGCGAACAGCAACGGTTCCCAGGCCCAGCTGGCGGATTGTGTTGCGGGCCAAGCCAGTCAGACGTGGACGCCCACCGCCACCAAGCAGTTGACGGTCTACGGCACCAAGTGCCTGGACGCGAGCGGCCGCGGCACGTCCAACGGGACCCAGGTGATCATCTGGGACTGCAACGGTCAGCCGAACCAGCAGTGGAACGTCAACTCCAACGGCACGATCACGGGTGTGCAGTCCGGCTTGTGCGTCGACGCGTCCGGTCAGGGAACGGCCAACGGCACGAAGCTCGTGCTGTGGTCCTGCAGCGGCCAGGCCAACCAGCAGTGGACTCTGCGTTGAGCACCTTCGAACAGGTCCGCCGCACCCGCTGAAACAAGTCTCCAGCCGGCCCGGTCGCGCGCCCGCCGGGCCGGCTGGACCTCAGCACACCCGCAGTCCTTAGCCGCGAGGAGAAAGTTCGTGATGCCCAGATCTGCCGCGCTGCGCCGTGGCGTGCTGCTCGTGGCCGCGGCACTGGCCGCTGCCACCGCCCCGGTGTTCTTCCTCGGCTCGTCACCCGCCGACGCGGGGCCGTTGCCGCCGGACTCGAAGTTCCAGAAGGTCACCCTGCACACCGAGACCGGCAACCCGATGGCCATGGACATCGCGCCGGACGGGCGGGTGTTCTACATCGACCGGCTCGGCGACATCAAGGTCGTCCAGCCCAACGGCGCCACCAGCACCGGCGCGCACCTGAACGTGTTCACCGCCAACGAGTCCGGCGGGCTGAACATCGCGCTGGACCCCGGCTTCGCCACCAACCAGTGGCTGTACGCGTACTACTCGCCGAACTCCGCGAATGTCGACCGGCTGAGCCGGTTCACCGTCAACGGCAACACGATCGACCTGTCCAGCGAGAAGGTCGTGCTGGACGTGCCGGTGCAGCGCCAGGAATGCTGCCACCACGGCGCCGGCATGGTGTTCGACAAGAAGACCGGCAACCTCTGGCTCTCCCTGGGGGACAACACGAACCCGTTCGCCTCGGACGGGTACTCGCCGCTGGACGAGCGGTCCGGCCGCGCGTACTGGGACTCGCAGCGGACCGCGGGCAACACCAACAGCCTGTCCGGCAAGGTGTTGCGCATCCACCCCGAGTCCAACGGCACGTACACGATCCCGTCCGGCAACCTGTTCGCGCCTGGCACGGCCAACACCCGCCCCGAGATCTACATGATGGGCGAACGCAACCCGTTCCGGATGAACATCGACCCGAAGACCGGCTTCCCGCTGGTGGCCAACTACGGCCCGGACGCCGGGTCGGCCAACCCGAACCGCGGCCCGCAGAACACCGTGGAGTGGGACGTGCTCACCCGCCCGGGCAACGCCGGCTGGCCGTACTGCATCGGCCCGAACCAGGCGTACAACGACTACAACTTCGCCACCAACACATCCGGCCCGCAGTTCGACTGCAATGGTGGCCCCACCAACAACTCGCCGAACAACACCGGCCAGACCAAGCTGCCACCGGCCATTCCGGCGCAGGTCTACTACCACTACAACGCCGACCCGGCGCACTTCCCGCAGCTGTCCGGTGGCGCCCCGATGGCGGGGCCGGTGTACCGCTTCGACCCGAACCTGGCGTCCAGCCGCAAGTGGCCCATCGACTTCGACGGCCGCGCGGTCTTCGCGGAGTGGAACACCAGCAAGATGTACGTGTTCCAGCTCGACTCGGCGGGCACGACGGTCACGTCGATCGACGCACTGCTGTCGTCGATGAAGTTCAACCGGCCGATGGACTTCAAGTTCGGCCCGGACGGCGCGCTCTACGTCGTGGAGTGGGGCACGGGGTACGGCGGCGGCAACAGCGACGCGTCCATCGTGCGGGTCGACTACCTGGGCAACAGCCAGGCGAACCCGATCGCCAAGGCCGGTGCCGACCGCACCAACGGACCCGCGCCGCTGACGGTGAACTTCTCCAGCGCCGGATCGACCGATCCGGGCGGCTCGGCGCTGACGTACTCCTGGAACTTCGGTGACGGCACGACGTCGACCGCGGCCAACCCGAGCCACACCTACGCCGCGGGCAACTACACCGCGTCGCTCACGGTCCGCAACTCCGCCGGTGCCACCGGCACCGCGAGCCTGGCCGTCACGTCCGGCAACACCATGCCCACGTTGACGATCAGCGCACCACCGTCCGGCGGGATGTTCGACTTCGGCGACAGCGTGGACTTCGCGGTCTCGGTCACCGATCCGGAGGACGGCACGGTCGACTGCAACTCGGTGACCATCCAGGCCATCCTCGGCCACGACCAGCACGGCCACCCGCTCGACCAGTACCACGGGTGCACCGCGAAGGTGCAGACCACGCTGTCGTCCGGGCACAGCGAGAACGACAACATCTTCTACGTCATCGAGGCGTCCTACACCGACAAGGGTGGCGCGGGCGGGTCCAGCCCGCTCACCGGCCGCTCCCAGGTGATCCTGCAGCCCAAGCACAAGCAGGCCGAGTTCTACAGCGCGACCGGCCGGGTGGCCGACGGCACCGGCACCGGCAGCCCGGGCGTCACCGTCGAGACCGCGTCCGACCCGCAGGGCGGTGGCAGTGACATCGGGTCCATTGAGGACGGTGACTGGTGGTCGTTCGACCCGGCCAGCCTGACCGGCATCACCGGGATGCAGTTCCGGGTTGCCTCGGCGGCGGCCGGTGGCACGATCCAGGTCCGCACCGGATCGCCCACCGCAACGGTGGTCGCCTCCGTCGCGGTGCCGGGCACCGGCGGCTGGCAGACGTGGACCGACGTCACAGTGAGCCTGACCAATCCGCCGGCGACCAGCGGGCCGCTGTACTTCGTGGTCCGCAAACCGTCCGGCAGCACCAACAACAGCGGCCTGCTTAACGTCAACTGGGTCATGTTCACCGGGGCGGGCGTCGGTCAGCCCGGCACCCCGCCGCCGTCGAACCGGCAGATCGTCGGTACCCAGTCGGGCCGGTGCGTGTCCGTGGCGAACAGCAACGGTTCCCAGGCCCAGCTGGCGGACTGCGCTACCGGCGACGCCAGCCAGACGTGGACGCCGACGTCCAGCAGGCAGCTGATGGTCTATGGCAACAAGTGCCTGGACGCGAGCGGCCGGGGGACGACCAACGGGACCCAGGTGATCATCTGGGACTGCAATGGTCAGCCGAACCAGCAGTGGAACGTCAACTCCAACGGCACGATCACGGGTGTGCAGTCCAGTTTGTGCATCGACGCCTCGGGTCAGGGCACGGCCAACGGCACGAAGCTCGTGCTGTGGTCGTGCAACGGCCAGGCCAACCAGCAATGGACTCTGCGTTGAGCGACCGCCGCTGCCCGCTGATCCCGGTGTAGCGGTGGTCCGGGGTGCCGGGACCCCTGCCCCGGCACGAAAGGAGAGAAAAACCATGCCCTGCAAGAGGTTCGCCGGGGCCGCGCTCGCGGCCCTGGCCGCGGCCGGCACCATGACCCTGTTCCCGGCCGCCGCCGATGCCGCGGCTGCCACATTGGGTGCGGCGGCGGCCCAGTCCGGCCGGTACTTCGGTACCGCCGTGGCCGCGTTCAAGTTGGGTGATCAGCAGTACAGTTCGATTCTCGACCGCGAGTTCACCATGATCACTCCCGAGAACGAGATGAAGTGGGATGCCACCGAGCCGTCCCGCAACAACTTCACCTTCGGCTCGGCCGACCAGATCGTCAACCACGCGCGTAGCCACAACCAGCGGATGCGCGGCCACACACTGGTGTGGCATTCGCAGTTGCCCGGGTGGGTCGGCGGTATCCGTGACGCGAACACGTTGCGCAGTGTGATGAACAACCACATCAACGGTCTCATGAGCCACTACCGCGGCCAGATCTACGCCTGGGATGTGGTGAACGAGGCGTTCGCCGACGGTGGGAGCGGTCAGCAGCGCAGCAGCGTGTTCCACGATGTGCTGGGCAACGGGTTCATCGAGGAGGCGTTCCGGACGGCCCGCGCGGCGGACCCGGCCGCGAAGTTGTGCTACAACGACTATTCCATCGAGGACTGGAACTCGGCCAAGACCCAGGGCGTGTACCGGATGGTGCAGGACTTCCGGTCCCGGGGTGTGCCGATCGACTGTGTGGGCTTCCAGTCGCACTTCGGCAACGGCGGCCCGCCCGGGAACTTCCAGACGACGCTGTCGAACTTCGCCGCGCTGGGTGTCGAGGTGCAGCTGACCGAGCTGGACATCGCGCAGGCGTCCGCCTCGGCCTACAGCAACACTGCTCGTGCGTGCCTGAACGTGCCGAAGTGCGCCGGGATGACCACCTGGGGCGTGCGGGACAGTGACTCGTGGCGGTCCGGGGAGAACCCGCTGTTGTTCGACCGCAACGGCAACAAGAAAGCGGCCTACGACTCGGTGCTGACCGCGTTGAACAGTGTCGGTGGCGGCGGTGGCTCACCGGTTCAGATCGGGGTGAACTACCGGCTGGTGGCCAGTCACAGCGGTAAGGCCGCCACCATCTCCGGCGGCTCCACCTCGGCCGGTGCCACGTTGGTTCAGTCGTCCGTGACCAGCGGCCTCAACCAGCAGTTCGACTTCCTCGACTCGGGTGGCGGCTACTACCGGATCAGGGCACGGCACAGCGGACTGGTCCTCCAGGTGGCCAACGCGAGCTCGGGTGCGGACATCACGCAGCAGCCCGACGCCAACAGCACGGCTCAGCAGTGGCAGGTGATCGACCAGGGCGGCGGTGTCGTGAGCCTGGTCGACCGGTTGAGCGGGCTGGCGATGGATGTGTGGCAGGTGTCCACGGCGGACGGTGCGCGTATCTCGCAGTGGACGCTGACCGGCAACGCCAACCAACGCTTCCAGCTCCAACGGGTTTAGGAAGGCGCGCGAATGGTGAGGTTTCGATCCGCTGTGGCGGCGGCACTGCTGGCCGTCGCCGCGAGCGGCACGGTGCAAAGCGCCGCCGACGCGTCGGCACCGCCCGTTGGCGGCGTCGGAGTCGCGGCGGCGAGCGCCGGATGCGGCAAGACCCCAACGCTGACCAGCGGCACGCGCACGATCCAGAGCAACGGCAAGAACCGCAGCTTCATCCTGAAGATCCCGGACAGTTACGACAACACCTACCCGCACCGCCTGGCCTTCGGCTACCACTGGCTGGGCGGCACCGCCGAACAGGTCGCGTCGGGCGGAAGCGACGGGTATGCGTGGGCCTACTACGGCATGCAGTCGCAGGCGGGCAACTCCACGATCTTCGTTGCACCCCAGGGCATCGGCAACGGCTGGGGCAACTCCGGCGGTGAGGACGTGACGTTCACCGACGACATGGTCCGCCTGATCGAAGCCGACCTGTGTGTCGACACGGGACAGTTGTTCTCCATTGGGTTCAGCTACGGCGGCGCGATGAGCTACTCGCTGGCGTGCTCCCGGGCGAACGTCTTCCGCGCGGTCGTGGCGATCGCCGCCCCGGGGGCGATCAGCGGCTGCAGCGGTGGCACACAGCCCATCGCGTACATGGGTATCCACGGTGTGTCCGACAGCATCCAGAACGGACGGGCGCTGCGTGACACATTCGTGCGGAACAACGGCTGCACACCACAGAACGCGCCCGAGCCGGCCGCGGGCAGCCGGACCCACATCATCACCGTCTACTCGGGCTGCCGGACCGGCTATCCGGTGGTGTGGGCCGCGTTCGACGGCGGTCACCAGCAGGGCCCGGTGGACGGCTGCACCGGCTGCGAAAGCGGCGCCAGGAGCTGGGACAAGGCGGAGATCTGGAAGTTCTTCAGCCAGTTCGGCTCGCCCAGCGATCCGCCGCCGCCGCCGGTCCAGATCGGCGTCAACTACCGGCTGGTGGCGTCGCACAGCGGGAAGGCCGCGGACATCAATGGCGGGTCCACGGCGGCTGGTGCGGCGTTGATCCAGTGGTCGGTCACCGGTGGGTTGAACCAGCAGTTCGACTTCCTCGACTCCGGCGGTGGTTACTACCGGATCAGGGCGCGGCACAGCGGTTTGGTGCTGCAGGTGGCCGGTTCTGGTTCGGGTGCCGATGTCACCCAGCAGCCGGATGCCAACACCGCCAACGAACAGTGGCGGGTGGTGGACCAGGGCGGGTCGGTGAGCCTGGTCAACCGGCTGAGTGGGCTGGCGTTGGATGTGTGGGGCGCGTCGACCGCTGACGGTACGCGCATCTCCCAGTACGCGGTCAACGGCAACGCCAACCAGCGGTTCCAGCTCCAACGAATCTAGCTGTTCCGCATCTGGCTGGGGGTCGCTGGCCCGGGTGTCCAGCGAGCGTAGCCGCACCGGTGACAGGGCATTGCGCCGGTGCGGCTACGTGCTGTCTGGGATCAGCCGCAGGTGACGGTGGCGGCGGCCCAGTCGGCGTGGTCGAGGCCGTTGCCGTCACCGCCGTCACCGACCACCAGATCCACCACCTGCGCACCGGCGAGGCCGACATCGACCTGCTGGGCGGGTGATGTGCCGGTGAGCGTCGGTGAGGTGTACACCGTGGTCCCGTCGGCGACGACGGAGAACGTGACGCTGCCGCCGCCACCGGTCTCGTCATCCACACCGACCGTGGCGGTGAGTTTGGTGCACCGGCCCGCGAGGTAGAGTGCGACGTCGCTGTCTGCGTGCGCGCCCACACCCGAGGGATAGGTGGTGCCGCGGATGCTGATCGGTTTGCCGTCGCCGCTCGCGTTCTCGCCGTTGCTCGAGTCGCGTTCCACCGGGCCCCAACCGTTGGTGGCGGTCAGGAACGGCAGGCTGCTGACCGCGCTCGTCGTGGTCGGCGGAGCCGGTAGTCCGCGGACCACCCGCGTGTCCGAAGTGGACAGGATGCCGGTCATGGCCGTGACGCCGATCGGCAGCGGCTGAGCGGAAAGCGACTGCGGGGCCGTCACCTTCCAGCGGATCGTGCCGGTCTGGCCCGGCAACAACCACCACAGTCGCTCGGGTGTGGCCGGGGACGCGGTCCAGCCCTCCGGCAGGGACAGCTGCGCGGTCACGTTGAACAGCGGCAGGAAGCACCGCGCGGTCACGTCCACGGACACGTCGACGGTCTGGCCGGGCTGCACGATGTCCGGCGTGGTGAGCGATGCCCGGAGCGGGCTCGACGGGGCATTCAGGTACCGCAGCAGGTTGTACCGCGGACTGTCCACAGGGGCCACGGTCAGCGCACTGGTGTGCGTGCCGTAGGACTCCAGGCTGACCTTGCCCAGCCCGCCCGTGGTGGCGTCGGTGTTCCACACGGCGATGGCGATGGTGTTGGCGCCGTTGGGTTTCAGGATGCCGTTCGGGATGGGGAAGCTGTGCTGCGGGCCGACGTCGTTGACATACCGGCCGAGCTGCCAGCCGTTGACGAAGATCTGGGCGCGGTAGTGCCGGGCCGGGTCGTCGTCGATCCTGATCCCCACCGAGGTGTCCTGGCCCTTCGGCAGGTTCAGGTCGACCGTGGTGCGATACCAGGCCACACCGGGTGCCTTGTCGGCGTTGGGCAGACTCACGTCGCGCCACGCGGAATCCGGGAACCCGGGCAGCGACCAGCCGTTGCGCTCGCCGGACAGGCCGCCGTTGTTCATCGGCCCCCGCACCGGATCCTGCAGGTCCTCGCCGCCGCGCGCGCCCTGGATCCGCCAGGTCAGCGCGGTCAGCGGAGCACCGGTCAGCACAGCGCCGGTGAGCCCGCGGGCCTCCTTGTGGGTGTCGTTGGAGTTGTAGTCCTCGTTGTGCCCCATGTTCTCCACGAGCACGGACACGACGTTGTCAGCGTCCTTGCGCACGGCGGAGGCCGGGAACTCGAAGGTCTTGCGGCTGGTGTTCGAACTGCCGAGGAACGTGCCGTTCAGCCACGCCGACCACACCCCGGCCCGGCCGGTGTTCGCCGACAACGTGATCCCGGTTTCCTTGCCAGTGCCCCGGAACCGGCCGCGGTACCAGACATCGCCATAGTGGAAGCCGTAGTCGTCGGCGAACAACACCGGCAGGGTGCCCGGCGCGGTCGTGCTGACCGAGCTGGTCTTCGTGGCGACCTGCCATGTGGAGTCGTCGAACGAAGCCCGCGCCTCCGGGGACTCCGCCGAGTACTTCCAGGTGTTGAGTGCGGGCAGGGACACCGCGGCGGCTCCGCCGAGCGTGCCGAGCCTGCTGCCGCTCGTGGTCTGGCGGGTGGTCACCGCTGCGCCGTTCCAGCGCAGGTCACCGCCTTGGGCGGCGAACACTTCGAGGTCACCGGCCGTGGTCGTGTCGCCGGTGAGCGCGAGCCGTCGGCTGTCGGCGGTGGCGCCGCGGACCAGGTACGGGCCGCGCACCAGCACCGGCCCGGAAGCGGTGTCCTGACGCCAGAAGGTGCTCGCGGTCTGGTCGGTCCCGAGCAGGAGCAGCAACGGCCGAGATCCACCGTTCACCAGCACGCGCGCCAGCCCGCTGTGCGTGTAGTTCAGCCGCAGGTCGCCGCGCTGCGCGTCCCAAGTGGACTGAACGTTGCCGTCCAGCACCGTGACGTTGGGCGCGGAGTCGTAGTGCAGCACCGTTTCCCCGGCCTGACCGTCGCGGCCGTAGAGCAACGCCACGTCCCGGTTGCCGATCTGGGCGTGCGTCAGGATTTCCGAGGTCGAGTACCGCAGTTGCTGGGCGCCGAGCTGGTAACCGGCGACCAGGATCTTGGAATCACGGCCCGCCAGCGTGATCGCGGTGCCGGGTTGCTGCGGCACCGAAGGGTAGTAGACCGATCCGGTGGGCGGCACGTCGATCGCGTCCACGACCACGAACGGGGAGGTCGCCTTGGCGTTGCGCTGACCGGTCACCACGATCTTCAACGTGTGCTGGGTGTCCGCCAAACCGGAGGCCGCGTAGAGCACCTGCTGGAAAAGCTTGCCGGGGGCGTAACCGTCTACAGTGGCCACCTTGGCGCCGTCCAGGTACACGTCCGCGATGCCGTGGCTCGGGTCCTTTGAGGACACCCACCGGACACCGGTCCCGGTGAACGGCACGGTGATCGAGTCACCGGCGACCTGGCTGAAGGACTCGGTGCGCTGGAAGTCCCCGCTGGTGTAGTTCTGCTCCGGCCCGACATGGCTCCACGCGCCGCTGTACGCCAGCTGCGGCGCCACGTCGTCGTAGGTGTAGGTCGACCGCGCGCCGAGGTCGATCGCGATGTGGGTGTCGTCCGTGGCGGTGGAGGTCGGGTCGCTGTGGCGCAGGGTGTGGAACTGCGTGTGGTCGTCGGGGTTGATCCGGGCGACGTCGACCACCGACCCCGAGGTCGGCGCCGTCACGGCCAGCTGGTCGGTCTTCGTCAGCGGCGCCACTGCCTGCGTGAAGTACCCGATCCGCTTGTTCGCGTCGTACTTCGAGCCGAGCTGGCGCGCCTCCGTGATCGCCGCGCCGTAGTCGTACGACGTGTACACCTGGCTCGGGTCGGCCAGCCAGCCCCAGGACGTGCCGCCGTAGGTCATGTAGAAGCTCTGCGCGGTCGCGCCCACCGCGATGTTGTTCTTGTAGAACACATTCACGAAGTCCGGGCCGGTCAGCTGGCGGCACTTGTCGTAGCCCGGTCCGCCCCACGGGTCGAAGGAACCGCCCTGAAACTCCGGTGAGTACAACGGTTTCCCGGCGATGCGCGCGTAGGTGATGTCACTGAGCCCGCGCCACGCGGTGGGGTTGGAGCAGTTGAAGCCCTGCGGGTAGGCGTCCGGGCCGTCCACGTCGACCGCGCCCGCGCCGGACTTGAACGTGCCGTTGTGGTTGCCGGTCAACGGAACCGTGATGCCGTCGGCCTTGGCCTTCTGCTCCAGGTGGGTCATGTAGTCGCGCGCGGCGGCGGACGAGTCGTAGAACTCGTTCTCCACCTGGTAGAGGATGACCGTGCCGGTGCCGTTGGTGAGCTGGTGGCGCTTGAGGATCGGGTCGATCTGGGACAGCCACTCGTCGCTCGCGGCGAGGTAGTCCGCGGCGGTGCTGCGGGCGCGGCCGGGCTGCGTGGTCAGCCAGCCGGGGAACCCGCCCGAGTCGGTCTCCGCGTTGATGTACGGACCGGGCCGGGCGATCACATAGATGCCCACCTGCTGGGCGATGTCGAGCAGCTTGTCCACGTCGCGGATGCCGGTGAAGTCGTAGACGCCGCGCTTGGGGGAGTGGAAGCCCCAGTCGAAGTAGATCGAGGTGGCGTTGAAGCCGGCGGCCTTCATCTTCTCCAGCACATCCCGCCACAGGTCCGGGCTCGGTAACCGCCAGTAGTGGAACTCGCCGGACCAGAGATAGGTGCGCTGGCCGTCGATCATGAACGAGTAGCCGTCATAGGTGACCGTGTGCGTCGCCTTGGCGGGAGCCGCCTGGGCGCTCGCGGTGGGTATGAGCATCCCGAGAACCAGGGCCAGCACCACACCCACGGTTCGGAGTCTCCGCCGGAGTAGTGGTGTTAACGCTAACAGTCGAGACGCCGCCATTGCGCCCTCCGTGTTCGATTGCGTTTGTTTGACCCATTTCCGCAGGTCCTGTCACCAAGATGAGACAGTAATCATCCGCATGCGTAGGGTCAAGACACCGAGAATCAACAGTATCGAACGAGATGCACCGTTATCGGCTGGCTGCGGCGTGCTGCGCGTGGGCCCACTTGAGCAACGACATCAGCTGCTCCTCCTCGCGGATCCGCGCCTTGTACTTCTCCGGCAGCCTGTGCAGCTGCTGCTCCTCGGCGACCAGCTGGGCGAAGATCCTCGCGCGCAGCTCCGGGTCGTTCTCCACCTCGCAGTACTGCCGCGCGTGCCGCCGCGCCTGGGCGATCACGTTCTGTGCCCGGCCCCAGCGGCTGGTCAGCGAGGCGATCACGGTGACGAGCAGGACCCCGAAGATCACCAGCAACGACAGCCCCGTGCTGATCTCCGCGACCTTGACCGGCTCGCCGCCGTTGATGAACGGCACGTTGTTCTCGTGCAGGGCGTGCAGCACGAGCTTCACGCCGATGAAGCCCAGGATCAGCGCCAGGCCGTAGGTCAGGTAGACCAGCCGGTCGAGCAGCCCGTCGATCAGGAAGTACAGCTGGCGCAGGCCGAGCAGCGAGAACGCGGTCGCCGTGAACACCAGGAAGACGTTCTGGGTGAGGCCGAAGATGGCCGGGATGGAGTCCAGCGCGAACAGCAGGTCCGTGCCGCCGATCGCCACCATGACCAGCAGCATCGGGGTCATCACCCGTTTGCCGTCCTGCACGGTGAACAGCTTGTCGCCGTCGTAGCGGTCCGAGGTGCGCACCAGCTTGCGGGCCACCCGGATCATGAAGTTGTCCGCCGAACGGTCCTCGCTGCCGCTCGGCTTGACCAGGTTGCCCGCTGTGACCAGCAGGATCAGCCCGAACATGTAGAACACCCATGAGAACAGGTCGATCAGCGCCGCGCCCAGCGCGATGAACCCGGTCCGCGCGACCAGCGAGAACGCGATCCCGAACAACAGCACCTTCTGCTGGTCGGCCCGTGGCACCTTGAAGCTCGCCATGATCACCAGGAACACGAACAGGTTGTCGACCGACAGCGCCTTCTCTGTGACGTAGCCGGCGAAGTACTCCGACGCCATCGCCGAGTCACCGAACAGCCACAGTCCCACGCCGAACAGCACCGCGATCCCGACGTAGATCGTCGACCACACGGCGGCCTCGCCGATCGTGGGCACGTGGGCCTTGCGCACGTGGACGAAGAAGTCGAACAGGATCAACCCGATGATCCCGGCGATCGTCAGCCACCAGGCCACGACTGGCACACCCACGCGCTACCTCCTGCAGGACCGGACCCGTTGCATCCTGCCCGAGCCGAACCTGCGGATGCACGGATTGTCCGTTCGCCGGGCCGATCCGGCACGATGCCGCCCGGATCGGGCAGGACGATAGAGTTTGCGACCCATCAGTCCGGCGATCCGAGCGGGTGTGCGTCGAATGCTGTCAGCGGATGAACCCGAGCTGCCGGAGGTGGATCCCACCCGGCCCAGCATCGCCCGGGTCTACGACGCCTTCCTGGGCGGCAAGGACAACTACGAGGTCGACCGGGAGGTCTATCGGCAGGCGCTGGCGATCGACCCGGACGCGCCGCTGGCCGCGCGCGACCTGCGGGACTGGCTGGTCCGGGTGGTGCGGTTCCTGGCCGGGACGGCCGGCATCGACCAGTTCCTCGACTGCGGGTCCGGGCTGCCGACCGCGCAGAACGTGCACCAGGTCGCGCAGCGGACCAACCCGGACGTGACGGTCGTGTACGTCGACAACGATCCGGTCGTCGCTGCGCATGGCCGTGCGCTGCTGGCCGAGAACCAGTCGACGCACTTCCTGTTCGCCGATCTGCGCCGGCCGGCGGAGATCCTGCAGCACCCGGTGGTCACCAAGGTCCTCGACTTCGACCGGCCGCTGGCGCTGATGCAGTGCGCGACGATCCACCACGTGCTCGACGAGGAGGGACCGGCCGAGCTGATGCGGGCCTACATCGATGCCCTGCCCTCGGGTTCGTACGTCGCGCTCAGCCATTTCCTCGATCCCGGCGAGGGCAGCGAGTACCGCTCGCTCGCCCGTCGGCTGGAGGAGAACCTGCGGCGGTCGGTCGGGTCCGGCGAGTGCCGCACGCACGAGCGGATCCTGTCCTTTCTGGACGGCCTGGAGCCGATCGAGCCGGGACTCGTCCCGGTTGTCGACTGGTGGCCGGACGGTCCGCCGATGAAGCCCCTGGCCCCGGTGCAGCGGCTGATCGCCGGTGCGGTCGCCCGCAAACCCTGAGTCCCGAGCAGCCCACGCGGTAGTGCGGTACTTCGGCTCGACGTCAGGCCCGGGCGCACGAATGTCTTCCGGCTCGACAATGGCGGCGGCGCCGTCGTGGTCCCGGCAGACGCCGGCCTGGTGCCGTCTGCTGCTAGCGGGCTGTTAGCGCTAACGATCTGGTCTCGCCACATGTGGCCAACGTTGTCTGAATCGGTACTGGCATTGACATCGGGAGATCGATGTCTGAGTGTTAGCGCTCACAACTGGGGTGCGGTGCCCCGGTACGCAGTCCGGAAGTGGGGCCCCGATGTCGTGGACTCCGAAGAGGACCATGCTCGCGCGGGTGGGTGTGGCCTTGGCCGTTGTGTTGAGCACGGTGATGGTCGTCGGCCCCTCCGCCGCCGGGGCCGGTGACCTCGTAGCGCACTACGTGCTCGACCAGACCTCAGGCACGACGGCCCCGGACAGTTCCGGCAATGGCCGCACCGCCCAGGTGGTGGGCGGTGCGGCCTGGAACGGCACCGAGGGGTTGAAGCTCGACGGCACGGGCGGGTACCTCGACTTACCGGACAACCTGATGCGCGGCCTGTCCGCCATCACGGTGTCCGTCCAGGTCCGCCTGGACTCGGCGCAGGCCACGCCGTACTTCCTGTGGGGACTGGGAAACACCGGTGCGGACGGGGCGGGCAACGGCTACCTGTTCAGCACTGGCGACACCTACCGCGCGTCGATCACCACCGGCAACTGGTCGGGCGAACAGACCGCGTCGACGACCACGCCGCTGCCCCGCGACCGTTGGGTCACGGCGACCTACACCCTCGGTGGCGGGACCGCTGTGCTCTACCAGGACGGCGCCGAAGTGGCCCGCAAGGACGGGATCACCATCACGCCCGGGCAGATCGGCAACGGCACGACGACCGCGAACTACCTGGGCCGCTCGGTCTACAACGCGGACCGCTACCTCCAAGGCAGCGTGCGGGACTTCCGGATCTACAGCCGTGCGCTGTCGGCCGCTGAAGTGTCCGATCTGGGCAAGGTTTCCGACGAGACGCGCGTGGCGCGGGACGTTGCGGCGCTGTCGCTCGGCGACACGTCAGCGGTGACGGAGTCGCTCAAGCTGCCGACCACGGGCCCGAACGGTTCGGCCATCACCTGGTCCTCCAGCGCGCCGAACGTGGTCGCGGCCGATGGCACGGTGACCCGCCCGGCACCCGGATCCCGCGACGCGACAGTGAAACTGACCGCGACGGTGAAGTCCGGCGCCGCTAGCGGTACCAAGGAGTTCACCATCGTGGTGAAGGCACAACGCCCGGCGAGGGAACTCGTCGCGGAGGCGGCGGCCGCACTGACCGTGGCCGATGCGGGCGATGTGCGCGGCAACCTGACGTTGCCCACCACCGGCCTGAACGCGACGACCGTGACCTGGCGCTCGAGCAACCCGGCCGTGGTGACGGCCACCGGCGAGGTGAAGCGCCCGGCGACCGGGGCCGCACCCGCGAAGGTGCGCCTGACCGCGACGGTGAAGCTGGGTTCCCAGGAGCGGACCCGGTCGTTCGACCTGACGGTCCGCCCGATGCCGAAGCCGGAACCCATGGCGGGCTACACCTTCGCCTACTTCACCGGCAACACCAAGGCGGGCGAGAACGTCTACTTCGCCGCCAGCCAAGGCAACAACGCCCTGCAGTGGGACGAGCTCAACGGCGGCCGGCCGGTGCTCACCTCGTCGATGGGGGAGAAGGGGCTGCGCGACCCGTTCCTGATCCGCTCGCCCGAGGGGGACAAGTTCTTCCTGATCGCCACTGACCTGTCCATCGGCGGTGGTACCTCGTGGGACTACTCGCAGCGGCACGGCAGCCGCTCGATCGAGGTGTGGGAGTCCACCGACCTGGTGACCTGGTCGGATCAACGGCATGTGCTGGTGTCACCGGAGACCGCGGGCAACACGTGGGCGCCGGAGGCGTACTGGTCGCCGAAACTGGGCGCGTACGTGGTGTTCTGGGCGTCGAAGCTTTACGCGGCGAACGACCCGCAGCACAACGGCAACACCTACAACCGGATGCTCTACGCCACCACCCGCGACTTCCGGACGTTCAGCGAACCCAAGGTGTGGCAGGACTTCGGTGCGTCCCGGATCGACTCGACGGTGATCGCCGACAGCGGCACCTTCTACCGGTTCACCAAGGACGAAGGCGGCGTGACCGGGTGCTCGGACATCATCCAGGAACGCAACGACGACCTGACCGAGACCGACGACGTCAACAAGCCCGGCTGGGACCCGAAGAACCCGGCATGGCAGATCACCGCGTCGTGTATCGGCCGGGCCGCGGGAACGTCGGCGGTGGAAGGGCCGACGGTGTTCGCCGCCAACCCCGGTGACACCTCCGGGTCGAAGTACTACCTGTTCGTGGACGAGTACGGCGGCCGCGGCTACATCCCGCTGGGCAGCCAGAGCCTGGCAACGCCGTCGTGGCGCGTGCCCGCGAACTACAGCCTGCCCAAGAGCCCTCGGCACGGCACGGTGATGCCGGTCAGTGCGCGCGAACTGGCCGCGCTGCGCCAAGGCCCGCCGCCGCTGTCGGCCACACCCACCGGTCTGATCGCGTCCTATCCCGGGACTGTGGACGGCACGCGGCTGACCGACACCTCCGGCAACGGTCACAACGCCACGCTCGTCAACGGCACCGCGAAGGCGGACGGGGCGCTGTCGTTCGACGGCACCGACGACCACGTGAAGCTGCCCGACAACCTCATGGCCGGTCTCGACTCGATCAGCGTGGCGGCCGAGGTGTGGATCGACCCGGCGCAGCCCACGCCGTACTTCCTGTGGGGCATGGGGAACACCGGCGCGGATGGTGCGGGTGACGGCTACTTGTTCGCCACTGGCAACGACTATCGCGCGTCGATCACCACCGGGAACTGGTCGGGCGAGCAGACCGTCACGCAGGGCCGGGCGCTGAGCCGCGGGGCCTGGCACCAGCTCACCTACACGTTGACCGGGAGTACGGCGGAACTGTGGCTGGACGGCGCACGCGTGGCCACTCGATCGGACGTCACCGTCAAGCCCAAGGCGATCGGCGGCGGCCGGACCACGGCGAACTACCTGGGCCGGTCGCTCTACACCGCCGACCGTTACTTCAAGGGCAAGATGCGTAACGTCTCGGTGTGGAACCGTGGGCTGACACCGTCGGACATCGGCAAGCTGCCGGGCAACTCGACCCGGGTCGCCGGGGTCACGCTGGATTCGCTGAAAGTCCCCGCGATCATCGGCGACGGCACGATCGTGTTGCCGGTCCGGCCGGGGACCGACCTGCGCAGGCTCGCACCGAAGTTCGCGATCGCGGACGGCAGCCGGATCAACCCGGCCAACGGCCAGGTTCGTGACTTCAGCAAGCCCCGCACGTACACGGTGACTGCGCCCGACGGCAGTTCGCGTGAGTGGACGGTGAGCGCGGTCGAGATGGGATCGCCCGTCCTGCCCGGGTTCAACGCCGACCCGAACATCGTGCGGTTCGGCGACACCTACTACATCTACGCGACGACCGACGGGTTGCCTGGCTGGTCGAGCTCGAAGTTCATGGTGTGGTCCTCGCGCAACCTGCGGGACTGGACCGCGCACCCGACGATCCTCGACCTCGGACCGGATGTGACGTGGGCGGACACGAACGCGTGGGCGCCGACGGCGGCGGACAGGAACGGCAAGTACTACTTCTACTTCTCGGCACAGCAAAGCATCGGTGTCGCGGTCGCGGACAGCCCGCTGGGGCCGTTCAAGGACATCGGGCACCCGTTGGTGGACAAGGCGAACTACCAGGGCCGGCAGCAGATCGACCCCGCGGTGTTCACTGACGACAATGGACAGTCCTATTTGTACTGGGGCAACTCCACGCCCTATGTGGTGCCGCTGAACCCGGACATGGTGTCCTACGACCCGGCCAAGATCCGGCAGATCACCGGCCTGCAGGACTTCCGCGAGGGCCTGTTCATGGTGAAGCGCAACGGCATGTACCACCTGAGCTGGTCGATCGACGACACCCGCTCGGAGGACTACCGCGTCGGCTACGCCGTGGTGTCCGACCCGCTCGCGACGACCGTGCAGAACAAGGGCGTCATCCTGTCGAAGGACCCCAAGCAGGGCATCCTCGGCACCGGCCACCACTCGATCGTCCAGGTCCTGGACACCGGCGACTGGTACATCGCCTACCACCGGTTCGCCATCCCGGGCGGTGATGGCACCCACCGCGAAACCACCATCGACAAGCTGACCTTCGGCCCCGACGGGACCATCACCCCGGTCGTGCCCACGCTGACGAGCGTTCCCGCGCTGCTGCAGCTGGCGGTCGAGACATCCTCGGTATGCCGTTGCCAGCGGCCGGAACTGACTGTGTCGGTGCGCAACACCGGTGACACCCCGATAGAAGCCGTCGTCACCAGCCCGTTCGGGGAACGCCGGTCGCGCCGGATCGACCCGGGGCAGACCTATCGGGCGGTGTTCACGCCGCTCAAGTGGGCCTACTCCGCCGGTACGGCGACCGTGACGGCGACTGCCGAGGGCGGGTCCACCCTGACGAAGTCCGTGACGTTCCCTGCCTTGTCGTGCGGCCGGTGGGGGATGAACGCCATCTGACAGCCCGCACGGGGAGAGTGAGATGAAATCAGCGATCCTGCTCGCTGTATGTCTCGTCCTGACCGGCGCTCCGGTCGTCCACAGTGAACAGAGCGCCGCGGCCGCCCCGCCGGTCGCGTTGCTCGGCGACACCCAGCTGGATCCGTCCGCGTTGTACTTCGTGTCCTACGACGGGCTGGTGAACAACGAGTCGTTCCAGCAGAACGCGATCGTGAGCTACGCGGGGTACCAGTACGCGACCTGGTACTCCGCGGACCGCTCGGTGGTCGTGGGCAGACGCGAACTTCCGAGCGGCCCGTGGCGGAAAGTGGTGCTGCCGCACAAACTGAGCACTGACGACTCGCACAACGTGATCTCCCTGGGGATCTCGCCGTCCGACGGGCGCCTGCACGTCGCGATGGACACGCACAACACACCGGTGTTCTACGTCAAGTCCGAGGCGGGCTTGGTGTCCAGCCCGGCGACCCGGAGCTGGTCCGCCGCGAGGTTCGGGGCCGTGCAAAGCACATTGGATGGCGTGGATCTCGGCGGCATCACCTATCCGCAGTTCTTGGTCACTCCGGAACGCAAGCTGCAGTTGAGCTACCGGACCGGCGGGTCGGGCAACGGCACCAACGAACTCGCCGAGTACGACGGCACCTCGTGGCGCAAGCTCGGCAAATGGTCGCTCGCAACGGGATCGTGGACCGCGCCCAACGGTGTCACCAGCACGACCCGCAACATGTACCTGCACGGCCTCACCTACGACCGCGCCGGCAGGCTGCACGCGGCGTTCACCTGGCGCGAGGGCAACACCGGCGTGCTGTGCGACCAAGGCGGGCTGACCAACCACGACACCGGGTACGTCTACAGCGACGACCGCGGCCGGACCTGGCGGGACACCACCGGGTCCGTCGTCGGCGCCGAGGTCGGTGTCTCGCCGCGGTTGATCGTCGACCCGCTCGACCCCAACCACGGCCTGATGAACCAGGAAAGCCAGGCTGTCGACGGCGCCGGCTTGATGCACGTGGCCATCAGCTACGTGCCCGGCCGGTTCACCCAGTGCGTCACCAGCTACGCGGCCGACCGAACGCGCTGGGCCCGGGCCTTCCACCTGGTCCGTGCCGCCGACGGGTCCTGGACCAAACGGGAGGTCCCGGTCGCGCCGAACTCGACCGGCCGTACCCGGATCGTGTTCGACCGCAAGGACAACGCCTACCTCGTGATGCCCTTCGGCCGGATCGTCTCGGCGTCCAAGGCCAGTGGGTGGACCGACTGGACGCTGGTGTTCGACCAGCCGGGAATGAACGTCTTCGGCGAGGTGACGGTGGATACCTCAAGACTGGCAACCGAAGGCGTGCTGTCCATGTTCTACCAGCAACGTTCGACCGCGACCACCCCCTCACCGATCCGCGTCGCCGACTTCCGCCTGGGCTGACACCAACGAAAGGACCCCGACTGTGCTGCGCTACCCGTTGCTGCATCCGCCGTTGATCGGCGCCCTGGCCGCGACCGGCCATGGTTCGCACGTGCTGATCGCCGACGCCAACTACGCGCACACGACCAACGTCCACCCCGGCGCCGAACGGATCTACCTCAACCTCCGGCCCGGTCTGATCATGGTGGACGAGATCCTGGCGACGCTGATCACCGCGGTGCCGGTCGAGTCGGCGACCACGATGCGCCCCGACGACGGCTCCACACCGGCGTTCTGGGCCCGCTACCAGGAGGCTCTGGGGCCCGATGTGCCCTTCATCAGCTCCGGGCGGCACGAGTTCTACGAAACGTGCCTCCAGCCCGGCCTGGCCATCTGTGTCGCTTCCGGTGATGACCGGCACTACGCCAACCTGCTGCTCACGATCGGTGCCACCCCGGGCAGGCCGGGCAGCGCCCTGCCGGGGTAGGCGGCGATCAGCCGGTGGCGAGCCTGTTCTCGGCGTCACCGGCGAGGATCAGGTAGGCGCTCGCGGTCCAGGTGTAGGCGCGGTCGCGCAGGCCTTCCCCGGCCAGTGCGTCGAAGTTCTCGGCGAAGCCGGACTTCTCGCACACCGCGAGGAAACGGGCGCTGACCCGGTCCGCCAGCTCGACCGCGCCGCCCCGGCGCAGGCCGTCCTCGACCAGCACCGTCGCCGGAGCCCACACCGGACCGCGCCAGTAGCCGTCGGCCTCGTAGAGCGGGGAATCGGGCCGTTCGGTGGCCAGGCCGACTTGGGTCAGGTGTCCGGAGATGGCCGTCGCCACCTTGGCGTGCACATCGACGGGAAGCTGGTGGCCCAGAACGATGGGCATCAGCTCGAGCAGGCTCGCCGTTGTGCTTGCTGTGCCGTCGATCGTGTGGCTGGTGAACGCGGAACCGTTCCACCGCTCGCGGAGCAGCGCGGCGAGCATCGTCTCGGCTTCCCAGGCCCACCGTGTCGCGGCGGCCGGGTCGCCGGCCCGGCGCGCCAGGTCCGCCAGCTCGTGCATCTGCAGTACCAGGAAAGCCGCGAGATCGGGGGACTGCACCAGGAGCCGCTCGGCGAAGACCGTGGCGTTGTCCCAGCCGCTGTCGTTGCCGTGCTCGTAGTGCGGGAACACCTGGCCCGGTGCCCGGCGGTGGTCGAGCCAGAAGGTGGTCCACTCCGCGAGTTGCCGGTAGAGCCGCGGGATCTCGCCGTCCGGCACCCCGCCGGGCAGACGTTCGCGGAGCCTGCTCGCCGCCCAGCCGTGAATGGGTGGTTTGACGAAGTTGTACAGGATCTCGGCATGCGTGATCGAGTCGGGCAGCGCGCCCTGCTCGGTCTGGTGGTCGAACACCACCTGGAACTGGTCCCAGGCCAGCTCCGGTGCGCCGGGGGCCAGTGCGAGGGCGTTGAAACAGTGGTCCCAGCTCCATACCTTGTCCATCCAGTGCTTGGACATCAGCACCGCCGGGCGGCCGACGAACCCGGATGGGTCCACAGTGGACGACCACAGCAGGTAGCAGGCCAGCCCCGCGGCCGGCGTGCGGTCGCTGCGCCACGGCGCGACGGTGTCGGTGAACTCGGCCACGGCCCGCCGCGATGCCGCCACGACCTCCGGGAATGTCGCCCGAGCGGCGAAGCGCTGCCGTGTCGTGGTCAGTTCTTCCAGCGCCAGTTCCCATTCACCGCCGTCCGCACCGATCACGACCGCTCGGTCCGCCGTGCCCAGCGCACCGGCGCCGTGCCCGTCGGCGTGTCCGGAAAGGACGGTCAGCCGATAGCGGTGGCCGGTCTCGTAGGAGGTGAATACGTACGACGACGTGACCGGATCGCGGAAGAAGTAGGTTCCGGTGAACGGCGTGAGGGTGGCTTCGGCGGCGGCGACGCGCAGGCCGAGGCCGGATCCGGTGATCCTGAGGGTGGACGGCGACTCGAAGGCCGCCGCCACCCGTCCCCGGCCGGCCGACCAGGTCAGCACGGCCGGATCGGCGGTCACGTCGGCTGGCACGCGCACACCCCCATGGATGGGGACGAGCTGGAGTACCGCGTGCATGCCGTTTCGGTGCGACACGAGGTGGACGTCCTCGGCGTAGGTGGCCGGCGCGACCACGGGAGACAGGCCGAACCAGGCTCCCCGATGGCTGAACGGTATTTCCTGCACCGAGAAGTCGTCCACTGGCGTCCCTTCGTCAGTCCTTGACCGCCCCGGCGGTGATGCCCGCGGCGACGAACCGCTGCGCCAGCACGAGCAGGACGGTGGCGGGCACGGACGCGATCACGGCGGTCGCCATGATCGCGTTCCACTCCTGGTTGTTGTTGCCGATGTAGCGGTAGATGCCGAGGGTCAGCGGCTTGAGCGCGCCGCCGCTGTCGAGGGTCGTGGCGAACACGAAGTCGGACCACGCCCACAGGAAGGAGAACAGCGCCGCGACGATGATCCCGTTGCGGCTCAGCGGAAGCACGATCGACCAGAACGTGCGGACCGGGCCGGCGCCGTCGATCCGGGCGGCCTGGACCAGCTCGTCGGGCACCGAGGCGATGAACGAGGTGAGGATCAGCGCGGCGAACGGGACCGCGATGGTGGAGTCGGCGAAGATCAGGCCCCACACCGTGTTGGTGATGCCGAGGCGGACGTAGACGCCGTAGAGCCCCAGCGCCATGATGATGCCCGGGATCATCTGCGCGACGAGCAGCAGGAAGCCCAGCACCCGGCGGCCGGGCGGGCGCAGCTTCGCCAGTGCGTACGCGGCGGGCGCGGCCAGCGCCAGGGTCAGCACAACGGTGCCGGACGCGACCAGCAGGCTCGTGCCGAAGTAGGGCAGCTGCTCGCGCAGCACACGGGCGTACCCCTCGAATGTCGGTGTGCTGGGCCAGAAGTCCGGCGGCGACTTGCGCATCAGCCCCGGCGGGGTCAGCGAGACGTTGATCATCCAGTACACCGGGAAGAGCATGACGGCGGTCAGCAGCACGCCCACGGCGGTGCGCAACCCGCGCCGGGTCATGTCGCCTCCAGGCGGCGCTGCACCCGGATGTAGAGCAGACCGGCGACGACCGCCAGCAGGATCAGCACGTTGCCCACCGCGGCACTCGGCCCGAAGCGGGGCAGCATGCTGCCGAAGCCGAGCTCGTAGGACCAGGTGGCCAGCGTGCCGGACGAGCCGCCGGGCCCGCCGCGGGTCATGATCCAGATGATGTCGAACACCTTGAGCGTGTAGACCAGGCCGAGCAGCAGCGTCACCCCGGACACCGGGCGCAGCATGGGGAAGGTGATGTGCCGGAAGGTCTGCCACCGCCCGGCACCGTCCAAAGAGGATGCTTCGTACACCTCGGCCGGGATGGTGCGCAGGCCGCTGTGCAGCACGACCAGGTTGAACGGAATGCCGATCCAGATGTTGGCGATGGTCACCGACACCAGCGACCAGTCCGGCGAGGTCAGCCAGTTCACCCGGTCCAGGCCGAACAACCCCAGCACGGCGTTGACCACCCCGGCCTCGCTGTTGAGCATCCACGCCCAGGTGGACGCGGACACGATCAGCGGCAGCAGCCACGGCACCAGCATCAGCGCCCGGAGCGTCGCGGACAGCCGGAAGTCGCGGGCGAAGAACACCGCCATCGCCAGGCCGATGCCGTACTGGAACACCAACGATGCCACGGTGAACACGGCGGTGTGCAGCAGTGTCGAGCCGAAACCGGGATCGGCGAACACCTTGGCGTAGTTGTCGAACCCGACCAGCGGCGCACCGCCCTGCACGAAGGTGCGGACGGTGTAGCCGCGGATGCTCAGGTCGATGTTGGTCAGCAACGGGTAGACGTAGCACAGCAACAGGTACGCGACGATCGGGAGCAGGAACGCCCAGCCGGCGAGCCGCCCGCGCAGCCGCGGCACTGTCCTACTTCGTCGCCGAGGCCGCGGCGGCCTGGGCGGCCGTCAGCGCGTCCTGCGGCGACTTCGACCCGGTCAGCGCCGCCTGCACGGCGGTCCACAGCGGCTGGGAGATCCGGGGATAGCGAGTGCCGAGATCGTCGCCGGTGCGGCTCTTGGCCGATTTCACCGCGTCGACCCAGACTTTCAGGTCTGGTTGCGCGGCGATCTGCTGTTGCTGGACCGACGGCACAGCCGAGACGTACGTGAGCGCGGTGTCGGTGGCCAGCACGGTGTCCGCGCTGGTGAGGCAGGCCGCGATCTTCGCGGCGGTGGCCTCGGCGTCCTTGTCGCCCTGGGAGGGAACGGTGACGAACTCGCCGCCGGTCGGTGCGGGGGCGACACCGCCGGTGCGGGACGGGATCGGGATGACGCCGTAGTCGAAGCCCGCCTTCTTGGCGTTCTGCAGCTGCCAGGTGCCGTTCTCGGCGAACGCGTACTCGCCGGTCGCGAACTCCTGCCAGCTGGTGGTCTGGGTGTTGCCGATCACCGAGTTCGGCGCGTACTTCTTGTCCAGCCAGGATTTCCACTGAGTCAGCGCGGCCACGGCCCCGGGCGAGGACAGGTCGGTCAGCTGTGCACCGGCGCCCCAGAACCACGGCAGGAACTGGAAAGTGCCTTCCTCGGTGCCGATGGCCGAGAACGTGATGCCCTTCTTGCCCGCCGCGGCGACCTTGGTCAGCGCCGCCTCCAGCGACGTCCAGTCCGTGATCGACGCCGGGTCGACGCCCGCCGCCGTCAGCACCGCTTTGTTGTAGTACAAGGCCAACGTGTTCGCGCCGATCGGCACCCCGTAGACGCGCCCGCCGGTCTGCCCGGCGGCCAGCAGGTTCGGCGCCGCCGCGGTCGCGTCCATGCCGGTGTCCTGAGTGGACTTCAGCACGCCGGCCTCGGCCAGCGTGGACACCACCGGATTGTCCACGACCAGCACGTTGGGCGCGGTGCCCTGTTGCGCGGCCAGCAGCACCTTGTTGGTCAGGTCGGTCGTGTCGTAGGCCTGCCGCTGGATCGTGACGCCCGCCGCCGTGCCGCACTTGTCGATCACCTTGGTCCACTCGGAACCGTTGTCGAACTGGGGATACGGATCCCACAGCGAGAACGAGCCGCCGCGCGGGCCTGGCTGACCGGCCGGATCGGCCGAACACGCCGCCGCGAGCAGTGCCGTCAGTGCCGTGATCGCCGTAATGGCCGTGGTGAACCGCCGGGTGGTCGGTGAACGCCGCATCGCGTGTCCTTCCGGCAAGCGAGTCGAACCGGTTCGACTCACGAGTGGCGCCAAGATAGCCATGAAAGAGGGCAGGATGCAAGGCTTGGAACGTCCTATGATTGACGGGCAGTCGAATCGGTTGGATGGTGAGCGGGTGAACATCGGCGAGATCGCCAAGCGGGCCGGGGTGTCGCGCAGCACGGTGTCCTACGCGTTGTCCGGCAAGCGCCCGGTGGCGGCGGCGACCGCACGGCGGATCAACGAGGTGATCGCCGAACTGGGCTACCGGCCCAACGCCAGCGCGCGGGCACTGGCGGAGGGGCGCACGCGCACGCTGGGGCTCGTCATCCCGCCGGCCAGCAGGCGGCTGACCGATGTCCAGCTCGGTTTCGTCGCCACCGTGGTGGAGGAGGCCGCCGCGAACGACCTCGATGTGCTGCTGTCGCCCAGCGGCGCGGACCACGACCGGTCGTTCGAGCGGATCGTCACCGGCAGGCGGGTGGACGGCGTGATCCTGATGGAGATCCTGCTGGACGACCCGCGGGTGGCCCGGCTCGAGCGCGGCGCGCTGCCGTTCGTGAGCATCGGGCACGTCGAGCATCCCGGCCGGTCATGGTGGGTGGACGTGGACTACGCGGGGCTGGTCCGGCGGTGCGTGCACCACCTGGCCGACCTCGGGCACCGGCAGGTGGTGCTGATCAACAGGTCGACCGAGCTGGTGGCCGCCGGTTACGGGCCCGCTTTGCGTGCCACGGCCGGTTTTCAGGAGGCGGCGGCCCAGCGGGGGATGACCGCGCGGACGGTCTGCTGCGCCGACGAGCCCGCGGCGGGCCTGTCGTGTTTCGAGGAGATCCGCACCCGGTGGCCTGGGGTGACCGCGGCGGTGACGATCAACGAAGCGGCGCTGCCCGGGTTGCAGCGAGCACTGCACAACGCCGGACTGGTCGTGCCCAGGGACTTCTCCATCACCGGGGTGATCGCCGACCGGTTGGCCGAGGAGTTCCACCCACCGCTGACCGCGGCCGACGTGCCGGCCGCGCAGATGGCCCGGATCGCCGTGGAGCTGCTCATCGAGCGGATCACCGACCCGTCCGCGACGCCCCGGCACGCCTTGCTGCAACCGGTCATCTCGCTGCGGTCCAGCACCGGAGCGAACCTGTCCTAGCGCAGCTTGGTGAATCGCTTCGAAGAGTATGAAGCATTGCAGCCTGCGTGGATGGGCGCGTACGGTACCGAGTTGGTCGAATCGGTTCGACACCATCTTCAGTACTCCATCCCTGCAGCTCAAGGAGACAGATGGACACCAGGCCCAGGAGGTGGCGCGGGCGTTTTCGCGCAACAGTCGCGCTCCTCGCTCTCGGTGCATCCGTTGTAACTTTCACCGCGCCGGCCACGGCCGCGGACGAATCCGTCACGGTCGACTTCGCGGTCGCGGGTGGCGCGCCGTCCTACCGGGCCTCCGGCTGGATCTACGGCATGACGGAGGACGCATCGGCGCCCGCGGACCACTTCTACCGCGACGTGCGGTTCCGGGCCATGCGTGCCGGTGGTGCCCAGCTCGACAGCCCCGGTGGCTGGGTGTCCGGCCGGTATGACCGCCGGTGGAACGCGACCCGTGCCCAGCTGCTGCGCACCCGGTCGCTGGGCGGGGAGTTCGTCCTGCTGGTGCACGACCTGTGGGGCGCGGACGGCTACCCGATCTCCCGTTTTCCCGGTGACAACGGCAACTGGACCGACTACGACAACTTCCTCACCCGCCTGATCGACGACGTCCGGGCAACGGGCGCCCCGGTGCAGTGGGACCTGTGGAACGAGCCCAACATCACGTTGTTCTGGAACCGGCCGCAGGCGCAGTACTTCGAACTGTGGCGGCGCACCTACCAGCGCGTCCGGGCCGCTTTCCCGGCGCAGCCGATCGTCGGCCCGAGCCTCGCGGGTGTGCCGACGACCTCGGGCAGCTGGTGGACCCAGTACCTGGACTTCGTCCGTGCCAACAACGTTGTCCCCGACATCGTCAGCTGGCACTCCCTGCCGGGTGACCCGGTGGCGAACGTCGCGGCGGCGAACTCCTCTTTGGACTCCCGCGGCATCCCGCACCCGCGTCCCTACCAGATCAACGAGTACGGGGCGGCCAACGAGCAGAACCCCGGTGGTGGCGCCTGGTACATCGCCCGGCTGGAGCGCAGTGGCGCCGACGGCCTGCGGGCGAACTGGGCCGGCGGGGCCAACCTGCACAACGATCTGGCCAGCCTGCTCGTGCGCAACTCCGCCGGGCAGCACCAGCCCAAGGGCGAGTGGTGGGCCTATCGGTTCTACGGCTCGCAAACCGGGCAGATCGTGTCGGTGACGCCCAGCCGGTCCTACGACGCCTTCGCCACCAAGACGACCGGCAACGCGAAGATCCTGGTCGGCGGCCGTGGTACGACCGGCAATATCGCCGTGAACCTGCAGCACCTGGACAGCACCACCGGTGTCGTGCAGAACAACCAGGTGCGGGTGCTCGTCCAGCGCGTTCCCGCCAACGGCGGAGCCGCGGTAGCGGGCCCGGTCACCGTCCAGAACTCGGTGGTGTCCGCTCCGGGCAACGCCACAACCGTGAACCTCCCGCACACCAACGCCGACGACAGCTTCACCATCACCCTTCTGTCCCCTTCGGACAGTGGTTTCCAGTCCGTCGCGGTGGCCCAGCATTCGCAGCAGTGCCTGGACAACACGAACCTGAGCACGGCCGACGGCAACCAGCAGCAGCAGTTCTACTGCGAGGGCGGTGACCAGCAGCTGTGGAACTTCCGCCCGGTGGCCGGGATCGCCGACACCTACACGGTCGTCAGCCAGCAGTCGGGCAAGTGCCTTGACGTCAACGGATCGTCCACCGCGGACGGTGCCGCCGTGCAGCAGCGGAGTTGTCTGGACGGGACCCCGAGCCAGCAGTTCACCCTGCGGCGGGTCACCTACTCCGGCAACGACCCGCACGACTACCAGCTCGTGGCCCGGCACAGTGGCAAGTGCGTCGACGTCAACGGAGTCTCCACCGCCGCACGTGCACAGGTCATCCAGTGGACGTGCAAGGCCGTCGGTCAAGGCAGCCAGCTCAACCAGACCTGGCGGCTCTGGGGCCGGTAGGCCCCGGGCCGCCCGCGGGCGGGCGCCGCACCCGACTGGGAGCGCTTCGCGGACGTGGAGCCTGCTCACCCTGCTGATGACGGTGTCCGCCGCCAAATGCCACCCGTACGAAAGGGTTTTTCGTCATGTCCTTGTCAGACAACAGGTTCACCCGGCGCGGGCTGCTCGCCGCCGCCGGGTTCACCGGGGTCGCCGCCGCCACCGGCGCGCTGCGGGCCGGTGCCGTCTGGGCCACCGAGGGACCGAGCAGCTACACGCCGAGCTGGTCCTCCGTGGACCAGCATCCACCGGCCCCGGAGTGGTTCCAGGACGCCAAGTTCGGCATCTACTACCACTGGGGCGTGTTCAGCGTCCCGGCCTTCGCCAACGAGTGGTACCCGCGGAACATGTACCACAACGGTTCCAGCGAGAACAACCACCACAAAGCCGTCTACGGTGACCCTTCGGCGTGGCCGTACCACAACTTCATCAACGGTGCCCGCGACAAGGCGGGCAACTGGGTGCAGTTCGCTCCCAAGCTGAGGTCCGCGGGCGGCAACTTCGACCCCGCCGAGTGGGCGCAGCTGTTCCTCGACGCCGGTGCGAAGTTCGCCGGCCCGGTCGCCGAGCACCATGACGGCTACTCGATGTGGAACAGCGCCGCGAACGAGTGGAACTCGGTCAAGACCGGGCCCAAGCTGGACCTGTTGCGGTTGCACGCGGACGCCATCCGGGCCAAGGGCCTGAAGGTGCTGGCGGCCCTGCACCATGCGTTCCACTTCACCGGCTACTACGACGCGGTGCCTGCGCAACCTACTGAGTCGTTGCGCAGGCTCTACGGCCAGAACGGCACGGCCGCGGAGAACCAGCTGTGGTACGACAAGCTCAAGGAGGTTCTCGACGGCTACCAGCCGGACATCCTCTGGCAGGACTTCAACCTGGGCGCGGTCAACGAGTCGAGGCGGCTGCAGTTCCTCGCCGACTACTACAACCGCGCGGTCGCCTGGAACAAGGACGTGGTCGCCACCTACAAGGACGGCTTCAACAACCGCGGCGAGGTCTTCGACTTCGAGCGCGGCGGGCCGACCGGCATCCAGGTCCCGTTCTGGCTGACCGACGACAGCATCTCCGCCACCAGCTGGTGCTACACGGTCGGCATCGGTTACTACACGACCAAGGCGATCGTGCACTCGTTGATCGACCGGGTCTGCAAGAACGGCAACCTGTTGCTGAACATCGCGCCGATGGCCGACGGCACGATCCCGGACAGCCAGAAGACGATCCTGCTGGGCATCGGCGACTACCTCAAGCGGTTCGGCGAGTCCATCTACGCCACCCGCGCCTGGGCCGTCTACGGGGAGGGGCCGACGCAGGGTGGCGGCGGCGGGCCCAAGGAGGCGACCAACCGGGACATCCGGTTCACCCGCAGCAAGGACAACACCGTGCTGTACGCCACCGTGCTGGGCTGGCCGGGCGGCACACTGAACATCACCACCCTCAACTCCAGCCAGATGGATCTCAGGACCCTGAGTTCGGTGCAACTGCTGGACTCCACCGCGGGGTCGTACATCGCACTGCCGAACCGGAGCCAGGACGGATCGGGCCTGCACATCACGATGCCGTCGGCCAACCCGCCGTTCACCGCCGCCGCGTACGTGGTCAAGCTGACGTTCGCCGGGCAGATCCCCGCGCCGGGTTCGGGTCCGCTGCCCACGAGCTGGGCCAGGATCGCCAATGCCACCACCGGGCTCGTGCTCGACAGCGGCGGCAACGTCGCCGCCGGATCCCGGCTCAAGCAGTGGAACTGGGACGGCAGCAACAACCTGCAGTGGCAACTGGTCGACGTCGGCGGTGGCTACTACCGGATCGTCAACCGCACCAACGGCATGGTCGCCGACAGCGGGGGCAACGCCGCCAACGGCGCGACCGCCGTGCAAACAGCCTGGAATGGCGGCAACAACCAGCAGTGGCGCCTCAACGCCGTGGGCAACGGCCGGTACCAGATCATCAACCGCGGCACCGGCACCGCGCTCGACGGCATGGGCAACGCCACCGCCGGTGCCGACGCGGGCATGTGGGCGCCGAACAACAGCACCAACAACCACTGGACCATCACCAGCGCGTGAGCGGCACTCCGCGCGGCCTGGAGCGGCGCCCGGCCACGCGGCCATGACCCGGGGCGAGCCTCCCTCGCCGCGGGTCGGACCGTCCACAGTAGACCTCCCACTGCCTGAAGAGGTCTACTGTGGACGGTTCTGGTCGTGCGGAACCGGCCCGAGGAGGTGCGCCATCGACGACCGCCGCGGCGTCAGCGGCCCGGCCCCGGACTCGTGGCTGGTCGCCGACGCCCTCAGTGCGCTGGCACCGGATCACCGGGCGGTGATCGTCCGTGCCTACTACCTGGGGCACTCGGTCGCCGAACTCGCCGCCGCGCTGGACGTACCGCAGGGCACCATCCGGTCGCGGCTGCACTACGGCCTGCACGCGCTGTGGCTGGCGCTGCGGGAGAGAGGCCTGACCGGGCGGTGAACTCCGCGACGGACACTCACGTTCGCGGCTCTCGCCGCCCCGGGCGTCTCAGACGAGCCGGATGGACAGTCCTGTCGGCTGGTAGCTCGCAATCACGCGGAATCCACCGCCGGCGAGGGTGATCCTGGCGAATCGACCGCAGAGGGCCGGTGTGGTCAGGACTGGCAGCACAGCACCGCGGTAGTCGCGGGACGGGTCGAGGGTGACCGTCAGGATGGCGCCCGGTGCCAAGGTGACCGGCCGGGCGACGGTGAGCGCGGGCTGGTGTCCGGGCCGGAGCGTGACCGCGAGGGTGGCTCCGTAGGCCTGACGGTACGCGCCGCGCACCTGCACGCAGCCCGTGGCGGCCAGACGGAGTGTTCCGCCGCGCAGATCGACGTCGCCGTCACCGAGGGCGGTCGTCGAGTCCGCGATCAGCGTTCCGTCATCCACCCGGGTTCCGCCGCGGAACCGGTTGGCACCGGCCAGGGTGAGCTCGCCCGTGCCGGTCTTGACCAAGCCGCCGGTGCCGGTGATCGCGTTGCGCCACGTGTCGGCCGCGTGGAAGCCGCCCTTGCGGGCATCCATTGTGACCCGGACGCGGTCGTCGAAGGCGCCGTAGCCGTCGGCCGCGGCGAACAGGTTCAGCCGCCCCCACTGTTCCGGGCCGTCGAGCAGCGCATATCCGGACGGCAAGGCGGTGGTGCGCAACACTTCCCGGCGCTGCGACGCGTCCAGGTAGGGCAGCCGGGTCTCCAGCAGGACTTCCGCTCCCTTGGGCACCGTCATCGGCACGTGCTTGTCGCGCCTGGGCAGCCCATAGGTCAGCCACGAGGTGACCGCTGCCGAGTTGGCCCGGCGATCGGCGTAGGGATCGGTGTTCGCTCCGGCGGGTGGCGGGTTCTGGCCGAAGTACTGGGTGGCTTGGGCGAGTGCGGCCGCCTTCAGCGCGGCGTTCTGCAGGTCGGACAACGTGGCCGCCGCGAGCGCGGTGGCCAGGATCCGGCCGCCGATAACGTCCACGGGGGAGTGCATCCCGGACACGATCCGGGTGTCGCTCAGGTCCAGCGCCCGCACCATGAGTTCCTGGAACCGGCTGGGGATCGCGTAGGCGAGCGCGAGGCAGGCGAGGTGGAACGCGTTGGTGTGCCCGCTGGGGAAACCGGCATCGTCGACCGGACTGGTGCTGCGCTGGCGCAGCAGCTGGGGCGCGACGACCACCTTGGACCGGTAGACCGGATAGCCGAACGCGTCCGTCGCGCCGGTGGCGACCACCCGGCTGTCCTCGGTCATCCGCCACGGCCTGGGGTACTGGTGGGCGTACTTGGACGGATTGCCGGAGGCATAAGGGCCGCGCAGTGTGTCGACCAGACGGACGACCTGGCCCAGATCCGAGTCGGGCGAACCCGCGCCGAGCGCGGATCCGGCGGGCGCGCCGGGCGGCAGCGCCTCGTTGATGGCGGCCGGTGGTGTCCCGTCCGGTGCCGACGTGATGCCGGTGACCGCCCTGGCGCCGGCCTTGTAGAGCTCGGCCAGCGGGCCGAGCCCGCCGATCGCCGCGTAGCTCTGGTGCTGGCGGTCGAAGATGAACGCGCGCTTGGCCTGCGCGTCGGTGCGTGTGGTGGTGACCCGGATGACGTGGCGCATGCTGGCGTGCAGCACCTCCGGATCCAGCACCACACCGGTGTCCCAGGTGGAGCCGGTCCGCCACAGCTGCCGCATCCCGGACAGGATGTGCACCGCGGCATTGGTGTCCGGAGTCAGGTTGCCGCCGACATTCGTCCGATACCAGTCCACAAAGGACGGCAAGGCCCCGGCGCCGGCCGCCGCCGGCCGGCTCAGTGCCCCAGGGCCGGCGACCAGGCCGGCCGAGAGGATCACCGAGCCGCGCAGCATCGTCCGGCGGTGCACCACGATCGGACTCGACATACCCAACTCCTGATGTCCCATAACGCGTTCAGCGGACCGCGAGCCTGCATGACCCGTTCGACGAGCAGGTGAACCAATCATGATGTGAGCGCTAACACCACGATAACGTGAGTAATGCTCGCGTTTAGCGGCCGCAGGTGCCAGTGTGCGTCGGCAGATCGCCGGGCGACCCCATCGGGCCACCCGGACCCGCTGACTCATCCCCCGTCCCCATCGACACCCGCCAGTGGCGATCCGGAGCGCCACCAACAACATGGTTCAGTCAACTCTGTTCGGCAGGGCGAAGCTCGGTTCCGCTGCTTCCAGCCGCGGTACCGCGACGCCCAGTCGTCGTGCCTCCGCCAGGGTGTCTCGGCAGATCTCGCGCGGCTCCTGGGCGTCCGGATTGGAGTGCGCCTCGAAATTCACGCGCAGCGGCGTGACATGAGCAGTCAGCCAGGCGAGTACGGGGGCCATCAGCCGGGTGGGCGCCCGGAACAGCAGCGCCCCGCCTCGGTGACGTCGCAGGTCGATGCCGCGCGCCTGGAGGAGCGGCAGCAGCTCGCGGCCGGTCAGCAGCGCCTCGCGGAAGTCGCTCGCCGACCCGGCCAGCTCGGACAGCGAACCCAGCCGCAGGCCCTGCGAGAACAGGCCGGCATCCGACACGAAATGAACCCACAGCCAGCCGCGGAAGTCGGGTTGCTCTCGCAACCGGAACCCGGCCTCGCGGAACACCCGGCGCACGGCCCGCTCGCGGTCGGTGGGGGGCCGGCCGAGGGTGCCGAAGATGACCGACGGCAGCATCCCCGCACGGAGCACGCCGTCGTCGCCGAAGCAGCCGCCGGCTTGGGGAAAGCCCCACGCGACCTGGTCGAGGGGGAGCGGGCTGATCGCGGCCCGCGGCTCGGACCAGATGTTGCCGAAGACGAGCACCGTGGCGTTGCCGACGCGGGGTGCCAGGAAGGCCGCCGCCTCTGTGAGCCGGTGGTGCGGCACGCTCAGCACGATCAGGTCGAAGTCGTGGTCCGGCTCCAGTTCCTCGAGGTAGGACACCGGCCAGTTCTCGACGACGCGCTGCCCCCACACCCGCCGCCGCGTATCGAGCAGGTCGAGCACCGTCGCCTCCCCGTACGCCGCCGCGCGGCCCGGCCGGACGTAGAACTCGACGTCATGCCCGGCCCGTTGCAGGGCCCAGCCGTACACCGTGGCGATCACGCCACGGCCGAACATCAGGATCTTCAAGGTGCACCTCAAGGGGTACGATTGAACTGGAGATCATCTCCACTTCCAAAATATGGAGGTCATCTCCATTTGTCAACGAGAGGTGCCGCATGACCAAGCCGCTGCGCGCCGACGCCCAGCGCAACCGCGACGCCGTGATCGCCAAGGCCCGGGAGCTCTTCGACGCCGGCGACTTCTTCGACCTGCGCTTCGACGACTTCGCCCGCCTCGCCGGCGTGGGAACCGGCACGCTGTACCGCCACTTTCCCACCCGGGAGGCGCTGGCCGAGGCGGTCTACCACGAGGAGGTCGCCGCACTGTGCGACCGCGCCCACCGGCTGCGAGCCACGCTGCCCGCGGCAGAGGCGTTGGCGGCCTTCCTGCGTGACATGGTCGACTACCTGGACGCCCACCAAGGCCTCGCGCGCACGCTGGCGACGCTCATGGCCACCCGCGCGGGCGCGCTCGCCGAGGGCAGCCAGGCCCTTGAACAGGCCGTTACCGATCTGGTGACCGCCGCGGCGAAGGACGGCACCATCCGCGACGACGTGGACGCCGGTGCTGTCATGATGGCGCTGCACGGCATCGGCGCGGCCCACGACCGCCCCAACTGGCGGGCCGAGGCCGATGGCGTCATCACCCTCCTGCTGGCCGGGCTCCGCCGCTAGCAGCATTTCCTGTGTGGCGCAACGCCGAAAGAGTCCGATGTGGACGGACGGTGTGGCTGCTACGGGCGCCCGGTGCTGCCTCGGTCGGTCAGGACGGGCGAGAGCAGCCGCACCTCCGCCGCGGTCACCCCGTCGAGGCGCTTCATGACCATCTCCACGGCCAGTTCTCCCACTGCGATCGAGGGAATCGACACGGAGGTCAGCGGGATCGCCTGCGAGACAGCCATGTCGTCCGGGCACACGGCCAGAACCGAGATGTCCTGCGGGACTTTCTTGCCGCGTCTGGCCAGTTCCGACAGCAGCGGCCCGAGGATGGCCTCGTTGTGCACGACCAGCCCGGTGATCGCCCGCCGGCGCGCCAGCAGGTTGTCCAGGCAGATACGCAAGGCCTCGTAGGTCGGGGCGCACGGCATGGAGGTCTCGCGGATCTTGGCCGCGGTGGCGGTCTGCTTGAAGCCCTTGAGGAAACGGCCCGCGTAGCTCGTGCCCCGCTCGTACACCACGGGCGACGGGCCGAGCAGGGCGATCGTGCGGTGCCCGAGCCCGGCCAGGTGCCGCACGCACTGTGCGCCCGCGGCCTCGAAGTCCAGGTCCACGCAGGTCAGGTCGCCGGGTTCGTCGGGGACCCCGATCAGCACCACCGGGCGGTCCAGCGACTGGAGCACCGGCACGCGCGGGTCCGCGGACTCCACGTCCATCACGATCAGCGCGTCGGCGATCGACGACCCGGTCACCCGCCGCAGGCCGTCGGGGCCTTCGTCCTTGGTGAGCACGAGGACGTCGTAGTCATACGCACGTGCCTCGCTCACGGTCGCGGCCACGAACTGCATGGCCACCGGCACGTTGAGGTCGGTGCGCAGCGGCACGACGAGCGCGAGCAGGTTCGTCCTGCTGCTGGCCAGCGCGCGGGCCCCGGCGTTCGGGTGGTAGCCGAGCTTGCGGATGCTGCGCTGGACCCGCCGCCTGGTGTCCTCGGAGATCGAGCGTTTCCCGGACAACACGTACGACACCGTGCTCGGCGACACGCCTGCCGCTCTCGCCACATCCGCGATGGTGACCACCGAGGAATTCTAGGTCGGATCGATTCACCCAGAAGGCAGGCATGGCGTGTCGGATCCCGTTGACCCGGCCCGCCGGACCGGTAGGGTGGTCACGCTGTTGTCACGGTGCTTGACGCGCGCAGTGTTATCGCTAACACTAGGCGCTCACCAGGGCAACGAAGCGGATGGAGGTAGGCCGGGATGACCAGTGGCGCCTCGTCCGACCGGCAGGCGAGCCTGACCGATGTGGCCGAGCTGGCCGGGGTCTCGCACATGACCGTCTCCCGGGTCGTCAACGGCACCGGGCCGGTCCGCGCGGAGACCAGGGCCAAGGTGATGGCCGCCATCACCAAGCTGGACTACCGGCCCAACTCGGCGGCCCGCGCGCTGGTCACCGGCCGGACCGGGGTCCTGGGCGTGGTCGCCCTCGACTCCACTCTGTACGGTCCGGCGAGCACGCTGTACGGCATCGAGAACGCCGCCCGCGAGGCCGGTTACTCGGTGACCATCTCCAGTGTCCGGGCGCCGCAGCGTTCGTCCATTTCGGACGCGGTGGAGATCCTGCGCAGGCAGGCGGTCGAGGGCATCGTGGTGATCGCGCCGCACCTGGCCGCCGCCGAAGCGCTTGACGCGGTGCCGAAGGACACGCCGCTGGTGGCCGTCGGCGGGGGAGACGCGGCGCTGCCCGTGGTGTCGGTCGACCAGTACGACGGCGCCCGGCGGGTGACCGAACACCTGCTTGCCCTGGGGCACAAGACCGTCTGGCACGTCGGCGGTCCCGCCGACTGGCTGGAGGCACGGGAACGCGAACGGGCCTGGCGCGACACGCTCAAGCGGTACGACGCCAAGACGCCCAGGGTGGTCCGCGGGGACTGGAGTCCCCGCTCGGGCTACGAGGCGGGCCGGGAACTGGCCGACGCCAAGGAGTTGACCGCGGTGTTCGTGGCCAACGACCAGATGGCGCTCGGGGTGCTGCGGGCCTTCACCGAGGCCGGCATCCGGGTGCCGAACGACGTGCACGTCGCGGGTTTCGACGACGTGCCCGAAGCGGCGTACATGAACCCGCCGCTGACCACGGTCCGCCAGGACTTCATCGAGGTCGGCCGCCGCACGTTCCGGGTTCTGGCCCAGCGCATCTCCGGTGAGCTGGAACACGGGCGGCTGCGCGACCTGGTAGCAGCCGAGCTGATCGTCCGGGAGAGTACCGGCCCGCGGTGACCCCGCCATGGCCTTCCCGCATCTGTAACCAGCACGACTAGATTGTTAGCGTTAACAATGGAGCCGCCAATGTTCACGAAGAAGTGGGCCGCCGCCACGGCAGCTGTTGTTGGAGCGTTGTTGTTGTCCTCATGCGGAACCAGCAGCAGCGGTGGATCGGGCAGCACGAACGGGGGCGCAAGCGGCGGGGGTGCGATCACGCTGGGCTTCGCCCAGGTCGGCGCCGAGAGCGGGTGGCGCACGGCGAACACCAAGTCCATCCAGGAGTCGGCCAAGACCGCCGGGATCGACCTGAAGTTCTCCGACGCGCAGCAGAAGCAGGAGAACCAGATCAAGGCGATCCGCTCCTACATCCAGCAGAAGGTCAAGGTGATCGCGTTCTCGCCGGTCGTCGAGTCCGGCTGGGAGACCGTGCTCAAGGAGGCCAAGACCGCGAACATCCCGGTGATCCTGACCGACCGGGCCATCGACTCGCCGGACAAGACCCTCTACAAGTCCTTCCTCGGCTCGGACTTCGTCAAGGAGGGCCAGAAGGCCGGCCAGTGGCTGACCAAGGAGTTCGCCTCCGCGACCGGCGACGTGAACATCGTCGAGCTGCAGGGCACCACCGGCTCCGCGCCGGCCAACGACCGCAAGAAGGGCTTCGGCGACGTGATCGCGGCCGACCCCAAGTTCAAGGTCGTCGCCTCGCAGACCGGTGACTTCACCCGCGCCAAGGGCAAGGAGGTCATGGAGGCCTTCCTCAAGTCGCAGAGCAAGATCGACGTGCTCTACGCGCACAACGACGACATGGCGCTCGGCGCGATCGAGGCCATCGAGGGCGCGGGCAAGGTGCCCGGCAAGGACATCAAGATCGTCTCGATCGACGCCGTGCACGACGGGATGCAGGCACTGGCCGACGGCAAGATCAACTACATCGTCGAGTGCAACCCGCTGCTCGGCCCGCAGCTGATGGACCTGGTCAAGAAGGTCGCCGCCGGCCAGGAGGTGCCCGCGCGCATCGAGACCGAGGAGACCGAGTTCGACCAGGCCAAGGCCAAGACCGCGCTGCCACAGCGGCAGTACTGACCCTGCTGGGTGATCATGCCTGACGAGATTCTGCGGATGGCGGGGATCCGCAAGGAGTTCCCCGCCGTTCTCGCCCTCGACGATGTGGACTTCCGCCTGTTCCCGGGCGAGGTGCACGCGCTGATGGGCGAGAACGGGGCCGGGAAGTCCACCCTGATCAAGGTCCTCACCGGCGTGCACGGCGTCGACGCCGGTGAGATCACGCTGGGCGGCCAGGCGGTGTCGTTCACCGGCCCGGCGGCCGCCCAGCGGGCCGGGGTGAGCACGGTCTACCAGGAGGTGAACCTCTGCCCGAACCTGTCGGTGGCGGAGAACATCCTGCTGGGCCGCGAACCCCGGCGGTTGGGCCGGATCCACTGGTCCGCCCTGCGCCGCCGCGCCGCCGAGCTGCTCGCCCGGCTGGAGGTGTCGCTGGACGTGGCGGCACCGCTGGGCGAGCAGTCGATCGCGGTGCAGCAGCTGGTGGCCATCGCCCGGGCGCTGGACGTGGACGCCCGGGTGCTGATCCTGGACGAGCCGACCTCCAGCCTGGACCCGGGCGAGGTCGCCCGGCTGCTGGACGTGATGCGGACCCTGCGCGACCAGGGGATGGCGATCCTGTTCGTGTCCCACTTCATCGACCAGGTCTTCGCCATCGCCGACCGGATGACGGTGCTGCGCAACGGCAAGCTGGTCGGGGAGTACACGGACATCACGCCGCGGGAGCTCGTCGGCAAGATGATCGGCAAGGACATCGCGGTCCTCGAGGAGATCCGCGAGGAAGGCGTGCGGTCCGGTTCCGGAGTCCTCGTGCGGGCGACGGATCTGGGCCGCAAGGGCGGCGTCGAGCCGTTCTCGCTGGAGATCCGGCGCGGTTCGGTGCTGGGACTGGCCGGGCTGCTGGGTTCCGGCCGCACCGAGCTGGCCCGGCTGCTGTTCGGCGCGGACCACGCGGACTCCGGCGAGGTCCAGGTCGACGACACCGTGGTGGCGTTGCGGACGCCGCGGGCCGCGGTGGACAAGCAGATCGCGTTCTGCTCGGAGAACCGCAAGTCCGAAGGCCTGGTGGAGGACCTGACCGTCCGGGAGAACATCATCCTGGCGGTGCAGGCCTCCCGGGGCTGGACGAAGCCGTTGTCCAAGCGGCGTCAGGACGAGATCGTCCGGCGCAGCATCGAGATGCTCGACATCCGCCCGGCCGACCCGGAGGCCCGCGTCGGCGACCTCTCCGGCGGCAACCAGCAGAAGGTACTGCTGGCCAGGTGGCTGATCATGGAACCGCGGCTGCTCATCCTGGACGAGCCGACCCGCGGGATCGATGTCGGCGCCAAGGCGGAGATCCAGCGGCTGGTGTCCGAGCTGGCCAACGACGGGATGGCCGTGGTGTTCATCTCGGCGGAGCTGGAAGAGGTGCTCCGGCTGAGCGACCGGGTGGCGGTGCTGCGCGACCGGCACGTGGTGGCGCAGCTGACCAACGAGTCGCTCACCCCGGACGACATCATGGCCACCATCGCGGAGGGGGGACAGCAGTGAAGACCTTGGCCGGGCACCGGCTCTTCTGGCCCACGGCCGCGCTGATCCTGTTGCTGCTGGGCAACTTCATCGCCTCGCCGGCGTTCTTCTCGGTGCAGCTGCGGGAAGGGCACCTCTACGGCAGCCTGATCGACATCCTCCGGTTCGGCGCGCCGCTGATCCTGGTCGCGCTGGGCATGACGCTGGTCATCGCGACCGGCGGGATCGACCTGTCCGTGGGCTCCGTGGTCGCCATCAGCGGCGCCATCGCGTGCCTGTGGGTGAGCAGGCTCGACGACCAGAACGCCATCGGCGGAACCCTGGCGGCGGTGGGGATCGCGGTCGCACTGAGCCTGGTTCTGGGCGCGTGCAACGGGTTCCTGGTCAGCGTGCTGGGCGTGCAGCCGATCGTGGGCACGCTGATCCTGATGGTGGCCGGCCGCGGCCTGGCCCAGCTGATCACCGACGGTCAGATCATCACCATCACCGGTGACGCGTACAAGGCGATCGGCGGCGGGTTCGTGGCCACGGTCCCGTTGTCGATCCTGATCGCGCTGGCGGCGTTCGGCATCTCGGCGCTGGTGGTCCGCAAGTCCGCGCTGGGCATGCTGATCGAGGCCGTCGGCGGCAACCCGGAGGCCAGCCGCCTGGCCGGGGTGGCCTCGCGGCGGCTGATCTGGCTGACGTATGTCTTCTGTGGACTGTGCGCGGGCATCGCCGGGCTGATGATCAGCTCGAACGTGTCCAGCGCGGACGGCAACAACGCGGGCCTGTGGATCGAGCTGGACGCCATCCTCGCGGTGGTCATCGGCGGCACGAGGCTCACTGGTGGCCGGTTCTCCTTCGGTGGCACGGTCATCGGCGCGTTGCTGATCCAGACGCTGTCGACCACCGTCTACACCTTGGGCATCCCGCCCGAGACGACGTTGCTGTTCAAGGCCGTGGTCGTGATGGCCGTGTGCCTGGTGCAGTCGCCGAAGTTCCGGCAACGCTTCCGGCGCCGGCGCTCACGCCCGGCGGTCAAGGCGGTCAAGGACGAGAAGGTGGAGGTGCCGGTATGACCACGCTGACCGTGTCCGGCAGGCGCTACCTGCCGATCCTGGCCACGCTGGCGCTGCTGATCGGCGCGTACGGGTACGGCGCCGCGAGCTACGACAGCTTCGCCGACCCGCAGGTCGTGCTGAACATCCTGATCGACAACGCGTTCCTGCTGGTCGTGGCAGCCGGGATGACGTTCGTGATCCTCAGCGGCGGGATCGACCTGTCGGTCGGGTCGGTCGTCGCGCTGTCCACTTTGGTCTCCGCGAAGCTCCTCGGGCACGGCTGGTCCGCTCCGGCGGTGATCCTGGTCGTGCTGGTGATCGGCGCCGGTCTCGGGCTCGGGATGGGCGCGGTCATCCACTTCTTCGAGCTGCAGCCGTTCGTGGTGACCCTCGCGGGCATGTTCCTGGCGCGCGGACTGTGTTACACGATCAGCACATCGGCCATCTCGATCACGGACCCGTTCTTCACCGACGTGGCCCAGACGCCGATCCTGTTGCCCGGTGGGATGCATGTGTCCATCGGTGTGGTGATCGCTTTGGTCGTGGTCGCCGTGGGCGTGTATGTGTTGCACTACACGCGCTTCGGGCGCACGGTCTACGCGGTCGGCGGCAGTGAGCAGTCGGCCATGCTGATGGGTCTGCCGGTGGCCCGGACCAAGATCATGGTCTACACGGTCAGCGGGTTCTGCTCGGCGCTCGGCGGCTTGCTGCTCGCGTTGTACACGTTGTCCGGCAACCCGTTGCACGCCATCGGCATGGAGCTGGACGCCATCGCCGCGGTCGTCATCGGCGGCACGATCCTCACCGGCGGTTCGGGTTACCTGCTCGGCACCGTGCTCGGCGTGACCGTGCTGGGCATGATCCAGACCCTGATCACGTTCGACGGCACGCTCAGCTCCTGGTGGACCAGGATCGTGATCGGCGCCCTGCTGTTGCTGTTCATCGTCCTGCAGCGGCTCGTCACCCGCCGAACTCGCTGAACCCCGCCAAGCCACGTCCACGCGCGATGAATGTTAGCGCTAACACATCGAGAAGGAGGGCCATGCGTCACCGCAGACCACTGGCGGCTCTGATGACGATCGCCCTGTTGGGCGTGTCGCCGGTGCTCGCGAACGCGGCGGTGCCCGATGCCGCGCACTGGACGTTCGACGAAGGCACCGGCACGCAGGCAGGCGACACGGCCGGAAACCACCCGGCCGCCCTGACCGGCGGCGCGACCTGGGCCCAGGGCGTCCGTGGCGGTGCGATGAGCGTCGACGGCACCTCCGGGTACGCCGACGCGGGCGCCGGTGTCGTGGACACGACGCAGAGCTTCTCGGTGAGCGGCTGGGTGAAGCTGGACAGGACCTCCGGCTACCAGACCGTGGTCAGCGTCGACGGCAACCAGGTCAGCAACTTCTTCCTGCAGTTGCGGGACGACTCCCGCCGGTTCGCCTTCACCCGGCTGTCGGCCGACAGCCCCACGGACGGCGTCTACGCCTCCTCGAACTTCGACCCGGTCGCCGGCCAGTGGTACCAGCTGACCGGCGTGTACGACGCCACCGCGAAGACGCTTTCCTTGTATGTCAACGGGATCAAGCAGCAGACCGTGACCGCGCCGCCGGCCTGGCAGGCGACCGGGCACCTGGTGATCGGCCGCGGCAAGTACGGCGGCAACCCGGTCGACTTCGTCGCCGGCACCATCGACGATGTCCGTGTCTCCCAAGGCGTTCTCACCGCCGCCGACGTCGCCCGGCTCGTCACGGCGGGCCACTGGCGGCTGGACGAAGGCGCCGGGACGACCACCGCCGACGACTCGCCAGACGCCACCACCGCGACCCTGACCGGCGGCGCGACCTGGGCGGACGGTGTCGTTGGCGCACATGGCGTGACCTTCAACGGGACCGACGGCGTGGTCGACGTGCCGAAGCCGGTCATCGACACCGGTCAGGGCTTCACGGTCGCCGCCTGGGTGAGACCCACGGCCGCCACCGGGTTCCGGACCGCGGTGAGCGTGGACGGCGCCAACATCAGCGGGTTCTTCCTGCAGAAGGCCGCGGATGGGCGGTTCGCGTTCACCCGCCGGGCCGGCGACGGCGACACGGCAGGATCCTCGGCGGTGTCGAACGCACCGGCGGTGACCGACCAGTGGCAGCACATCGCCGGGGTCTACGGCAACGGAACGCTTTCCTTGTACGTCAACGGTATCCTGCAGCAGAGCGTGCCGTACACGACGCCGTGGACCGCGGGCGGGCACTTCGTCATCGGCCGGGGCAAGTTCTTCGGCCAGCCGGTGGACTACTTCTCGGGGGGGATCGACGACGTCCGCGCCTACCCGGCGCCGATGAGCGCGGACGCGATCGGCGCCCTGGCCTCCAGCGGGTCGTGGCATTTCGACCAAGGACCCGGTGACTCATCGGCGAACGGTGCCGACGGCGTCGTCCACAATGGAACGTTCGGGCCGGGTGCCGCGGGCAACGCGGTCCAGTTCACCGGGAACGGCGACGTCACCATGGGCCCGTCGCCCGTGTTCGACACCGGCACAGGCTCGTTCTCGGTCACCGCTTGGTTCCGCACGACCACCAACGGCCAGATCGTTTCGCACGGCCAGGGTTACGGCCTCGGGATCGCCAACGGGAAGCTGACCGCACGGCTCGGCGGCACGGTGGCCGTCACGTCCACTGGCGGCGGCCTCGCGGACGGCAACTGGCACCACGCCGCCCTGGTGCTGGACCGGGCCGCGCAACGGCTGAGCCTGTTCGTGGACGGCGACGCCGCTTCGCTGACGTCCACCGGCTGCGGAACCGTGGTCACGCTGGGCCTGGATGTGGCGTCCTGTGCTGCCAGCGGAAACAGCCCGGACCCGTTCGTGGTGGGCGCGGGGGTGACGGGCGCGGTCGACGAGGTCGAGTTCCGGCGGTTCGCCCTGCCGGCCGACCAGATCGCGACCCTGGCGGGCGCCAACCAGCTCGCGGTGGACGCGAACGTGCCGCGTGCCAACACCCGGCCGACCACCTACGGCTCGATCCTCGAGGACATCAGCCACTCCGTCGAAGGCGGCCTGTACGCCGAACTCGTGCGCAACCGGGCGTTCAAGGAGGGCACGTCGAACTGGCAGCTGGTCACCGGCGGCGGCGCCACCGGTTCGTTCGCCGTCGACACGACCACCCCGCTGAACACCGCCCTGGACCGGTCGCTGAAGGTGCACGCCGACCAGGTGCCGCCCGGCGGCCGGGTGGGCGCGGCGAACGCCGGCTTCTTCGGGGTGGCGGCTCGTCCGTCCACAAAGTACACCGGCAGCCTGTTCGTGAAGTCCGCGTCGCCGTCGCCGGCCATCCGGGTGAGCCTGGAGAAGCCGGACGGCACGGTGCTGGCGAGCAAGGACATCAAGGACATCGGCACGGCGTGGGCGCAGAAGACCTTCACGTTCACCACGCCGTCGACGATCGCGGCGTCCACCGACAACCGGGTCGTGGTCTCGCTGGTCAACCCCTGCGCCAAGTGCGCGGCGCTCAGCGGTGACGTCTGGATGACCCAGGTCTCGCTGTTCCCGCCGACGTTCAAGAATCGCCCTAACGGTGTTAGAGAGGATCTCGGGCAGAAGCTGGCGGCGTTGAAGCTGGGCCTGTTCCGGGTCCCGGGCGGCAACTACCTGGAGGGCAACACGCTGGCCACCAGGTTCGCCTGGAAGAACACCATCGGCCCGGTGTCGCAGCGCCCGGGCCACCAGAACACCGCGTGGGGCTACTGGTCCACCGATGGGTTCGGGATTCTGGAGTACCTGCAACTGGCCGAGGACGTCGGTGCCGAGCCGTTGCTGGCGTTGTTCGCCGGGTACACGCTCAACGGCCAGCACGTGGAGCGCGCGGACTACGGGCAGTACGTTCAGGAAGCGCTTGACGAGATCGAGTACGCCATCGGCGGCACATCGACCACGTGGGGCGCGAAACGAGCGGCCGACGGGCATCCGGCGCCGTTCAAGCTGCGGTACGTCGAGGTCGGCAACGAGGACTGGTTCGACGGGTCCGGCAGCTACGCGTGGCGGTTCGCGGACATGGCCAACGCCGTCAAGGCCAAGTACCCGCAGCTGACGGTGATCGCCACGACCGGCGGCTACCAGGGCGGTTCGGCCTCGACGACCCCGACCGGGATCCGGCCGGACGCCGTGGACGACCACTACTACCAGTCGCCGCAATGGTTCGTGGACAACTCGACCCGCTACGACCGGGCCGACCGGGGCGGTCCCGAGGTGCTGGTCGGTGAGTACGGCGCCCAGGACGGCCGGCCAACCGGGACACTCGCGGCGGCCGTCGGCGAGGCGGCGTTCCTGACCGGCCTGGAACGCAACAGCGACATCGTGATCGGCTCGATGTACGCGCCGGTGCTGGTCAACGAGAACCAGCCGAACTGGCCGGTCAACCTGATCGGGTTCGACGCGGCGACCAGCTACGGCTCACCCTCGTACTGGGTGCAGCAGATGTTCGCGAACAACCTGGGCAAGCAGGTGCTGACCGCACGGCTGAACGAGCGCAGCCCGTTGCGCCAAGCGGTCACGATGACGACCAGCGGCGGGCGCAAGACGTTCTACGTCAAGCTGGTCAACCCCACCAGCCAGGTGCAGAACACGCGGCTCGCGCTGACCGGTGTGTCCAGTGTGGACGGAACCGGAACGCTGACCGTGCTGGCCGGGGATCCGGCGGCACGCAACACACTCTCGGCACCGTCTGCAGTGGTGCCGCAGAAGAAGCAGGTGAATGGCTTGGCGGCGACGACAAAGCTGACGTTGCCCGCGAACTCGGTGTCGGTTCTCGTGATCACGGGTCGGTGAGTGATGGAACCTCTTGTTGTCGGTGTCGACTTCGGTACGTTGTCCGGCCGGGCCGTCGTGGTCCGCGTCCGGGACGGCGCCGAGCTCGGCTCCGCGGTCTACGACTACCGCCACGGTGTGCTCGACCGCACCATGCCCGACGGGCGGCCGCTTCCGCCGGACTGGGCGCTGCAGGTGCCGAGCGACTACATCGAGGTCCTGCGCACGGCGGTTCCGGGCGCTATCAGGCAAGCCGGCGTCGACCCGAGCCAGGTCATCGGTGTCGGCACGGACTTCACCGCGTGCACCATGGTTCCCGTTACCGAGGACGGGACGCCGCTGTGTGAGCTCCCGGAGTTCGAGTGCGAGCCGCACGCGTACGTGAAGCTCTGGAAGCACCACGCCGCCCAGCCGCAGGCCGACCGGATCAACGCCCTGGCCCGCGCCCGGTCGGAGAAATGGCTGCCCCGCTACGGCGGTCTGATCTCCTCGGAGTGGGAGTTCGCCAAGGCGCTGGAGCTTCTCGAGGAGGCCCCGCAGGTCTACCGGGAGATGCGGCACTTCGTGGAGGCCGCGGACTGGATCGTCTGGCAGCTCACCGGAACCTATGTCCGCAACGCCTGCACCGCCGGGTACAAGGGGATCTACCAGGACGGCGAGTACCCGTCCCGGGACTTCCTGGCCGAGCTGAACCCCGCCTTCGCCGACTTCGTCGTGGACAAGCTCGCGCATCCGCTGGGGACCCTCGGCGACCGGGCGGGGCGGCTCAGCGCGCAGGCCGCGGTCTGGACCGGTCTGCGCGAGGGGATCTCGGTCGCGGTGGGCAATGTGGACGCCCACGTCACCGCGCCAGCCGCCAACGCCGTGCAGCCCGGGCAGATGGTCGCGATCATGGGAACGTCCACCTGTCACGTCATGAACGGCACCGAACTGCGTGAAGTGCCGGGCATGTGCGGGGTGGTGGACGGCGGCATCGTGGCCGGGCTGTGGGGTTACGAGGCCGGGCAGAGCGGGGTCGGCGACATCTTCGCCTGGTTCGTCGACAACTGTGTTCCCTACCGTGGCAACGATGTCCATGAGCAGCTGACCGAGCTGGCCCGCGACCAACGGCCCGGCGAGCACGGGCTGATCGCGCTGGACTGGCACAACGGCAACCGTTCGGTGCTGGTGGACCACGACCTGTCCGGGGTGATCGTCGGGCAGACCCTGGCGACCAAGCCCGAGGACATGTACCGGGCGTTGCTGGAGGCCACGGCGTTCGGCACGCGCACGATCATCGACACGTTCATCGACGCCGGGGTTCCGGTGCGGGAGCTGGTGATCGCGGGCGGGCTGGTGAAGAACGACCTGCTGATGCAGATCTACGCGGACGTCACCAACCTGCCGTTGTCGATCATCGGCTCGGCCCAGGGACCGGCGCTCGGGTCGGCGATCCACGCGGCGGTCGCGGCCGGGGCCTACCCGGACATCCGCGCGGCAGCGGCGGCCATGGGGTCGGTGGCCAGGGACGTCTACCTGCCGATCGAGGCGAACGTCGAGGTCTACCAGGAGATGTACGAGGAGTACCTGACCCTGCACGACTATTTCGGCCGTGGTGTCAACGATGTCATGCACCGGCTGCGGGCCCGTCGCAACGTCCAGAAGGGACGCAAGTAGATGCCGCTGACCACCGCAGTGCTCGACACGCTCGGCGAGCTGTGCCAGACCGTGGCCGACCTGCACCAGGAGCTGACCCGCAACGACCTGGTGATCTGGACCGCCGGCAACGTGTCCGCGCGCGTGCCCGGCGAGGACCTGATGGTGATCAAGCCGTCCGGAGTGTCCTATGAGGACCTCGCCGCGGACACCATGGTCGTCACGGACCTCTATGGCGACCTGGTGCACGGCAACCTGGCGCCCTCGTCGGACACCGCCGCGCACGCGTACGTCTACCGCAACATGCCGGAGATCGGCGGGGTCGTGCACACCCATTCGACCTACGCCACCGCGTGGGCCGCGCGCGGGGAACCGATCCCGTGTGTGCTCACGATGATCGCCGACGAGTTCGGCGGGGAGATCCCGGTCGGCCCGTTCGCCATGATCGGCGACGACTCGATCGGCCGCGGGATCGTCGAGACCCTGCGCGGCAGCCGGTCGCCCGCTGTGCTGATGCGCAACCACGGGCCGTTCACCGTCGGCCGGGACGCCAGGGCGGCGGTGAAGGCGGCCGTGATGGTCGAGGACGTCGCCCGGACCGTGCACATCGCCCGGCAGCTCGGCAGCCCGTTGCCGTTGCGCCAGGAGGACATCGACCGCCTGCACGACCGCTACCAGAACGTCTACGGCCAGGAGCACTGATGTCTGCACTAGAGACCAAGCCCAGGGTGTGGTTCCTGACCGGGAGCCAGGCCCTCTACGGCCAGGAGACGCTCGACCAGGTCGCCGGCCAGTCGCAGCGGATCCAGCGGATGCTCACCGAGTCCGGCGCGATCTCGGCGGACATCGTCGGCTACCCGGTGCTCACCGAGTCGGCCGACATCCGCCAGGTCATGCTCGCCGCGAACGCCGACCCGGCCTGTGTCGGCGTGATCGCCTGGATGCACACCTTCTCGCCCGCGAAGATGTGGATCACCGGGCTGGACATGCTGCGCAAACCGTTGCTGCACCTGCACACGCAGCTCAACGAGACGCTGCCGTGGCGCACCATCGACATGGACTTCATGAACCTCAACCAGGCCGCGCACGGCGACCGCGAGTTCGGGTACATCCAGACCCGGCTCGGTGTCGCCCGCAAGACCGTGGTGGGCCACGCGAGCGACGCCCGGGTGGTCGAACGCATCGACGGCTGGGCGCGCGCGGCCACCGGCCTGGCGCACCTGAGGTCGTTGCGGCTGGCCAGGTTCGGCGACAACATGCGGGACGTCGCGGTGACCGAGGGCGACAAGGTCGAGGCGGAGCTTCGGTTCGGCGTCTCGGTGAACACCTACGGCGTGAACGACCTGGTCGAACGGGTCGACGCGGTGACCGAGACGGCCATCGACGCGCTGGTCGCCGAATACGCCGACGTCTACGCGCTGGTGGCGGAGCTGCGGGCCGGCGGGGACCGGCACGACTCGCTGAGGTACGCCGCCCGGATCGAGGCCGGGCTGCGCGGGTTCCTCACCGACGGCGGGTTCGGCGCGTTCACCACGAACTTCGAGGACCTCGGCGGCCTGCGCCAGCTGCCGGGCCTGGCCGTGCAGCGGCTGATGGCCGACGGCTACGGCTTCGGCGGCGAGGGGGACTGGAAGACCTCCGCGGTGCTGGCGGCCGTGAAGGCGATGGGCCACGGCACCGGCCGGGGCACGTCGTTCATGGAGGACTACACCTATCACTTCGGGCCGGGCGAGCCGAAGATCCTCGGCGCGCACATGCTCGAGGTGTGCCCGAGCATCGCCGGGCAGCAGCCGTCCTGCGAGATCCACCCGCTGGGCATCGGCGGCCGGGAGGACCCGGTCCGGCTGGTGTTCGACGCCGCCCCCGGTCCCGCGGTGGTGATCGGCCTGGCCGACCTGGGCGACCGGTTCCGGTTCGTGGCCAACGAGATCGAGGTCGTCCCGCCGGACGAGGACCTGGAGCGGCTGCCGGTCGCCCGGGCCGTCTGGAAGCCGAGCCCGTCGCTGTCGACCTCCGCCGAGTCCTGGCTGATCGCGGGCGGACCGCACCACACCGTGCTGACCCAGGCCGTCGGCGCGGAGACCCTGCGGGACTTCACCGACATGGTGAACACCGAGTTGTTGTTGATCGACAAGGAAACCACACCCGCCGCGTTCGTCGACCGGGTGCGCTGGAACCAGGCGTACTACCGCCTGCGAGGAGGTATCTGATGAGAATCGCCGCTACCGCCGGACTTCTGGCGCTCACCCTGACGCTGGCCGCGTGTGGATCGAGCGTCAAGACCGCCGACCAAGCCGCGCAGCCGGGCGCCGCCGCGGGCGGGCTGGTGGGCGTGACCATGCCCACCAAGTCCTCCGAGCGCTGGATCCACGACGGCGACAACATCAAGGCGCAGCTGGAGAAGCTGGGCTACCAGGTGGACCTGCAGTACGCCGAGAACGACATCCCGACGCAGGTCAACCAGATCGAGAACCAGATCACCAAGGGCGCCAAGCTGCTGGTGATCGCCTCGATCGACGGCACCGCGATCACCACCCAGCTGCAGGAGGCCGCGGACAAGAAGATCCCGGTCATCGCCTACGACCGGCTGATCCGCAACAGCCCCAACGTGGACTACTACGCCACGTTCGACAACTTCAAGGTCGGCGTGCAGCAGGCCACCTCGCTGCTGATCGGGCTGAAGGTCAAGAAGGCGGACGGGACGGACGACGCGAGCGTCACCGGGCCGTTCAACATCGAGCTGTTCGCGGGCTCGCCGGACGACAACAACGCCACGTTCTTCTTCAACGGCGCGATGTCCGTGCTCAAGCCGTTCCTGGACAAGGGCGTGATCAAGGTCGCGAGTGGGCAGACCGACTTCAACACCGTGGCCATCCTGCGGTGGGAACCGGCGACCGCACAGCGCCGGATGGAGGACCTGCTGACCAAGACCTACCGCGGTGGCCAGACCGTCCAGGGTGTGCTCTCGCCGTACGACGGCCTGTCGATCGGCATTCTGTCCGCCCTCAAGAGCAACGGCTACGGCACCGGTTCGCAGGCCTACCCGGTGGTGACCGGGCAGGACGCGGAGGTCGCGTCGGTCAAGTCGATCATCGCCGGTGAGCAGTACTCCACCATCTTCAAGGACACCCGCGACCTGGCGAAGTCTACTGTGGACATGGCCGACGCGGTGCTGAAGGGCAACAAGCCGCAGGTCAACAACACCAAGGACTACGACAACGGCAACAAGGTCGTGCCCAGCCAGCTGCTGCAGCCGGTGATCGTGGACAAGACCAACTACCAGAAGGTCCTCATCGACTCCGGCTACTACACCGCGGGCCAGCTCAAATGACCATTCTCCGGATGCGGGACATCACCAAGACGTTCCCGGGCGTGACCGCGCTCGAGGATGTCAACCTGGATGTCCGCCGGGGTGAGATCCACGCGATCTGCGGGGAGAACGGCGCCGGGAAGTCCACCCTGATGAAGGTGCTTTCCGGCGTCCACCCGCACGGCTCGTACTCGGGCACGATCGAGTACGACGGCGAGCCGGTGGAGTTCTCGTCCATCCGGGACAGCGAACGGCTCGGCATCGTGATCATCCACCAGGAGCTGGCGCTCTGCCCGCAGCTGTCCATCGCGGAGAACATCTTCCTGGGCAACGAGATCGCCTCGGGCGGGCTGATCGACTGGAACCGCACCAACCACGAGGCCGGCGCGCTGCTGCGCCGGGTGGGCCTGGCTGAGCACCCGGTCACCCCGGTCAACGACCTCGGCGTGGGCAAGCAGCAGCTGGTCGAGATCGCCAAGGCACTGTCCAAAAAGGTCCGGCTGCTGATCCTGGACGAGCCGACCGCGGCGTTGAACGACAGCGACTCCGAGCACCTGCTCGGGCTGCTGCGCCAGCTGCGCGACCAGGGCGTCACCTGTGTGATCATCTCGCACAAGCTCAACGAGATCATGTCCATCGCGGACTCGATCACGGTGCTGCGCGACGGTCACACGGTGACCTCGTTCCCCGCCGCCGAGGCCACCGAGGACCGGATCATCGCCGCGATGGTGGGCCGGGCGTTGTCCGAACGGTTCCCGCCGCACACCTCCTCGCCGGGCGAGGAGGTGCTGCGGATCACCGGCTGGACCGTGCACAGCCCGACCCAGGCCGGTCGCGTGGTGGTGGACGACGCGAGCCTCTCGTTGCGGCGCGGGGAGATCGTCGGGCTGGCCGGGCTGATGGGCGCCGGGCGGACCGAACTGGCGATGAGCGTGTTCGGCCGCAGCTACGGCAAGGACATCACCGGCCGGATCGTCAAGGACGGCAAGGAGATCCATCTCCGCTCGGTACGTGACGCCATCCAGCACGGCATCGCGTACGTCACCGAGGACCGCAAACGCTACGGCCTCAACCTGATCGAGGACATCAAACGCAACATCTCCGCGGCCGGCCTCGACCAGTTCGCCCGCCGCGGCTGGGTGAACGAGCACGAGGAACACCGGGCGGCCTCGGACTACCGGGTCCGGATGAACATCAAGGCGCCGGATGTGCGCGCGGTCACCGGCAAGCTCAGCGGCGGCAACCAGCAGAAAGTGGTGCTGTCCAAGTGGATCCTCACCGACCCGGACGTGCTGATCCTGGACGAGCCGACCCGCGGCATCGACGTGGGCGCGAAGTACGAGATCTACACGATCATCAACCGGCTCGCCGAGGAGGGCAAGGCGATCCTGGTGATCTCGTCGGAACTGCCCGAGCTGCTCGGGCTCTGCGACCGGATCTACACGCTGTCCCGTGGCCGGATCACCGGTGAAGTGACCCGGGCGGAGGCGACCCAGGAACGACTAATGCAATACATGACAAGGGACTAGACATGACACACCTTGTGTCAGACTCACGTGGCTGCCGACCGCACCCAAGGGGAACGGGACGCGACTTGACCACCGGTACGTGCCGAACTGGATGGTGCCAACCCAACGTGACCAAAAGGGTTAATTCCGGGGAGGCGGAACCGTCATGACAGTGACCAAACAACCCGCGCAGGCGGCCGACACGGCGCCGCCGCAGCTTCGACGGTTCTCGTTCAACCCGCGTGAGGGCGGGATCTACGTCGCCTTCGCGTTGATCGTCGTGCTGTTCACCGTGCTGACCAACGGTGTGCTGCTGGAACCGCAGAACATCTCCAACATCATCGTGCAGAACTCGTACGTTCTGATCCTGGCGATGGGCATGATGCTGATCATCATCGCCGGGCACATCGACCTGTCGGTCGGCTCGGTGGTGGCGGTGTGCGGGGCGTTGTGCGCGGTGCTGACGGTGAACATGGGCATGCCGTGGCTGCCCGCGCTGCTGATCACGCTGGTGGCCGGCGCGGTGATCGGGGCGTGGCAGGGGTATTGGGTCGCGTACTTCGGGATCCCCGCGTTCATCGTGACGCTCGCCGGGATGCTCGCGTTCCGGGCGCTGACCCTGACCGTGCTGGGCAACCAGGGGATCGGGCCGTTCCCGGAGGCGATCCGCACGTTGTCCAACGGTTTCACCGACGGCTATCTGGGCAACATCGGTCTCGGACCGCTCGGCGGCGCGGACCTGGTGAGCCTGCTGGCGGGCGTGGCCGGTGTGGCCGCGATCGTGTTCGTCCAGTGGCGGCAACGCAAAGCGCGGCTCGGGTACCTGCAGCAGGTCGATCCGTTCGGCGTGTTCGTGCTCAAGGTCGGCGGCGCGAGCTTGGTGGTGCTCGCGGTGGTGATCCAGCTGGCGCGGTTCAAGAACCTGCCGTGGGTGCTGGTTCTGCTGACCGTTCTGGTGCTGGGCTACACGCTGATCGCCAACCGGTCGGTGTTCGGCCGGCACATCTACGCGATCGGCGGCAACAAGCAGGCGGCCGAGCTGTCCGGCGTGAAGGTCAAGTCGGTCACGTTCTGGATCTTCGTGAACATGGGCGTGCTGGCCGCGCTGGCCGGGGTGATCTTCGCGGGCCGGCTCAACCAGGCCGGGCCGACCGCGGGTACCGCGTTCGAGCTGGACGCGATCGCCGCCGCGTTCATCGGTGGCGCCGCGGTGCAGGGCGGGGTCGGCAAGGTCGTCGGCGCGGTCACCGGTGGCCTGATCATGGCCGTGATCAACAACGGCATGTCGCTGCTCGGCGCGCCGAGTGAGCGGGTCATGCTGGTGAAGGGACTGGTGCTGCTCGCTGCGGTGGCCTACGACATCTGGACGAAGAAGCGCGCAGTGTCATGACAGCGTCATGATCGCGGTGGGGCGGTGGTGGCACGCACGATGAGATACGTGTCCAGCAACCGGTTCGTCGCCGTGCGGTGGTCGTCGTCCAGCAACGCCAGCAGCACGTTCACCGCGGCGCGCCCGGCCGCCTCGGTGGGCATCGCGACCGTGGTCAGCGGTGGCGCCGAGATGGCCGCGAAGGCCAGGTCGTCGAAGCCGACCAGGCTCACCTCGTCGGGCACCGGCACACCGCGGGCGTTGAGCCGCGCCAGGATCCCGAACGCCACCAGGTCGTTGAACGCGATGATCGCGGTCACCCCGGCCGCGAGGGCCAGGTCCGCGCCCTGCAGGCCGCCCTCGAACCTCGGCGGGAACGGCCCGAACTCGACGACCTGCACGCCGTGTTCCTCGGCCGCCGGATGCAGGCCGGCCCGCCTGGCCGTGTCGGCCCACGCGTCCCTCGGACCGCCGACGAACGCGCATCGCTTGTGCCCCAACGCCGCCAGGTGCTGGATGGCCTGGCGCATGCCGCCCGCGCTGTCCATCACCACGGACGGAACATCGTCGATCTGCCGGTCCAGCAGCACCAGGCTGGTCTGGCGGGCGAGATCGCGCAGCTGGGCGTCGCTCATGCACGGGCTGCACAACACCAATCCGTCGACCTGCTTGCCCATGTCGCGCGCGAGGTTCTCCTCGGTCACCGGGTCGCCGTCGCTGTTGGCGAACAACACGGCCACGTCGTCCTGGCGGGCGCGAGCCTGTACTCCGTTGAGAATGCCGGTGAAGAACGGGTTGCCGAGGTCGGAGACGATGATGCCGATGTGGCCGGTGCGGTGTACCGGTTTGCGCGGGCCACCGGTGGGGTGGTAGCCGAGGTCGTTGGCCGCGCTGAGGACCCGGTTGCGGGTGTCCGGCTTCACCAGGCCGGGGGCGGTGAAGGCGCGGGACACCGTCGAGATGGACACCTTGGCCCGGCGGGCCACGTCGTGGATGGTGACGGTCACGCAGGCTCCCTCGCGCAGGCTTGCACAAACATCATGTGAAGCCCGCGGGGTGCTTGTCAATTCGCCGCGCCGGAAACCCTTCTGCACCAGGATGTTCGCGGCTTGACACGGGTGCGGCCCGGCCATAGCGTGATTTGCGGAAACGCGTGTGTTCACAGGATCGGAGACCCAATGGCGGGTGCCGCTCGTCTGGCCGTGGTGGGCACGTCCGGGTACGCGTTCACGTACCTGCGACGGGCCCGGGCCCTGCACGACGAGGGCCGCGCGATCTTCGCCGGTGCCTGCGACATCCGGCCGCCCGCCCCACGAGCGCTCGCCCTGATGCCGACCGGTGCGGGAATCCACAACGACCTCACCGGAATGCTGAACGACATCGCGCCGGACGTGGTCGTCGTCGCCACCCCGCCGCACTCCCACGTCCCGATCGCCAGCGAGGTCCTGCGCGCCGGCGCGGACGTGCTGATCGAGACCCCGCCCGTGCTGGATCTGGCCGGGTACAACGAGTTGGCCGCCCACGGCCGGATCTGCCAGACCGGGTTCCAGAGCTTCGGCTCGGCCGCGCTGCCGCCGTTGCTGCAGGCCATCGGCGAGGGACGGCTCGGCGAGGTCACCGGGATCGGCGCGGCCGGAGCGTGGGTGCGCACCGACGCCTACTACGCGCGCAACCCGTGGGCGGGCCGCCGCTGGCTGGACGGTCAGGCCGTCGTGGACGGTGCGCTGACAAACCCGTTCTCGCACGCCGTGGCGACTGCGCTGCTGGTCGCGGGTATGGCGGGCAACGATCCGTCGGACATCACGCTCGAACTGTTCGGAACGCGTGACTTGGAGGCCGACGACACGGCTTGTTTGCGGCTCCGGTTCGACGCGGGGCCGGAAATCGTTGTGGCTGCGTCGTTGTGCGCGGAGCAGGACCACGAGCCGTTCGTGCTCGTGCATGGCACCGAGGGCCGGGCGAAGTTCTGGTACAAGACCCACCGGCTGGAGATCAACGACGAGCACGTTCCCGTTGGGCCGCCGACGGATCTGCTGCGCAACCTGCTGGACCACCGTTCCCACGGCGTGCCGCTGCTGGCGCCGTTGAGCAAGACGCGGGCGTTCGCCTCAGTGGTGCAAGCGGTCCGGGACGCGCCCGGGCCCGCGCCCATCCCGGAGGGCTGGATCCGTACCGTCGGCCATGGCCCGGAACGTCATCCGGTGGTGCGCGGCATCGGTGAGGAGGTCGCGGTGGCGGCCGAGCGGCTCGCGTTGTTCTCGGAGATCGGCGTGCCGTGGGCCGGGCCGAACCGGTGGTGGCGCGGCGTCCATCGGGTGATCGTCCGGCAGTGAGTTTTCTGAAAACGGTCCGCCACCTCATCGAACGCACAGATCTCAATAACCGCAACGAAATCCGGCGTTGACACGGTTCCGGAAGCGCTCCTACTGTCCGGCTTTGCATGAAATTCTGCAAACGGACGGAGCGACGGATGATCAGGCGCGTGTTCGCCGCTTTACTGGTGCCGGCCCTGCTGGCCGGGTGCGCGACGGGAACGGGAAGCAGCGGCGGCGGGGACGTCACCATTACCTTCGCCTGGTGGGGTAGTGACAGCCGCGCGACGATCACGCGCAAGGCCGTGGACCTCTTCGAGCAGCGCAATCCCGGCGTCAAGGTGCAGACCACGTTCTCCGCCTATGCGGCCTATTGGGAGAAGCTGGCCACGCAGACCGCGGGCGGCAACGCGCCCGACGTGATCACCATGGACACCCGGTACCTGTCCGAGTACGGCTCCCGTAAGGTCTTGCTGGACCTCAATGAGGGTGCAGGTAAACAGGTGTCGCTGGCCGACATCAGCCCCGAGCTGGCCAAGACCGGCATGCTGGCCGACAAGCGCTACGCCGTGCCGTGGGCGCAGAACGCGTCCTCGCTCGTCTACGACACCAAGGCCTACGAGGGAATCGACCTGTCGAAGCCGATGACGTGGGAGCAGTTCCGCGCCGCCGCTGAGAAGGTCAGCGCCGCCGGTGGGTTCACCAAGCGCGGTGTCACCGACTTCGGCATGCTCGACAGCGCCTTGGAGATCTGGCTGCGGCAGCGCGGCAAGCAGCTCTACGCCCCGGACGGCGGTCTCGGGTTCACCGACGCCGACCTGAAAGCGTTCTGGCAGCTGGCATCCGGCTTCCGCACGAGCAAAGCCGGGACTACGGCTGAGGTTTCCGCGTCCTACAACACCGCGCCCGAGCAGTCGCCGCTGGGCAAGAAGCTGACCGCGGCGGAGTTCGCCTACGACAGCGTGTTCCCGAGTTTCCAGAAGGCGAATGGCGGAACCATGGGCGTTGCGCCCTACCCGAGCGACGATCCCAGCACCACTGGCCAGTACCGGCGGCCGACGATGTTCCTGTCCGTCTCGGCTCGCGGCAAGGCGCAGGACACCGCCGCCAAGCTGGTCGACTTCCTGGTCAACGACCCGGACGCGGGCAAGATCCTCGGCGCCGACCGTGGCCTGCCGCCCAACCTCAAGGTCCGCCAGCAGCTCGCCGCCGCGGCCACCGGTACCGACAAGGTGATCTTCGACTACGAGGCGGCCATCGAACCCAAGCTCGGCGCGGCCCCGCCGGTCCCGCCCAAGGGCGCGGGGGCGATCCAGAAACTGTTGCAGCGCACCTACGAAGAGGTCGCGTTCGAACGGCTGAGCGTGGACGACGCGGTGGCGCGGTTCATGTCCGAGGCCAAGAAGGACCTGCAGTAGACCATGACCCTCCTGCACACCTCCAGCCCTTCGGTCCCGGCCCCGGTCGCACCGGGGCCCAAACCGAAGCGGCGAACCGGAAACCAGCCGCAGGCGTACGTGTTCCTCGCGCCCTGGATCGCCGGTGCGGTCCTGCTGACGGTCGGGCCGATGATCGTGTCGCTGTACCTGTCGTTCACCGACTACGACCTGTTCACCGAGCCGCACTGGGTCGGCTTCGACAACTTCGTGCGGATGTTCACCGACGACGCCCGCTACCTCCAGTCGGTCAAGGTCACGCTGATCTACGTGCTGGCCTCGGTGCCGCTGAAGCTGATCGCGTCGCTGCTGGTGGCCATGCTGCTCAACACGCGGGCCGCCTCGAACGGCTTCTACCGCGCGGCTTTCTACGCGCCGTCGCTGCTCGGCGCGAGCGTCGCTGCCGCCCTGGTGTGGCGGGCGATGTTCACCGAGGGCGGGCCGGTGAACGAGCTGCTCGACTCGGTCGGCCTGCACACCCCGAGCTGGGTGGACGACCCCTCGTACAGCCTGTGGTCGATCGTTTTGCTGGCGGTGTGGCAGTTCGGCGCGCCGATGGTGATCTTCCTGGCCGGGCTCAAGCAGATCCCGCGTGAGCTGTACGAAGCTGCCGAAGTGGACGGTGCCGGGCCGCTGCACCGGTTCTGGCACATCACGTTGCCGATGCTGTCCCCGGTGATCTTCTTCAACCTGGTGCTCGAGGCCATCCACGCGTTCCAGGCGTTCACCCCGGCGTTCGTGATCGGCGGTGGCCGGGGCGGGCCCGCGGACTCGGCGCTGTTCTACACGCTGTACCTGTTCCAGCGCGGCTTCGAGGACTTCCGGATGGGGTACGCGTCGGCCATGGCGTGGGTGCTGCTGGTCGTGATCGGGATCGTCACCGCGGTCATCTTCCGCACCGCCCGGCTGTGGGTGTTCTACGGGGACAACCGATGACCGCGCGCCGGGTGCTCTGGCACGTCCTGTGTCTGGCCGGGGTCGCGGTCGTGCTGTACCCGTTGGTGTGGCTGGCGTTCGCGTCGGTCAAGCCGCCTGCGGAGATCCTGTCCAGCCTGCGCCTGCTGCCGAGCCGGTTCGTGCTCGACGGCTACCGGCAGGGCTGGGAGGGCGCGGCGGGCATCGGGTTCGGCCGGTTCTTCCTCAACTCGTTCATCGTCGCGGGCGGATCGGTGCTGGCCAACGTGATGTCGTGCACGCTGGCCGCGTATGCGTTCGCGCGCCTGCGGTTCCGACTGTCCGGCCCGCTGTTCGTGTTCATGATCGCCACCCTGATGCTGCCGCACCACGTGACGCTGATCCCGCAGTACATCATCTTCCAGCAGGCCGGGCTGGTGAACACCTTCCTGCCGCTGATCCTGCCGAAACTGCTGGCCACCGAGGCGTTCTTCGTGTTCCTGATCATCCAGTTCATCCGGGGCATCCCGCGCGAGCTGGACGAGGCGGCCACCATCGACGGCTGCGGGGTGTACCGGACGTTCTGGTACGTCGTGCTGCCGCTGACCAAACCGGCGCTGGTCACCACGTCGATCTTCACGTTCATCTGGACGTGGAACGACTTCTTCACGCAGATGGTGTACCTCAACGACACCGACAAGTTCACCGTCCCCTTGGGACTGCGGTTGTTCGTGGACACCAGCAGCCAGTCCAACTTCGGCGCGATGTTCGCCATGTCCGCGCTGGCGCTGGTGCCGATCGTGCTGTTCTTCCTCGTGTTCCAGCGCCGGCTCGTGCAGGGCGTGACCACGAGCGGGCTGAAGGGGTGATGGCGGTGTGGCGGGAACGGCTGACCGAGTTCGGCGACTGCCTGCAGGTCGGGATGCTGGTCTGCGTGGCGTCCCTGCCGGTGGTCACCGCGGCCCCGGCGTTCGCGGCCGGATGCGCGGTGGTGAGCCGGTGGCGGGATGGGGACTACCCGCCGTTGGTTGCCTTGTTCCGGGCCGAGTTCCGGCGTCAGCTGCGTGGCGGTGTCCCGTTCACGCTGCTGGCTCTCGTCGCCGGTCTGGTGGTGGTCCTGGACTTCGCGGCCATGCGGGCGGGCGCGCCGGGAGGTGCTGTGATGCCGGTGTTCCTGGCTTTCATCGCCGCTTTCCTGGCCGTCGTGGTGGTCCGGACGTGCGCTGTTGTGTCCACTTGCGATGGGTGGGTCGCGGCGGTGCGGTCGGCGGTGCGGCTGCGTATGCGGTCGTCGGCGCTATTGGTCGCGGCCGTTGTCACCGCGGGCGTACTGGTGTGGATGCAGCCGTTGATGCTGTTCCTGGTGGCCGGTCCGTTGGCGCTGGCGGCTGTGGGAGCGACTCGGTGAGCGCTCCCAGGGTTGTCGTCTTCGGGTCGTCCGGGTACGCCGTGACGCATCTGCGCCGGGCGCGGGAGTTGCACGACGCCGGGGAGATCGTGTTCGCCGGGATCTGCGATGTGCGGCCGGTGTCGCCCGAGGCGGCCGCGTTGCTGCCCGTCGGCGGCGTGATCAGCGCCGATGCCGACGAGGTGTTCGATGGCGCACGTCCACAGATCGCCGTGGTCGCCACGCCACCGCACACCCACCTGTCGGTCGCGTTGGCCGCTGTGGGCGCGGGATGCCATGTCCTGGTCGAGAAACCGCCGGTGCTGTCGCTCGCCGAGTTCGAACAGCTGGCGTCGGCCGCCCGGGGCACCGCTGTCCAGGTGGGGTTCCAGAGCTTCGGGTCGATGGCGTTGCCCGCGTTGCGAGCTGCGTTGGCCGCCGGGGTGCTGGGAAAGCTGACCGGTGTCGGTGCTGCGGGGGCGTGGGTGCGGCGCGATCGGTACTACGGCCGCAACCCGTGGGCAGGCAGGCGCAGGCTGGGGGAGGCGTTCGTGGTCGACGGGGCCTTGACGAACCCGTTCGCGCACGCGGTCGCCTCGGCGATCCTCGTAGCCGGTCAGGCGGACATGCTGCCCTCACGGATCGAGGTCGAGCTGCACCACGCCCGCCGGATCGAGGCCGACGACACCGCCAGTGCAAGGCTGACCTTCCCCAACGGCATCCAAGTCGTGGCCGCCGCAACCCTGTGCGCGGAAGGACAACAGGAGCCGTACGTCGTCCTGCACACCACCCGCGGCAAGGCCCGCTGGTGGTACCGCTCGGACTGGCTGGAGATCAACGACACCCGCATCCCGGTGGGGCCGCCGATCGACCTGCTGCGCAACCTGGCCGGCCATGTGCGCGACCGTACCCCGCTGGTGGCGCCGTTGAGTCACACGCGCGCTTTCACGGCGTTCGTCCAGGCGGTCCGGGACTCGGCCGGGCCGACCCGGATTCCGGCGCAGTGGGTGCAGTCGATCGACGACGGCCTGGAGCGCCGGTACGTGGTGCACGGCGTGGACCGGCTGGTCGAGGCGGCGGCCGAGGAAATGGCGTTGTTCTCCGAACTGGGGGTGGCATGGGCGAGCTGACCGACACGCTCCAGGTGGTCACCACCGAGGGCGGCATCCGGGTCCAGGCGGGTGACGTCGAGCTGGCCGAGTACGTGGTCATGCCAGGCGCGCCGCAGTCCGACTCGCCCAAGCCGTACCTGCATCCCTTGCGCACCACCGCTGGGGAGGTGGTCAGCGCGGTCCGCCCGCACGACCACACCTGGCACAACGGCCTGCAGTTCACCGCCGCCAACCTTTCCGGCGAGAACTTCTGGGGCGGGCGCACCTTCGTCCGCGACCAGGGGTACACGCCCTTGGACAACAACGGATCCATCAGGCACGTGCACTGGCACCACACCCGGTCGGCCGACGGTCGCGCCGAACTCGGCCACCGGCTGATCTGGCAGACGAGGTCCGGCGAACCGTGGCTGCTGGAGGACCGGTTCATCGAGGTGTCCGATGTGGACTTCTCCGCCGGGTCGTGGCTGCTGACCTGGACCAGCCGCCTGTGCAACACCAGCGACCGGCAACTGCGGTGGGGCAGCCCGGTCACCGAGGGCAGGCCGACCGCGGGCTACGGCGGGTTGTTCTGGCGCGGGCCACGATCCTTCGTCGGCGGCCAGGTGATCACCTCGGACGGCGTCAGCGGGGACGACGCCATGGGGCACCGGGCATCCTGGCTGGCTTTCGTCGGGCGGCACGACATCACGCTGCGACAGTCCACTGTGGTCTTCGTGGACCGGCCGTCGAACGTCCGATATCCCACGCCGTGGTACGTCCGGTCGGCGCCCTTCCCGGTGGTCAGCTTCGCCGTCACGTTCCACGAACCGCTCCTGCTCGAACCCGGAGAGCCGGTCACCTTCACGCACCACGCCGTGATCGCCGACGGGGCCTGGGACACCGAAAGGATCGAGAACTACCTCGCGGAGAAGCTATGAAGTTATTCCTGGCAGCGATCTTGCTTGTCGCGACGGCGGTCCCGGCAAGTGCCGACTTCGAGAACCTGGGCCGCCAGGTGCTGGGCCCCAGGGACGGGTGGGGCGCGGGCACGACCGGCGGCTCGACCGCCACCAGGGACCACGTTTACACCGTCCACAATAGATCCCAGCTGGTGACCGCGTTGACCGGCGACACCCCGAAGATCGTGTATGTCGCCGGGACGGTCGACGGCAACTCGCCGATGACCTGTGACCAGTACGCCGACCCCGGCTACAGCCTCGCCGCGTACCTCAAGCAGTACGACCCGGCCACCTGGGGAACCGCGCCGGTGACCGGGCCGCTGGAGGAAGCGCGTGCCCGGTCGCAAGCCAACCAACAGGCGCGGGTGGTGATTCCGGTCGGGGCGAACACGACGATCGTGGGCTTAGGCGACGACGCCACCCTCCGTGGCGTCAACCTGATGGTGCGCTCGGACAACGTGATCATCCGCAACCTGCGGTTCGAGGACGCGTACGACTGCTTCCCGCAATGGGATCCGAACGATGGTGCCACCGGCAACTGGAACTCCGAGTACGACAACCTGACCCTGATGGGTGCGACCCACGTGTGGGTGGACCACTGCGAGTTCAGCGACGGCGCCACCACCGAGCTGCCCACGTACTTCGGGCACCGCTGGGAGGTCCACGATGGACTGTTCGACATGGTCAACGGCACGGACCTGGTGACCGCGACCTACAACTACCTGCACGACCACGACAAGTCCATGCTGCTCGGCAACACCGACAAGCCCACCTATGACGTCGGCAAGCTGCGCATCACCCTGCACCACAACATGTTCGAGAACCTGGGCCAGCGGGCACCGCGAGTGCGTTACGGCCAGGTGCACGTCTACAACAACCTGTATGTCATCCCGGACTCAGCGCAGTACTCGTACTCGCTGGGGGTCGGGGTCGAGTCAAGGATCTACGCGGAGAACAACTTCTTCGAGACGGCGAACGTGAACCCAAGCACGATCGTCCACTACTGGAAGGGAACGGCCATCCACGCGACCGGCACGATCGTCAACCGCCGGCCGGTGGACCTGGTCGCCGCGTACAACCGGGACTTCGACCCCGATCTCGCGACGGACGTGGGCTGGCAGCCCACGCTCGTCACCCATGTCGACCCCACCATCGCGGTGCCGCGCCTGGTGCGCGACAGAGCGGGGGTCGGCCGAAACTAACTCTGTGAAAGGGAGGTTCTTGGTGTTCCCTGCACTCAAGAAACTGTCCACAGTGGTAATGATGGTCGGTGCTGCCTTGGTCGCCGTACCGGCCGGTGCAACCGCTGCCAGCTGGCCCACCCCGACATCGTCCCAACCGGTCAGCGCCACCATTCCCGTCAGCGGCGTCTACGACGGTGGCATGAAACGCTTCTACGGCACCGGCGCGCTCGGCAGCGGCGGCCAGAACGAGGATCAGGACCCGATCTTCGACCTGGCCGCGGGCTCCACGCTGAAGAACGTCATCCTGGGCAGCCCGGCCGCCGACGGTGTGCACTGCGCCGGCACGTGCACGCTGCTGAACGTCTGGTGGGAGGACGTCGGCGAGGACGCGGCCACGCTCAAGGGCACCTCATCGTCGCAGACCATGACCATCGACGGCGGCGGCGCCCGCAAGGCGTCCGACAAGGTGTTCCAGCACAACGGTCCGGGCACGATGATCATCCGCAACTTCCAGGTGGACGACTTCGGCAAGCTCTACCGGTCCTGCGGCAACTGCAAGACCCAGTACCGCCGCAACGTCGTGGTCGACAACATCACCGCGACCGCCCCCGGCAAAGCCATCGTCGGCATCAACACCAACTACGGCGACACCGCCAAACTGACGCGCATCACGATCGTCAACGACAGCAAGAAGAAGATCAAGGTGTGCGACAAGTACAAGGGCGTCACCAGCGGCGAGCCGACCGAGATCGGGTCCGGTCCGGACAGCACGAACTGCCTGTACAAGACCTCTGACGTCACCTACCGCTAACGGCTCGGCGGACGACCAAGGGAAGGAAGGGAACGAGACATGTCCATTTCACGCCGAGCGTTCACCGGCGGTGTCGTGGCCACCATGGCCGCGGCGTTGACCGTCGTCACCGCGGGGCAGGCGTCCGCGGCCGGATCGCCGACCGGGTTCGGCGCGGGAACCACCGGCGGTGGCAGCGCCACACCGGTGACGGTCACCACCGCGTCCGCACTGATCACCGCGATGAAGGCCGGCCCGGCCGCGGTCATCCGGGTCAGCGGGATGATCACGGTGAGCGGTATGCAGAAGGTGGCGTCCAACAAGACCCTCGTGGGGGTCGGCTCGGGGTCCGGCATCAGCGGTGGCGGGCTCAACCTGTCCGGCGTCACCAACGTGATCATCCAGAACCTGAACTTCAAGGACTCCTCGGACGACGCCATCAACGTCCAGGAGGGCTCGACGAAGGTCTGGATCGACCACAACACGTTGTCCCACGCGCACGACGGCCTGATCGACATCAAGCGCGCATCCGACTTCATCACCGTGTCGTGGAACAAGTTCCTCAACCACGACAAGACGATGCTGCTCGGGCACAGCGACGACAACGGCAGCCAGGACCGCGGCCACCTGCGGGTGTCCTACCACCACAACTGGTTCGACGCCACGACCCAACGGCACCCACGAGTCCGGTTCGGCAATCCCGTGCACGTCTACAACAACTACTACGCCGGTGTGACCAGCTACGGCGTGGCGTCCACAATGGAGGCCGGCGTTCTGGTCGAGGGCAACTACTTCGAGAACGTCAAGGACCCGTTCCACCTCGGTGAGGGCAGCTCGCCCGCCGGTGCGCTGGTGGCGCGGAACAACTTCCTCACCGGCTCGGGCAGCGGGCAGCAGGGCGGGAGCGTCAAGGCGATCCCGTACTCGTACACGCTCGACACCGCCAGTGGCGTCAAGGCGGCCGTGCAGAACGGGGCAGGTGCCGGCAAGGCCGGCTGATCCGCCCTGATCGGCCTGGTGGTCCCGCGCCTGCCGCGCACGGGTGCGGGACCACCGCTGACCGGTTCAGAACCCGATGGCCTCGCGGAGCAGCAGCACGGTGGCCTGTCCGGGGAACGGTTCGCCGTTGAGGACGAGCAGGCGGTTGACGACACTGGGCACACCGTAGGCGGCCATCGCGCGTTCGCTTTCCAGCGGGAGGGAGTGTTCCTCCAGGCGGCGCAGCGCGGTGGGCAGGTCGGGGACGACCTTCTGCGCCCCGGCGAGGTAGATCCGGTGGCCCGCGCCGCCGGAGAACGCCGGGACCTGGCTGCCGCTGGCCGAGGCGATCAGCAGCGAGCCGGTTTCGGTCACCGCGGCGACGCTGCCCAGCGAGACGTCCGGGGCGGAGACCAGCCGCCGGATCTCGTCGGACTGGGTGGCGCGGTCCATGGCGAGCACGCGGGGCCGGATGGCCTCATAGCGGCCGCTGGTGGCGATGTCCTGCTCGATGCCCGACAGCCGCAGGGTCTCGCTGGCCCCGGTGAACACGCTCGCACCCTCCGGGATCAGCTCTTTCACACGGTCACGGGCTGCTTCGGCGTTTTGGAGGATCTCGGCCGCGAAGCCGTGTTCCTTCAGCGCGGTGGCCGCCCGGTCCAGGCTCCGGGCGGACGCGGGAGCGGTGAAAAGCGTGGTCATGGTTCCTCCTGTGTGGTCTCCAGGAGTCCGACCAGGTGGCGCGCGCGAATGTGAGGTCACGTTTCCGGGCGCTCAGGTGTCGGAGTGGTGAGCCGCGATGAGAAGGGGAGCCCGATGACCGCGATCATGAGCGAACGGCGTCAGCTGATCGGCCTGGCGTACCGGCTGCTGGGGTCGATCGCCGACGCCGAGGACGTCGTCCAGGAGACCTATGCCCGCTGGTACGCCATGTCAGCCGACCAGCAGGAGGCCATCGAGTCGCCGGGTGCCTGGCTGACCACGGTCGCCAGCCGCATCTGCCTCACGCAGCTCGGCTCGGCGCGGGCCCGGCGCGAGACGTACGTGGGGGAGTGGGTCCCCGAGCCGCTGCCGGGGCACACCGAGTGGTTCAGCGGCCGGCCGGACGCCGATCCGGCCGACCGGGTCACCCTGGACGAGTCGATCACCATGGCGTTCCTGGTCGTGCTCGACTCGATGACCCCGGCCGAGCGGGTCGCGTTCGTCCTGCACGACGTGTTCCGGTACTCGTTCGCCGACGTCGCCGGGGTGCTGGGCCGGTCGCAGGCGGCCTGCCGTCAGCTGGCGTCGTCGGCCCGCCGCCGGGTCCGGGCCGTTCGGCCTGTTCCGGAGGCCCGGCAGGCCGCGCTCGTGCGGGACTTCAAGGCCGCCTGGGAGGCCAAGGACATCAAGGCCCTGGTCGGCCTGCTCGACCCCGGCGCCACGACGGTGGCGGACAGCGACGGCCTGGTCATCGCCCATCTCGAACCGATCCACGGCAGTGAACAAGTGGCCGGTCTGTATGTCCACATCGCCAACGTCGCACCCGGCCTGACGCTGCACGAGACCACCGTCAACGGGCAGCCGGGCCTGATCGCCCAGCTCGACGGCGTCACCGTGACGGTGTACGCGTTCCAGATCGAGGGCGACCGGATCAAGCGCATCTGGGCGGTCCGCAACCCGCACAAACTCCGACCGTGGACGTCATGAGTCCTTCGTGCCGGCGACCAGCATCGCGTGGCCGAGCACTTTGGGGTGCCGCAACGGGAACGGCAACGGCAGGGACTCGGCCAGGCTGCCGGACTCCACGACCGACGCCCCGGCCCGGTCGATCGCCGCCAGCACACCGTCGGGGTAGAACGCCGGATCGCCGAACAGGTCGACGAACACGAACCGCCCACCCGGCCGTAGCACCCGCAAAGCCTCGGCCACACCGTCGGTCTTGCGTTCCACATCTGCGATCTCGTGGAACGTCAGGCAACTGACGACCGCGTCGAAGCTGCCGTCGTCGAACCGGAGCGCCGCGCCGCTCTGGTTGTCGAAGGCGGTGCGGTCGGCCACCTGCTCGATCCGCGCGTTGTCCTCGCAGAGATCCTTGGAGTACTCCCAGTCCTGGCCCCACGAGTCGACGCCGGTCACGACGCTGCCCGCCTTCGCGAGCTTGATGGCCAGGCTCCCACTCCCACAACCCACATCCAGTGCCTTGCTGCCGGGCGGAAGCGCGGCCTTGGCCACGATCAGCTCGTGGACCCGGCGCTGCAGATCCCCGCCCCACGGCGCGAACCGGTACACGGTGAGCGCCAGAATCGTTGTTATGTAACCGAAAAGGCCCAGCGGAAGCAGGAACAACAGGAACCACGGCGACAGAAACGCCAACACCGCCCCGACCAGGCAGACCACGCTCAACCCGGCGAACACCACCAGCCGGGACCTGCGGATCCAGGTGCGATAACGCGGTTTCCGGCCGGTAGCGGTCCCGGCCGGCGGCAGTTCGCCTGACATCGCCCGATCCTATGGTCTCCGGGCGCTTCAAACCCGGTCCAAAGTGGCCCAGGCCTGCATGTTGTGAACGTCGGGGCCTATGAACCGTGATCCGGTCCATCACCGGTGGCGGCGCCAGGCGGAACTTGCTCGCGGCGCAACAGCCCGAGCTGCCACGGAGGGTCAGCGCCCGGGCGATCTCCGCCATGTCCTTGGGATTCGCACGGTCGATGAGCCTTTCGTCGCGCTTCATCCGGTCGCGCTTCGCCGGGTACGGATTCTGAGACTCCCCCCTGTCAATGGGAGCCCACGCTCCGGTCCGTTCAGATCGGGGGCATGGGTTGACTGCGGCCCAGGCGAATGATCGTTCGCCACTGTGGAGTGGCGGCCCGGAAGGAAGGTCCCTCGGTAGTGGGCTGCCAGCGGAAAGTGGCTCGGCGGTTACCTGCCAAGCCAGCGGAGGGCGGCGTCGGGGGTGTCCTCCGGGGTGTTGTTGAAGGCGATCGCCGCGTTGGGTGCGTGCAGGCGGACCAGGTTCACGACCTTCTCGAACAGGTCGAGCAGCGGCTCGTGCTTGCGGATCCCGCCGCCGATCACCACGCACGCGTAGTCCTTGCGGGTCAACGCTTCCACGATCGCCGCCTCGGCGTTGTCCGCGGGGTCCACCAGGCACATGTCGGCCTCGATCCCCAACTCACCGAACCGCGCGTGACCACGTGCGATCGCCGCCTGGACCGGCTCGGGATCCCAGCCGTCGAGTTTGGCCGGATCCAGCCCGATCACCAGTACTCGCCCCAGCGCCATGCCGCTTCCTTCCTGCCCGGCTGTGGTCCTGATGCTGCCACAACCGGCGCCGGTCAGCGGCGCATGACGCGGCGGGCCAGCCGGTTTCCGGTGAACTGGGCCAGCTGCACCAGGACGATGATGATCGCGACCGCCACGCCGGTGACCGCCCAGTTGAACCGCTGGTAGCCGTAGACGATGGCGAAGTCGCCCAGCCCGCCGCCGCCGATCGCGCCCGCCACCGCGGACATGTCCACCACCGCGACGAAGACGAAGGTATAGCCCAGGATCAGCGGCCCGAGGGCCTCCGGAACGAGCAGCGAGGTGATGATCCTCAGCGGGCTCGCGCCCATCGCGCGGGCGGCCTCGATGACGCCGGGGTCGATGGTGACGAGGTTCTGCTCGACGATCCGGGAGATGCCGAACGTGGCGGCCGCGATCAGGGCGAACGTGGCCGCGGCGGTGCCCAGCTGGGTGCCCACCACGGCGATGGTCACCGGGCCGATGGCGGTGATGAAGATGATGAACGGGATCGGCCGGATGATGTTCACCGCCACGTTCAGCACGGTGTGCACCGGGCGGTTGGCCAGGATTCCGCCCGGGCGCGTGCTGTAGAGCGCGATACCCAGCAGCAGGCCCAGAAACCCGCCCACCACAAGGGTTGCGGCGACCATCCACAGTGTCTGTCCAATGGAGTCGAACAGCAGCGGCCGCAGGGTGTCCCAGTTGGTGCCCATCAGGTCAGTTCCTCCACATCGGTGGCCGCGCGGAGGTCGGCGATGAGCTTGTCCACGTCGGCGCCGGTCAGTTCGAGCGTGAGGCTGCCGAACGAGGTGCTGCCCAGTTCCTTGACACCGCCGTGCACGATCTCGAACCGCACGTCGTAGCGCCCCAAGGCATCCGACAGCACGCCACCCACCCGGCGGTCGTCGCTGACCCGCGCGACCACCAGCCGGCCCGGATGGCGTTCCCGGATCCGTTCCAGGTCACCGGGATCGGGCCGCGCGCGCAGCACGGTCTCGACGAACTTCTTCGTGGTCGGCTCGCGGGGCTCGGCGAACACTGTCCTAACAGGACCCTGCTCGATCACGCGTCCGTCCTGCAGCACCGCCACCCGGTCGGCGATCTCCCGGACGACCTCCATCTCGTGCGTGATCACCACGATCGTCACGCCGAACTCGCGGTTCACCCGGCGCAGCAGGCGAAGCACCTCGCCGGTGGTCTCCGGGTCGAGCGCGCTGGTCGACTCGTCGGCCAGCAGGATCCTCGGGTTCGTGGCCAGCGCGCGGGCGATCCCGACGCGCTGCTTCTGCCCGCCGGACAGCTGGTCGGGGTAGTGCCAGGCGCGGTCGGCGATCCCGACGAAGTTCAGCAGCTCGGCCACCCGCTTCTCCCGGTCGGCCTTGTTCCAGCCCGCGACCTTGAGCGGGTAGGCCACGTTGCCGAACACCGTGCGCGAGCGCAGCAGGTTGAACTGCTGGAACACCATGCCGATACCCAGCCGGACCTGCCGCAGCCGCCGCTCCGGCAGATCGGTGATGTCCACGCCGTCCACCAGGACGGTCCCGGAGGTGGGCCGTTCCAGGGCGTTGACCAGCCGCACCAGCGTGCTTTTGCCCGCGCCGGAGTGACCGATGACCGCGTAGATCTCGCCCGCGTCGATGGTCAGGTCGACGCGGTCCAGCGCCGTCACGCCGCCGAAGGTCTTGCCGACACCCCGGAACTCGATCAGCGGCGCGGTCACGACCGGGTCGAGCGGATCGTGGTGGACAACCGGCCGAGGATCGCGGCCAGGTCGGCCGGGGCGCGGTCGACGAGCACCGACGTGTTCTTGGCCTCGGCGCGGACCTTGTCGGCCACCTGCGGGTTCTTGTAGATCTTGGCGACCTCGGCGTACACCGGGTTGTCCTTGTCCGCGGCCCTGGCGACGATCGCGTTGATGTACGGCTCGGCGGCCGGGTCCGCCGGGTTGTCGGCGAACAACGCCTTGGAGGGGTCCAGACCACCGTTGAGGGCGAAGTTGTTGTTCACGATGGCACCGTCCACGGAGGGCAGTGCGGCCACGGTCTGCGCGGCATCCACCGGCGTGACAACGATCTTGGACCGTTCCTTGTCGATCTCGGCCGGTGTGGACAGCACGTTGCCGCCGCCCTTGAGCGTGACCAAACCGGCCTTCTGCAACACCAGCAGCGCGCGGGCCTGGTTGGTCGGGTCGTTCGGGATGGCGACCGTGCCACCAGCCGGAACCTCCGCGACAGCACTGTGTTTGCGCGAGTACAACGACAACGGGACCACATAGGTAGACGCGATCGGCGTGAGCGTGTCGTTGTTGGCCACATTGTAGTTGGCCAGGAACAGCAAGTGCTGGAAGAGGTTCAGATCGATCCGGCCCTGCGACAGCGCCGGGTTGGCCTGCGTGTAGTCACTGAAACTGACCACCTCCAGGTCGATCCCCTGCTGCGCGGCCAGATCCCGGAACGTACCCCAGTACGCCGCACCCGCCTCCGTGGTCCCGATCCGCACCGTCGTCCTCCCGGCCGCCGCGTCCTGCCCCCGAGTCGCGAACACAATGACCGCCGCCACAGCGACGACAACAACCACCGCGATTCCGATCAGAAGCCCGCGGTTGCGCTTCGGCCGCTCCGGAAGCGCGGTGGCGCCGCCGGAGATGTTCTGCTCAGCCATGACTGCCTTTCCCCTGAAGAATCCTGACCGCCACCATCCGGCCACCAGAACCCCGATCCAAATCGTTCCACCATCCGGTCGTGGAACCCGGCGAACTGGCATTCGGCTACTTTGCGTGCTACAGAATGGATGCGGGGGAGACCGCCGTCACATTTCGCGTCTACTGTGGACTTTGATTGGGTTCTTGGTAGATGGGTAAACAGGTGGTATGTCGAGGTTCACTGGGAAACGGGTTCTGATCACTGGGGGTACCAGCGGCATTGGGCTCGCGGGTGCCGAACGGATCGTCCGGGAGGGTGGTGAGGTGATTCTCACCGGGACCAGGCCGGACCGGCTCAAAGCCGTGCAGGAGGCGCTACCCGGTGTGACGGTGCTGCGCAACGACGCGAGTGACCCGGAGGCGGCCGACGAGCTGGCCAGCGCTGTCGCCCAGGTGGGGCCGCTGCACGGTCTGTGGTTGAACGCCGGGTACGCGGACGTGGCCGCGGTGGACGAGATCACCGCCGAGTTCTTCGACCGGATGATGCGCACCAACGTCCGCGGCCCGGTGCTCCAGCTCGCGCGGCTGGGCGGGCACCTCGCCGACGGCGCGTCGGTGGTGGTCACCTCATCGACGTCGACCTACGAGGGCAGTCCGATGGCGACCGTCTACGCGGCGACGAAGGGTGCGCTGGTCGCGGTGGCCCGCGGCTGGGCCGCCGAGTTCGCCGGCCGTGGCATCCGGGTCAACACCCTGGTGCCCGGCGCCATCGACACCGACTTCCGCGGCTTCATGCCCGACGAGTTCCGGGCGGACTTCGAGGCCGACGTGTCCGGCCGCACCCCACTCGGCCGCGTCGGCACGGCGAACGAGGCAGCCGCGGTCGCGTTGTTCCTGCTCTCCGACGAAGCCTCCTATGTGACCGCCAGCCAGTACTTCGTGGACGGAGGCCTCAGCCGGAGATGAGCTTTTCCCTGGGGTGCCCGTGATTTCGCTGGCCGGCTAGGTGGTCTGGCCGGGGTGGACGAGGTCGGTCCAGTCGTGCCAGTGGTTGCGTGCTTCGCGGATGGCTGGCGCAACGCGTCCACCGCCGAGCGGCTGGCCCGGGATCCGGATGAGCAGGTGCGGGCGGAGGTCGCCAGGCATCCTCAGCGGCCCGCCGACCTGCGGGACGAGCTTGGCGCGGACCCGAATGGCCTGGTGCGGGCCGGTGTCTTCGCGCGGGCGGACACTCCCGACGGGTTGCGGGCGGCGATCTACGCCAGTCTGGAGGGCGCGTCGGCGCGGGATGACGACCCTTGGGGCCTCGCGGGGTGGATCGAGTTACAGATGCTTCGGGTGAAGTGGACCGCCGATCAGCCACTGTCTCATGTGGACTCGCCGTTCCCGTGTATCCGGGCGTCGGCAGCGTTGTCCCGGGACCTGCCGCCGGATGTTGTGCAGCGGCTGCTTCGGGATGAGGACAGCACGGTGCGCACGGCGATGGCCCGCAGCGCACCGCACCTGGTGGATCTCGCCACCGCCGGGTGGATCGGACCGGGAGTACCGGCCGGTGAAGCGCACCAGGTGGCGGCCTGCGGACGACTTCGTCTTCCCGGCGGAGACCCTGCAGCGGTTCGCCGGGGACCCGGACCCCAGGATGCGGTGCCTCGCGCCGCGTGATCCGGACCTGCCTGCAGGGCTCGCCGTGCCGCTGGCCGGTGACACGGACAGCCGGGTGCGGATCGCGGTGGCGGGGCATCGCAACCTGCCGGTGCCCGCTCTCGTCCGGCTACTGGACGACGAGGCGGAACCGGTGGTGAAGGCCCCCGCGGCCGGGTCCGGGTATCTGCCGGTGGCTCAGATGGAGCGGTTGTTGGACCTGGCGGCCTGCTGAGCGGCCTGCTCCTCGGCGGCCCGGCGGTCGGCACCGGCCAGCTGGGCGAACACGAAGCTGAGGATCAGCAGGATGGCGGCGACGACGAGGAGGAACGGGCTGCTGATGTTCATGTCGGTCTTGGTCTGGTCGCTCCAGGTGAAGGCCAGCAGCACGAGGATGACCGCGTAGAAGGCGCAGAGCAACGAGTGCAGGTTGCCGACCCAGAACCGGGGTGGAACTTCAGTGGTCTTGTCGTCCATGAGCATCCCCTCATGTCAGGAACAGGCCCGCCTTGATCCGATCGTGCCACAAACAGCGGTGGTGCGCGCGGCGTCCTAGCGGGGCCGGGCGTAAGCGGCGCGACTGTCCAATCTCGACACACGCATCCTCCCGCACCAGCGCGTGTACCGGCCCGCTCAACGACATCGCTGAGCCTGGATAAGCTCTCGGCCATATCGGTCGACCTGAGGTTTCAGTGCTCGCACTGCGGGCGAAGAATGGTGCGCAGTCAGCCCGTCGGCACCCGTCCCACCCTGCACTCGTCTTGATCACGACGTGTAGCTGTGGTTCCCGCAAACCGAGGGGAACCACAGTGGCCGGTCAGGCCAGCGACGCGAGCAGGTCGCGGCAAGCCTGCTCACACCGCCTGCAGGCCTCGGCGCAGATGCGGCAGTGCTCATGCATGGTCGCGTGACGCTCGCACTCGTCGCCGCATGCCTTGCAGGCCGCGGCGCACGCTTCCAGGACCGAGCGAACGACGTTGGTGTCGGTGCTGGTCTGCCGGGACAGCACACGGCCGGTGGTGTCACAGATATCAGCGCAGTCGAGGGCCGAGCGGACGCATTTGGTCATCTCGGCGATGTTCGGCTCGCTCAGGCACGCGTCCGCGCACGACGTGCAAACCTGGGCGCAGGTGAAGCATTCTTCGACGCACTTGGCGAGCGCGTCCCGGTTCGGTCCACCCTGGGCGGTTGGATGGGTCTCGAGTACCTGTGCTGCCAAAGACACTTTGCCTCCTTAGGAACGCGAGTCGTCAGCAGCTAGGACAGCGTGTCGCCGCGGGATGTGACACACGGCCAGTTACTTGCTGGGAACCGTCAACCAGGTCAACGCCAGCGCCGCGGCCCAGGCGACCGCGCCGATCACGCCGATCGTGTGCAGACCCGAGGTGAACCCGGCGCCGTCGGTGGGCGACCCGGCGATGGCGCCGTATGCGGCCACGGCGATGGCTCCGGCGGTCTGGCGGGCGGTGTTGTTCACGCCGCTGGCCAAACCCGACCGGTCGGGAGGCACCGAGCGGACGGCGGCGGCGACCACGGCGGCGGTGAGCAGGCCCATCCCGACGCCGAGGCCGAGCAGCACCGGGAGTAGCCGGCCGTACGAACTGGTGGGGGACAGCCCGAGCAGGGCCAGGGACCCGAGGATGCCGAGGACCAGCCCGCCGGTCATCGGCAGCCGGGGACCGTAGCGGCCGGTCAGCCGTCCGGTGACTGGGGCCAGCGCGGCCAGCGGCACGAACAACGGCAGCAGCATCGCGCCCGCGACGATCGCGCTGTGGTGCTGAACGGTCTGCAGGTACAGCGTCGCCACGAAGATCGTGCCGATCCCGACGAGGTTCATCGCCCCGGCCACGAGGTTCGGTCCGGCGAAGGCCGGGTGACGCAGCAAAGGCAACGGCAGCAACGGATCTGGCGTATGCCGTTCCCACAGCAGGAACCCGGCCAGCGAGGCCGCGGCGGCGACCCACACAGCGGTGTTGGGTCCGCTGGTGATGACCGCGTAGACCACTGCGGCCAAGGTCAGCGTCGCCAGGGCCATGCCGGGGATGTCCAGGCGGCGTGGGTGTTTGTCGACGGTTTCGCGGACCAGCCGGATCGCCGCGGGGAACGCGACCGCGATGACCGGCAGGTTGATCAGGAACACCGCCCGCCAGCTCACCCCGGACACCAGCGCGCCGCCGAGCAGCGGCCCGGCGGGCAGCGCCAGTGCGGACACGCCGGCCCAGATGCCGACCGCGTGCGCCTGCTCCTTCTCGTCCGGGAACGCCCGCGTGATCACGGCCAGCGTGCCGGGCAGCAACAGGGCAGCACCCAGCCCCTGCAGGGCCCGTCCGGCGATGAGCAGGCCGACGTTCGGCGCCACGCCGCAGACCAGCGACGCGGCGCCGAACAGGGCCAAACCGGTCAGCACGACCCGTTTGTGGCCGTACCGGTCACCGATCGTGCCCCCGGCCAGCAGCAGGCTCGCGAGGACGACGGCGTACCCGTCGACCACCCACTGCTGTCCCTGCAAACCGGTGTGCAGGTCGTCGGCGATCTGTGGCAGGGCAACGTTCACCACGGTGACGTCCAGCTGCACCAGGAACATGCCCACGCACATGACGACCAGCAGCAGGCCGTTCTCCCGGCTACGACTGCGCGGCGGCGAACTCACGAACCAGTGCCTCACAGAACGCGGGCAGGTCGTCCGGGTTGCGGCTGGTGATCAGGCCGCCGTCGATGACGACCTCCTTGTCGACCACCGTGCCACCGGCGTTGCGGATGTCGGTGCGCACGCTCGGGTACGAGGTCAGCGTGCGGCCGCGGACGACATCGGCCTCCACCAGCAGCCATGGGCCGTGGCAGATGGCCGCGATGGGCTTACCGGACTGGAAGAAGTCCATCACGAAGCTGACCGCCTGGGTGTCCTGGCGGAGCCGGTCCGGGTTGGTGGTGCCGCCCGGCAGGATGAGCGCGTCGTAGTCCTCGGCCGAGGCCGACTCCACGGTGAGGTCGACCGCGAACGTGTCCGCCTTGTTGACGTCGGCGTTCATCGCCTGGATCGGTTCATCGGACAGGGACACCAGCACGGCCTCGCCGCCCGCTTCGGTGACGGCCGAGCGTGGTTCCTCCAGTTCGACCTGCTCAACGCCGTCGGTGGCCAGGATCGCGATCTTGCGGCCACGCAGTGGCTGTGGCATTTCCGGTTCCTCCTCACGGAGCCGCTCGTCAAGGGACTCGCCTTCCCGCTGTTCCCGCGGGGTCGTGCCGTACTGGCCGGCGGCCGACCACCGCTCGGGCGGGTCCGCGCCGCCCTCCAGCGGGTCGGTGTCCAGCTCGTCCTCGTCCAGTTGTTCGGTTGTGGTGAAGTCCGGGTCAGGTGGACTGGTCATGCCGGGCGGGTACCCGGTACGCGGCCGGTGCACACGAGTCCCAAGTGGACACGTTTCAACCATGCCGCCCCGGGTAGCCAGGGGCATGGCGGTGACGTCCGAGCCGGTGACGATCAGGACAATTGGCGCACCTGTCGCCAAAGGCAATGCGCTGCTGCGCTTGTTCCGCACCACGGACCACAAACAGATCGGGGTCATGTACCTGGTCACCTCGTTCGCGTTCTTCATGGCGGGCGGGGTGATGGCGCTGCTGATGCGCGCCGAGCTGGCCGTGCCGGGGCTGCAGTTCCTGTCGCCGGAGCAGTACAACCAGCTGTTCACCATGCACGGCACCATCATGCTGCTGCTGTACGCCACACCGAACGTGTTCGGGTTCGCGAACTTCGTGCTGCCGCTGCAGATCGGCTCGCCGGACGTGGCGTTCCCCCGGCTGAACGCGATGTCCTACTGGTTGTACCTTTTCGGCGGATTGATTGTGCTGTCCGGATTCCTGTCGCCCGGGGGCGCGGCCGCGTTCGGCTGGACCGCCTACACCCCGCTGTCCAACGACCTCTACTCGCCGGGGATCGGCGGGGACCTGTGGAACGCCGGGCTGATCATCAGCGGTCTGTCCACGATCCTGGGTGCGGTCAACATGATCACGACCGTGGTGTGCCTGCGCGGGCCCGGCATGACCATGTTCCGGATGCCCATCTTCACCTGGAACATCTTCTTCACCAGCATCCTCGTGCTGCTCGCCTTCCCCGTGCTCACCGCCGCCCTGTTCGGGCTGATGGCCGACCGGCACATCGGCGCGCACGTGTTCGACTCGGCCAACGGCGGCGCGATCCTGTGGCAGCACATGTTCTGGTTCTTCGGACATCCCGAGGTCTACATCGTCGCCTTGCCCTACTTCGGGATCGTCACCGAGATCATCCCGGTGTTCAGCCGGAAACCCCTGTTCGGCTACAAAGCGTTGATCTGGGCGACGGTGGCGATCACCACGCTGTCCGTCGTGGTGTGGGCGCACCACATGTTCGCCACCGGCGCGGTGCTGCTGCCGTTCTTCTCGATCATGACCTTCCTGATCGCGGTGCCGACCGGGGTGAAGTTCTTCAACTGGATCCTGACCATGTGGCACGGGAAGATCACCATGAGCACCCCGATGCTGTGGAGCCTCGGGTTCATGATCACGTTCCTGCTCGGCGGGCTGACCGGCGTGCTGCTGGCGTCACCACCGATCGACTTCCACGTGCACGACACCTACTTCGTGGTGGCGCACTTCCACTATGTGCTGTTCGGCACGATCGTGTTCGCCACCTTCGGCGGGATCTACTTCTGGTTCCCCAAGATCACCGGCCGGTTCCTCGACGAACGCCTGGGCAAGCTGCACTTCTGGACGACGTTCCTCGGCTTCCACATCACCTTCCTGGTCCAGCACTGGCTGGGCAACGAGGGGATGCCCCGCCGGTACGCGGACTACCTGCCGACCGACGGGTTCACGACCCTGCAGCTGATCTCCACGATCGGCGCGTTCCTGCTGGGCGCCTCGGTGCTGCCGTTCATCTGGAACGTGCTCAAGAGCTACCGCTACGGCCGCACCGCGGAGGTCGACGACCCGTGGGGCTTCGGCAACTCCCTGGAATGGGCCACCACCAGCCCACCCCCGCGGCACAACTTCCTGGAACTCCCACGCATCCGCTCCGAACGCCCCGCCTTCGACATGCACTACCCCGACGCGGCCGCCAACAGCCCACACAAGCCGGAAGGATCCTCCTGACCAGCCCGTCCGGAGATACCTGACCATCCGGCGGTGAGCGGGATCAGTGTTCGGGTGGGGGTGTGCCGACGTCGGGTTGGCCGGTGAGGGTCCGGGCGGTGTTGATCAGGCCGACCATGCTGAACCCCTGAGGGGTGTTGCCGATCTGACGTTTGTGGTGGGTGTCGTACTCCTCGCTGAGCAGGCCGACGTCGTTGCGCAGGTCGAGCAGCTTCTCGAACAGCGCCCGGGCTTCGGCGGTCTGGCCGGTGTTGTGCAGGGCGTCGGCGAGCCAGAAGCTGCATGCGATGAAGCTGCCCTGCCTGCCCGCCAAACCGTCCACGTCCTTGTCGGCGTCCGGGTCGTAGCGGCGCACGAAACCGTCCTCCTCGAGGTGAGTCCGGACGGCCTTGAGGGTCCCGGTGAACCGGGGATCGGTCCACGGCAGGAACCCAGTGCGCGGAATGAGCAGCAGCGCGGCATCGACGCCCCGAGAGCCGTAGAACTGCGTGAAAGTGCCACGTTCAGTGTCGTAGCCACGGTCGCACACGTCCTTGTGGATACGGTCGCGCAGGTCACGCCACTGCGAGAGCGGAGCGTCGAGGTGGTACCGGGACGCCATCCGGATCGCGCGGTCCACCCCGGTCCACGCCATCACCTTGGAATGAACGAAATGGCGCCGGTCGCCACGGACCTCCCACAGCCCGTTGTCCGGCCGGTCCCAGTGGCCCTCCAGGAAGTCCAGCAGCGCCCGTTGCCGTTCCCAGGCGGCCTGTGAGGCGGGCAACCCGGCCGTGCGCGCCAGATGCAGGCCGTTGAGCACCTCACCCCACACGTCCAGCTGGAACTGACCGGCGGCGTCGTTCCCGGCGCGGACCGGCGTCGAACCTTCGTACCCGGACAACCAGTCCAGCGAGGTCTCCGGGATGTACCGGCCGCCGTCGAGCGCGTACATCGTCTGGAGCTCGGCCGGGTCACCCGCGATCGCGCGCACCAGCCACTCCCGCCAGGCATGCGCTTCCTCGGTGAACCCGGTGCCCAGCAAGGCTTGCAGCGTGAACGTCGCGTCCCGCAGCCAGCAGTAGCGGTAGTCCCAGTTGCGCGAGCCGCCGAGCTGTTCGGGCAGCGATGTCGTTGCGGCGGCGAGGATTCCGCCGGTCGGCTGGTAGGTCAACGCCTTCAACGTCACCAGCGCACGCCGGACCGTGTCCGGCCACGGACCGGTGTACTGGCACTGCGCGATCCAGTCGTTCCAGAACTTCTGCGTCTCGGCCAGAGCCGTGTCGGCGTTGACCGGTTCCGGCTCGGGCGCGTGGGATGGCGTGTAGGTGAGGGTGAACGGCACGCGGTCGCCGGGCCCGACGGTGAACTCCGCGTGGCTCTCGGAATCGCCGCCCTCGACGCGGACGGGTGTCCGCAACCACAACGCGTCCGGCCCAGCCACCGCGGCGACCTGATCGTCCTGGTGGTGCACCCAGGGCGTCACGCGGCCGTAGCCGAACCGGATCCGCAGGCTCATCCGCATCGGCACCCGGCCCGACACGCCCTCCACGATCCGGACGACATCGGCCGACTCCCCGCGCGGCGGCATGAAGTCGATGACCCGGACGGTGCCGCCGGACGCCGCCCATTCGGTCTCGACGACCAGCGTCTCGCCCGCGTAGGCCCGGCGAGTCACGTGTCCGTCCACAGAGGACAGTTCCCACATGCCCGCCTGCGGGTCGTGCAGCAGCGCGGCGAAACACGCGGGCGAGTCGAACCGGGGCAGGCAGAGCCAGTCGATCCGGCCGTCGCGGGAGAGCAGGGCGGCCGTCTGCAGGTCGCCCAGGAGTGCGTAGTCCTCGATCCTCGGTGTCATCCAGCCTCGCCCGATCTTCACAGTGCCGATCTCACAGTGCCGATCTCACAGTGCACAGTGCGGGGCCTGGTCCTCGGCCATCGCCAGCCGGACCTGTTCGGCGAGCCACAGCGGCATCGGGTAGACCCGGTCCGGCCAGGCCGCCAGCACGACCGGATCCTCGCCGCCCGCCGGCTCCAGCGCGAGGTTCCAGCCCTCGGTGTCGGTCCACTGGAGCATCAGGAACCGGCCCGGGAACCGCGGTGACCGGTCGGCGAGTGCGATGTAGGCCATCGACGGCGGACCGTACTCCGACCAGGTGGCGGCCGCCTCGACGCCGAGCTGGGTGGCCACTTCCTCCACGTAGAGGCGCAACGCGGCGTTGTCGTGATAGTTCGGGTCCGGTTTCATGGTCATGCCTCGATCAGGTACTCGGCCGCGTCGGCGTCCTTGAGGGTCAGGCCGTGGCCGGCCGTGTCCCCGGGCCGGACCCGGCCTCCGGTGGGATCCAGTGCGCCGTCGAACAACAGCGTCTCGATGCGGTCGTGGTCGGCGAACCATTCGATGTGCCGGAAGTTCGGCGTCGACGCGCCGGCGTGGGCGGACAGGTTCGGTGCGCAGTGCGCCGAGACGTCCAAGCCCGCTGCGGCCGCGACCGCGGCGGCCCGGGCCCATTCGGTGTACCCGCCGCAGCGGGTGACGTCGATCTGCAGGCAGTCCACCGCCCGCGCGCCGACCATGCGCGCGAAATAGACTAGGTCGTAACCGTATTCGCCCGCGGCGACGTCCACTGTGGTCGTCCGGCGCAGCTCGGCGAGACCGGCGAGGTCGTCGCTGGTCACCGGTTCCTCGAACCACAGCACCTGGTAGTCCTCCAGTTCGCGGGCGACCCGGCGGGCCTCGCCGGGGGAGTAGGCGCCGTTCGCGTCGACGTACAGCTCCACGTCGTCGCCCACCACCGCTCGCGCTGCCTGCACGCGCTGTACGTCCAGGGCGAGGTCCCGGCCGATCTTGATCTTCACCCGGGGGATGCCGGACTTGTGCACCCACCCGTCCAGCTGGTTCTCCAGCTCCGGGATGGTCAGGTTGGTGAACCCCCCGCTGCCGTAGAGCGCCACCTCGTCACGTGCTTTGCCCAGCAACCGGCACAACGGCAGATCCAGCAACCGGGCGGCGGCGTCCCACAACGCGGTGTCCACAGCGGACAGTGCACAGGAGACGATGCCCGGCCGCCCGAGGTTGCGGATCCGCCGCTGCATGTCCGACCAGCGCGCGGGCACGTCCAGCGGCTTGCCCTGGATGACCGGGCCGAGCGTGCCGGTGATCAGCGGGACGCAGCTGACATCGGCGTACGTCCAGCCCAGGCCGGTCACCGGCCCGGCCTGGACGTGGACGACGACAATCGTTGTACTGTCCCACTCCAGCGTGCCGTCGGCTTCGGGCGTGCGGGTCGGCACGAGGTAGGCGCGGGCCTCCACCGCGGTGATCGCCGGCACGCTCGCGGTCATGACTTCCTGCCGGGCAGCATTTCCTGGGCCTTGGTCTTGATGCCCTGCACGATCATGTGGAACGCCTCCGGGTCGCCCTTGAGCACCGCCTCGGTCACCGACTTGACCTGCTCGACGGTGGCGTGCGGCGGAATCGGCGGCACCTCGGGGTCACAGTGCACGTCCAGCACGAACGGCCGGGACGCGGTCAACGCCTGGTCCCAGGCCGGGCCCAGCTGGTCGGGACTGTCCACAATGGCCGCGTCGAGACCGAGGCTGCGGGCGAATCCCGCATAGTCCACATCGGGCAGTGACTGGGACTCCTCGAACTTCGGCGCGCCGCCCATCGCCCGCAGCTCCCAGGTGACCTGGTTGAGGTCGTTGTTGTGGAACACGCACACCACGCACCGCGGGTCGGACCACAGCTCGTAGTAGCGCGCGATGGTGATCAGCTCGGCCATGCCGTTCATCTGCATGGCGCCATCGCCGACCAACGCGATGACTGGCCGGTCCGGATGCGCGAACTTGGCGCCGATGGCATACGGCACACCAGGTCCCATCGTGGCCAGCGTGCCCGACAGCGACCCGCGCATGCCTTCCTTGATCCGGAGGTTGCGCGCGTACCAGTTCGCGGCCGACCCGGAGTCCGAGGTGAAGATGGCGTTCGCCGGGGCCCGGGTGGACAGCTCGCTGACGATCCGCATGGGGTTCACCGGTTTGGCGTCGATCTCGGCCTGCCGGTCCATGGTCTCCCACCAGGACGCCACGTTCTTCTCGATCTTCTCCCGCCAGGAGCGGTCCGGCTTGCGCTCGATGTGCGGCAGCAACGCCTTCAGCGTGGCACTGGCGTCCGCGACGAGGTTGACCTCGGTGGGGTACCGCATGCCGATCATCCGCGCGTCGATGTCGATCTGCACCGCGCGGGCCTGGCCGAAGTCGGGCAGGAACTGGCTGTACGGGAAGTTCGAGCCCACGATCAGCAGCGTGTCGCACTCCCGCATCAGCTCGTAGCTCGGCCGCGTACCCAGCAGCCCGATCGAACCGGTCACAAAGGACAGATCATCGGGCAGAACGTCCTTGCCCAGCAACGCCTTGGCCACCCCGGCGCCGGTCAGCTCGGCCAGCTCCCGGACCTCGGCCGCGGCACCGCGAGCGCCCTGACCGACCAGGATCGCGAGCTTCGAGCCGGAGTTGATCACCTCCGCAGCGGCCTGGATGTCGTTCTCGTTGGGCCACAACGTCGGATGGGCGTGGCTCGGCCGGCTGGACGGGACGTGCTTGAACGCGTGCTGCGGCGGGGTGTACGGCTCCTCCTGCAGGTCGGTCGGGATGATCACAGCGGTGGGCGCGTGCTGCGTCTCGGCGGTCCGGATCGCCCGGTCGAGCGCGTTCGGCAGCTGCTCGGCCACGTTGACCTCGACGAGGTACTCCGAGGCGACGTCCTTGAACAGCGACTGCAGGTCGACCTCCTGCTGGTAGCTGCCGCCCATGGCGCTGCGCGCGGTCTGCCCGACGATCGCCACGACCGGCACGTGGTCGAGTTTGGCGTCGTACAGCCCGTTCAGCAGGTGGATCGCGCCAGGACCCGAGGTGGCCATGCAGATCCCGACCCGGCCGCTGAACTTCGCGTAGCCCACAGCGGAGAACGCGGCCATCTCCTCGTGCCGCGCCTGCACGAACCGCGGCTGGTTGTCCGACCGGCCGAAGGCGGCGACGATGCCGTTGATCCCGTCGCCGGGGTAGGCGAAGACCTGCTCCACCTGCCAGTCGCGCAGTCGCTGGACCACGTAGTCGCCGACTGTCTGCGTCATTGGGAAATCCTCCTCATCGTTTGCGCAGCCACCGCAGCAGACCCGCCAGGCCGGTGCCCGCGATGGCCGCGGCGCCGGCCAGCGCGGCAGTGGTGGCGGCGCGTCCGGGCGTACGGGGTCGCTGCGCGTAGATGTGCTCTGGTGTGTCGACCGGTTCGTCGATGTGCTCGGGCGCGGCGAGCAGCTCGGCCAGGTGGACGCCTTCGCGCCCGCCGCTGTTCAGCTCGTGGATCTGGGTGCGGCAACTGAACCCGTCGGCCAGGATCACCGTGTCCGCCTCGGTATCCCGGACCCGGGGGAGCAGAACCCGTTCCGCGCAGGCCTCGCTCACCTCGCGGTGACCCGGCTCGAAGCCGAAGTTGCCGGCCAGCCCGCAGCAGCCGGACTCCAGGTGCTCCACCCGGACACCCGCCTGCTGCAACAGTTTCTCGTCGGCGTCCCAGCCGAGGACCGCGTGCTGGTGGCAGTGCACCTGCGCGATCGCTCGGGTGCCGTCCGGCAGCGGCTTCGGCTCGTAGCCGTTGGAGTGCTCGGTGAGCAGCTCGGCCAGGGTCACCGTCTGCCGCTGGAGCCGCCGCACGTCCAGGTTCTCCGGGAACAGCTCCATGGCATCGGACCGGAACACCGCGGTACAGCTGGGTTCCAGCCCCAGGACCAGCCCGCCGGCCCGCAGGTGCGGGGCCAGGGTCTCGACCGTGCGGGTCAGGATCTTCTTGCCGGTGGCCAGCTGCCCGGTGGAGATCCAGGTCAGTCCACAACAGACCGGTTGCTCCGGAACGACCACCCGCCACCCGGCGTCCTCGACCAGCTGCACGGCCGCCCGCGCGATGCCGGGATGGAAGTGGTTGGTGAACGTGTCCGGCCACAACAGCACCGTGCCCCGCGAACCGGTCCCGCGCGGCTCATGGCGCTGGAACCACTGCTGGAACGTCTCCCCGGCGAACAACGGGATCTCGCGGTCCTCCACACCCGCGGCCGCCACGGCGAGGCGCGACAGCAGCGGCGCGTGGGTGACCGCGTTCACCACGGAGGCTAGCCGCGTCTTCGATACCAGCCGTGCCACCGCCGGCAACCAGCCCATGGACAGGTGCGCCCTCGGCCTGCGCCACTGCCGGTGCCGGTAGTGGTGGGCCAGGAACTCCGCCTTGTAGGTCGCCATGTCCACGTTGGCGGGGCAGTCGGTCTTGCATCCCTTGCACGCCAGGCACAGATCGAGAGCATCGCGGACCTCCTCAGACCGCCAGCCATTGGTGACCGGACCGTCGCTGTGGCCGTTGAGCATCTCGAACAACAGCCGGGCCCGGCCGCGGGTGGAGTGCTCCTCCTCGCCAGTGACCTGGTAGGACGGGCACATCACCTCATGGCCGGAGTTGGTGTGCTGGCGGCAGCGCCCGACACCGACGCACCGGTTGGCCGCCTCGGCGAACGAACCGCCGTCGTGCGGGTACCGGAAGTACGTGTCCTGTGGGGTCGCGGGCGCCCAGGCGGGGCCGAGCCGCAGGTTCTCCGCCGGGTCGTAGGGGGCGACGACCTTGCCGGGGTTCATCCGGTCGCGGGGGTCGAAGATCGCCTTGAGCCGGCCGAACGCCTCGGTGATCTGCTCGCCGAACATCTTGGGCAGCAGCGCCCCCCGCGTCTGGCCGTCGCCGTGTTCACCGGACAGCGAGCCACCGAACTCCACGACCATGTCCGCCGCCCGGTCCAGGAAATGCCGGTAGGTGGCCACTCCGTCGGCGCTGTACAGGTCGAACGGGATGCGGGTGTGCACGCAGCCCTGCCCGAAGTGCCCGTACAGGCTGGGCCCGGTGTCGCTGGCGTAGCCGAACTCCTCGTACAGCGCGGAAAGCCGGCGCAGGTAGTCGCCCAGCCGCTCGGGCGGCACCGCCGAGTCCTCCCAGCCCTCGAAGGTGTCCGGGCGGCCGGGGATGTGCGCGGTGGCGCCGAGCCCGGCCTCACGCACCTGCCACAGCTCGTGCTCCTGCCGGGGGTCGTCGAGCACCGCCACATCGGCCTGGTGGTCGCTGTCCTTCAGGTCGTCGAGCAGCTTCTGGGCACGGCTGTCGGCCTCGTCGGTGGTCTCGCCACCGAACTGGATCATCAGGAACGCCCGGCCGCGGGGCATGTGGTCGAGGGCGCCCGGGTTGAGGTGCTTGATCCGTTCGTCCCGGATCAGCTTGGCGTCCAGGCCTTCCAGCGCGATCGGTTCGTGCGGCAGGATCTTCGGCACCGCGTCGCCCGCCTTGTCCACGCTGGGGTACCCCAGCACGACCAGGGTCCGCTTCTTGACCACCGGGACCAGCTTCAGCTTCGCCCGCAGCACGGTGACCAATGTGGACTCGCTGCCCACCAGCAGGCCGGCGATGTCGAACCCGTGCTCCGGCAGCAGGGAGTCGAGGTTGTAGCCGGACACCCGGCGGGGGATGTCCGGGAAACGCCGCCGGATCTCCTCGGCATAGGTATCGCGCAGCTCGCGCAGGCGGCGGTAGAGCGTGGACCGCTTGTTGCCGTGGCGTTCGATCTCGGCGTACTCGTCGTCGCTGGTCGGCCCGCACCAGAACCGGGTCCCGTCGTAGCAGACCACCTCCAGCGCGGCGATGTTGTCGACCACCTTGCCGGTGCGCTGGGCCGTGGCGCCGCAGGAGTTGTTGCCGATCATCCCGCCGAGCGTGCAGTTCATGTGCGTGGCCGGTTCCGGGCCGAACCGCAGCCCGGTGTCCTTGAGCTGCCGGTTGAGCTCGTCGAGCACGATCCCCGGCTGCACCACACAGGTTCGCTCGTCCTCGTCGACCGACTCGACGCGGTTGCAGTACTTCGACCAGTCGATCACCACGGCCGCGTTGGCGCACTGGCCCGCGAGGCTGGTCCCCCCGCCCCGCGACAGCAACGGGGCGTCGTACTCGCGTGCGACGGCGACCGCTTCCGCCGCGGCCTCCGGTGAACGCGGCACGACGACCCCGATCGGCACCTGGCGGAAGTTCGACGCGTCAGTCGAGTAGGCGGCCCGGCTGCCCACGTCGAACCGCACCTCGCCGTCCACACGACCGCGCAGTGCCGCCTCCAGCCGGGCGGTGTCGACCGCCGGGCGCTGATCGGGCCGGACCACCGGGTCCGGCAGGTCGGTCATTGCCATCTGAGTTCCACTCCGTGTCTACCATAATTGCGTGACGCAAACGTCGACGACCGAAGATGACGCCTCCACCGCCTTGGCTACCCTCCGGGCCATGGTCGCAATCGCCGATTCGACCGTGGAAAAAGCGACCGGGCAGCTGACGTTGACCCAGTTCCGGGCGTTACGGACAACTGTGACGCTCACCCCGGTCACGATGACCCGGGTGGCCCAGGAACTGGACATCACGCCGTCCTCGGTCACCCGGGCGTGTGAACGCCTGGTCACCGCCGGTTTGCTGCAGAAAGCACCCAACCCGCTGAACAGGCGGGAGATCCTGCTCGCGCCGACCGCCGCGGGGCGGCAGACGGTGAATCGTGTCGACCAGGACCGGCGCGCCGCGCTGACCGCCATCCTGGACCGGTTGCCGCCCGAGGTGCGCGCATCGGTCGTGGCCGCATTCGGTCATTTCGCACGAGCGGCGAACAAATCCACGACAAGCTGAAACTTGCGAGACGCAAGTAAACTCAATGTTTGATGCCCCGGTACGGGGGTAAACAGAATGGCTCGCGGGACGCCCGATACGCAGGTTCGATCTGACGTGGACCGGGTAGCCCTGCGGCATGCGGTTGCGGCGTAGTGATCCGGCTGGGCCGGGACTGACCAGACGGCGGCGTGGACGCGGATGGGTCTACCTGACCCACACCGGCGAACCCGCCGATGAGGACGCGCGCGGGCGCGCCAGCTCGCTGGTGATCCCACCGGCGTGGCGGGACGTGTGGATCTGCCCGTACCCGAACGGTCACATCCAGGCGGTGGGCACCGATGACGCCGGCCGCCGGCAGTACATCTACCACGAGGAATGGCGCAGGCAGCGCGACGAGCAGAAACACGAGCGCGTGCTCGAGCTGGCCGAACACCTGCCCCAGTTCCGCAAGGCGATCGAGGACGATCTCAACGGGCGGGGCCTGACCTGTGAACGGGTGCACGGCGGGGCGCTGCGGATGCTGGATCGCGGGGTGTTCCGGACCGGCGGCGAGGAGTACGCCGACGACAGCCGCGGGGTCGCGACCCTGGTCAAGGACGACGTCACGATCGTGCGAGGCGAGCTGCGGTTCGGGTTCATCGCCAAGGGCGGGCTGGAGCGGCGGCTGCGGATGAGGGACCCCTTGCTGGTCAAGCTCGTGCGGTCGCTGCGGCGGGCCGCGGCGGACACCGACCGGCTGCTGGTCTACCGGGCCGGCCGCACCTGGCGGGAAGTGCACGCGGACACGATCAACACCCGGTTCAAGGAGCTGACCGGCGAGCAGTTCACCGCCAAGGACCTGCGCACCTGGAACGCCACCGTGCTGGCCGCCGTGTCGTTCGCCGAGGCCGGCCTGCCGAAGTCCAAGACCGCTCGCAAAAGAGCCGAGGTCGCCGCGTTCGACCGGGTCGCCGAACAGCTCGGCAACACCAGGGCGGTGGCCAAGCGGTCCTATGTGGATCCGCGGGTGGTCGACGCGTTCGGTGAGGGCAGGACGATCGACCTGACCGAGGTCGACGGCCGCGAGGACATCGAACGAGCCGTGCTGAAGCTGCTCGCCGACTAGTTTCCGGGGACTGCGCCGGGGTACTCCAGAGCAGGAGTCTGTGCGGAGGAAGGGACGGCTGTGTCCAGGGTTGTGGTGATCACAGGGGCGAGTGGGGGAGTCGGGCGGGCGACGGCCCGCGAGTTCGCGCGCCGGGGCGACAAGGTCGCGTTGCTCGCGCGTGGGCAGTCCGGTCTGGACAGTGCGGCCGCCGATGTGCGGGCCGAGGGCGGCGAGCCGATCGTGGTGCCGGTCGACATGGCCGACCACCGCGCGGTGGAGGCCGCGGCCCAACGGGTCGAGGACGAGCTGGGGCCGATCGACGTGTGGGTGAACGACGCGTTCACCGGGGTGTTCGCCCCGGTCACCGAGATCGCGCCGGAGGAGTTCCAGCGGGTGACCGAGGTCAGCTACCTCGGTTACGTCTACGGGACCAAGGCCGCGCTCAAACGGATGCTGCCCAGGAACTCCGGGGTGATCGTGCAGGTCGGTTCGGCGCTGGCCTATCGCGGGATCCCGTTGCAGTCGGCCTACTGCGGCGCCAAGCACGCGATCCAGGGGTTCCACGACTCGCTGCGCTGCGAGTTGCTGCACGCCAAGACGAAGGTGCGGGCGACGATGGTGCAGCTGCCGGCGGTGAACACGCCCCAGTTCGGCTGGGTGAAGTCGCGGCTGCCGAAGCGGGCCCAGCCGGTGCCGCCGATCTACCAGCCCGAGGTGGCCGCGCGCGCGATCGTGCGAGCCGCGGACCGGCCACGGCGGCGCGAGTACTGGGTGGGAATGTCCACTGTGGCCACCTTGATCGGCGACAAGGTCGCTCCCGGTCTGCTGGACCACTACCTGGCCCGCACCGGTTTCTCGTCGCAGCAGACCGACAAACCGCGCGATCCGCACCAGCCCGCGAACCTGTGGGAGCCGGCGGACGAGCGTTCCGGCACCGACCAAGGCGCCCACGGCGATTTCGACGAGGTGGCGCACGACCACAGCCCGCAGCAGTGGATGAGCAAGCACCGCGGCATAGTCGCGGGCAGCGCGGTGGCAGCGGCGGCGGTCGCCGCGGTCGCGATCCGGAGACATTGATGGGCGATGTCCAGTTGTGTCCGACGTGGACGGAGACGGCGTGGGGTCGCGTACACGCGTTGACCGCCGGTTCGCCGGACGTGGGGGAGCTGGTCGTGGTGCCGGGACTCGGTGTCTCGGCGTACTTGCGGGAAAGCGTGGTCTGCGCCGCCAACGCCGGGTACCGGGCGTGGCTGCCGGACCCGCCTGGGTTCGGCGGCAGCGGGAACCCGCCGCGCCCGTTGACGATTCCGGACATCGCCGCCGCGCTCGTACACTGGCTGCGGTTGCGGGAGCTGCGCTCGGTCGTCCTGATCGGACACTCCTGCGGGACCCAGGTCGCCGCGCAGATGGCCGTACTGGCGCCCGATCTGGTCGATCGGCTGGTGCTGGGCAGCCCCACGGTCGATCCGCGCTACCGGTCCTGGCCGCGCGCGGTGATCCGGTGGCGGCGTGACGGGCGGCTGGAACCAGCGTCGCTGGTGCGGACCCAGCGGCCGGAATGGCGCCGGGCCGGGGTGCTCCGGCTCATGCGGCTGGCCCGGTCAATGATGACCAACGACCTGGAGACCACGCTGGCGCAGGTGTCCTGCCCGGTCACCGTCCTGCGGGGCGACCAGGATCCGTTGTGCACCAGGCAATGGGCGCGTGACCTGGCCGACGACTTCGTCGAGGTTCCCGGGCCGCACGCCTTTCCCTACGAGACACCGGATGTCTGGGTGAAGGGAGTTCGCGGTGACTGTCGAACCTGACAAGGCGATCGCCGCGTTCGACTCGGCGAGCGCGATGCTGGCGGCCACCAGCCGCGGGCTCACCGGGCAGCCGTTCGACCGTGCCGGCAAGGGACCACTGTTCGGAGCCACCCTCCGGGCCGCCAACCTGCTGCCCAGACCGATCCGGCAACGCCTGTACGCCTTCGCCGGTGGCGCCGAAGGCGTCACGCCCGAACAGCTGGGCGAGATCGACATGGGCGCGGTCGCCGAATGGGTCACCGGCCACTACCCGGCCGCCAGGTACCCCGGGCTGCTGCTGGGATCGTCCAACGGCGCCGCGGTTCATCTCGCGACCGCGCTGGGCATGCCCTGGCTGCCGCAGACCCTGCTGATCCCGGTCCGCTGGCGGGGCAACGACCCCGGCCGGCCCGACCGGGCACTGGACTTCGGCGCGACTGTGGCACCGGCTTTGTTGCGGCGCAACAACGACATCGCGCTGCACCACATGCACGACGCCAACCAGGACCGGCTGATGATCGGGCAGATGGCGTACTTCCGGGTCAAACGCCAACGGCTCGGCGACGCCTACGAACGGTTCATCCGTGACCGCCTCGCCGCCGACGCGCCGATCATCGTCCTGGCCGACGAATCGACCTGGCCGGTCAGCAACGTGGCCGAGCGGCACGTCTTCCAGGTCGGCGCTCAGGGTGGCATCGGGCCGGAGGACTACGACCGGCACGGCATCGTCCCGGATGACGAGTCTCCCGAGGCCGAATGGGGCTTCGACAGCGCCTTGCTCGATGACGTCCATCGGATCGCCGCTGAGACGGGCCATCCGGTGCATGTTGTTCGCTACCCCGAGCCGCACGCGTTGTCCGGTCCGGTCGCGAACCTGTACCACTCCTGGCTCGGCACCGAGCATCCACGGCTGCTGGTCGAGTCGTTCCTGCTGATCGACCCAACCCGGACCCTCGAGGCCGGGCTGGTTGCACTGTGGACGATGTTCCCGGTCGAGTCCGCGGTACGGGCCACCGTCGACCATGTCCAGTCGGCACCCGGCCGGTACCGCTCGGTCCACGTCGGCCTGTTCCCGCACGGCGTCGAGTCGAAAGGGATCGCCATGCCGTCGTTGTGGCAGAAGGCGTTGCCGGGCGTGGACTTCTTGGGTGTGGACGTTCACAGGTACCCAGCGGACTTCGCCGCGCTGACCCGCTATGGCGCGGAACTCCGTCGCCTGCCCAAGGTCGGAAGTCCCGCGCCGGGCACACTGCCGCTCGACCACGTACTGGCCGAGTTGGACAGTGCCACCGGGTTAACTCTTGTGCCGCCGCCGCATGTTCAGCAGTAGCCGGAGCAGAATCAGGGACGCCAGCACCGCCAGGAGGACCTTCCCGCGCGCGGCGGCCTTGTGGACCAACGCGTCCACGGTCTCGGTGATCTCCGCACGGGTGGCGTGCCGGTCGGTCCGCACCTGATCGTGCGTCGAAGGGAAGTCGGTCACTTCCGCACTCCGCGCTGGATCGCCTGAATGTCCTCGCGCACCCCGGCGACCGCCTCCTCGGGCACCGGCGGCACCGCCTTGGTGATCTGCGACTTGCCGACCAGCCCGGTGAGACCGGCGAGGATCACCAGTGCGCCGCCCACCAGCAACGCCGCCAGCCACGCGGGCATCACCAGCGCGATGGCCAGCACCGCCGCGGCCACCAGCGTCCCGCCGCCGAGCAGACCGAGCACACCGGCCACGCCGAGCGCCCCGGCACCGATACCCATCTTCTTGCCCTTGGTCCGCATCTCCAGGACGGCCAGCTTGATCTCGTCGCGCACCAGGCGCTTGAGCTCATCGGCGAGATCACCCACCAGCTGCCCCACCGACCGTTCCGACGCCGGCTGCTTGTTCACCTCTTCGATCACGGCGCACCTCCCACCCGCCGGGTACCCGGCGGACGCCTCCGCAACCACCGGCCTGCCGCCGTGCCAGACTGGCCTATGCGGCCCAATCTCGACCGGATTCCCGGCGACCAGGACTTCGTCCCTGACTACGGATGACCTGACGGTCACTTCAGGCGGGGCAGGGCCTCCTGGGCGGCGTGGCTCAGCGTGCGGAGGTCGGCCATGAACCGCTCGCGATGGTCGGCGGGCAGCGGCTCCAGGAAGTACCGCTTGATGTTCTCCAGGTGCACACGGGAAGCGGCGACGGTGGTCTGCTCGCCCTTGGCGGTGAGGCGGACCAGGCGGGCCCGGCGGTCGGCCGGGTCGCCGGTGCGTTCGACGAGCCCGGCCGCCACCATCCGGTCGATCAGGCGGGTGACGCCGCCGGTGGTCAGCACCTGCGCCTGGGCGATGCTGCCCATTGGCAGGCCGGGCTCGCCGGCGCGGCCGAGGATGAGCAGGACCTCGTACATCAGGTGGGTGATTCCGAACTCCTCCTCGATGGCCCGGCCGAGAATGTACTCCAGCCGGTTGGCCGCGCCCTGCAACCGTCCGAACGCGACGACCAGCTCGTGGCCGGCGGCCTCGTTGGCCGTGGAGATCTCCGCCCGCTTGCCCACGCCTCACCGCTCCTCGTGCTCAGACCATCGCTTCGCGGACCTTAGCGGTGTCCACGAACTGTTCGAACCGGACGATCCTGCCACCGCGCACCACGAAGTGATGGGCGACGCGGACGGCGATGTCCTTGCCGGTGGCCTTGTTCGTCGCCGTGTACCGCGCGAGGACCACCACGTTCTCGCCGTCGACGACGTAGGTGTCGTCGTGGGCGGTCCAGCCGTCCCAATCGGCGGCCAGCTTTTCCATCACGTTGCTCGTGACACCGGTCGGCGTGCGATATGTGCCGGCCAACGGGAAACCGGCCATCTCGGTCCACTCGACGTCGGGCGCGAGCGTGTCGCGGAGTGCTTCGAGGTCGCCCGCGGCGGACGCGAGGTACTGGCGGCGCACGACGGCCGCGGGGGTGAAGTCGTTGTCTGCCATGGTGATCAGCCCCAAGTCAGTTCGCCCTTGGCCACCTTGGCGCCGATCTGTGCCGCGATCAGCATGCCGTGGCCGGGGTAACGGGAGGTCAGGGTCTCGGTGAGGGCGGCGCCGTCCGCGGCCGCGGCGAGTTCCTTCTCGAACGTGACCAGGTACTCGCGCGTGGCGGCGATGGCCGTGCTGTCCGCTGGTGTGCCAGGAAGGCGGTGCCCGGGCACGACCAGCACCGGGTCGAGCGCGGCCATCTCGTCCAGCAGCCGGATCCAGGCGGAACGCTGCTCCGGTTGAGGCGTGTCGGCGACCCACACATGCTCCTGCTGGAACACCAGGACGCCGCCGACGATCGCGCGGTCCTCCGGCTGCCACAGGTAGTGCCGGTCCGGCAGTTCGGGCGAACCGCCGCGCAGCTGGAAACTGTTGCCTTCCAACGCGATGTCCCCCGAGAGCGGGGTGATCTCCACCAACCGGGCCGGCAGGTTCGCCCCGAGGTGTGCCCACGCCGTCAACTTGCCCTCGTAGGAGTGCTTTATGTGCTCGATGACTTGCGGCGTCGCGAGGAACACCGCATCGGCAAACGCGTCGGCCACGACCTCCGCCCCGAAGTAGAAGTCCGGATCGCCGTGGCTGATCAGGACGGTGGTCAGCCGCTTGCCGGAGTCGAGGATCCGGGCGACCAGCCGGTGCCCGTCGGCGCGGGTGAAACCGGCATCCACCAGCAGTGCGTCGTGCTCACCGGTGATCAGGGTGGCCGTCTTGTTCTTGCTGCCGGCCGGGAAGTCGAGGTCCAGCACGTGGTAGTCAAGAGTGCTCATGTCTGACTGAACAGAATCTGACATGTCAGGTATTTCGGTGGCACTGGTGACGTCGGTTACACCTTGATCGTCGTGCCTCCTTGAAAGGCGCCGTCCGATGAGGAGAATTCCGGGGTGGACGGTGGGCGCCGGTGCCTTGCCGCCTGGAGGGACCGGTGATGAGCCGTCAGTACTGGGCGATGGTCGTTCTGTCGTTATGCCTCGCGGGGTGCGGGGCGCGAACGGAGGGCTCCGGGTCGCCGGGTGGTGCGCCGCTGGTGCCCGTCCAGCCGGCCGCGCCGCCGACCAGCGACGCCGGGCTGAACGGCAACTGTGCGGCCATCGTGTCGCGGCGGGTGAGTGAGGGCGTCGCCCCGCAGCCCTTGTGCCTGCCGGTGAATGGGTCGCTGCGGCTGACCATGGACGAGTCCGTGCCGCTGGCCAGCTCGGATGCCAAGATCCTCAGCTGCGCCGCGGATGCGGGCAAGGATGTGCTCTGCTCGCCGCATGTACCGGGAACGGTCACGGTCAGTGCCACCAAAGAAGCCTCGTTCAAGTGGGAGCTGCGAGTCACCGTGGTGGCGAACGGCTTGAACTGAGAAGAAGTTCGCATATCGGGCGTGTCCATTGTGGATGCTCACGGCGCCCGTCCGGTGACACTGTGTACCGGCACCGAGTTTTGCCACGAATGGCCCTTGTGTGATCCCGGTCACGGAGAGAGACTCTCGCGCGGTCCCCTCCGGCGACATGGGAGTCCTCATGGTGCGCTTATTTTCCCGTGCGCGTTTATCGGCGATAGCGGCAACTGTCCTTGTGCTACCCGCGTTTTCCGTGGCGCCGCCGGTCGTGGCCGCGCCGGTTGGAGATGACACACCGGTTCTGCTCCACCCGAAGGGGGAGCGCGAGGACGGTTCCGACGAGAACGGCAGCTTCGACAAGCTGCGCGACGCGTACTACTGGAGCCGCCTGCTCGCGGGTGACGACGAACTGACCCTGGAACAGGCCGCGGGCCTGAGATCCAAGGCGTCGGGCGACGCCAACACCCTGGAGGCCGAGACCCAGCGCGGCGTGGCCCGGGGCGGGACCTGGGTCAACACCGGGCCGGACCCGATCGTTCAGGTCGGCCGGACCAGCAACACCTTCCAGGCGGTCTCCGGCCGCATCGGCGCACTGGCCATCCGCAACGACGGCACGATCGTGCTCGGCGCGGCGCAGGGCGGCATCTGGACCTATGACAGCGCGAGCGGAACGTGGACGTCCCGTACCGCCGACACTTCGACGCAGTCCGTCGGCGCGCTGGCCATCGCCCCGAGCAACGACAAGATCATCTACGCCGGGTCCGGCGAGGGCGCGTTGTCCGGCGACAGCTACTACGGCGACGGCGTCTACAAGTCCACCGACGGCGGCGTGACCTGGGCGCGCGTCTCCGGTGACCTGTTCAACGGGCAGGCCAGTGCGGCCATCGAGGTCGACCCGGCCAACCCCGACCACGTCTACCTCGCCACGGTGCGTGGGCGAGGTGGCGCGCGGCGCACGACCCATCCGGCGACGGCCCAGTTCGGTGTGTGGGAGTCCCGTGACGGCGGCCGGAACTGGAAGCTGGACAAGGGCACGACCGACGAGCTGCACGGCGCCACCGACCTGGTGATGGACCCGCGCAACCCGCGCAACCTGTGGGCATCCTTCTGGGGTGACGCCATTTACCGGTCCACCGACGGTGGTGCGACGTGGACCAACGCCCTGGGCAACCTGCCACCCGGCAACTTCCTCGAGGGCGGCACGAGGTTCGCGTTAGGACTGTCGCATCCGAACGGTGCGGCGAGCCCGACCATCTACACCAACTACGACTACTTCGACCTGACCGACGCGTACCACGCCTCGCGTGTGTGGAAAACCACCGACGGCGGCACCACGTGGACTCTCACCGGTGCGGGCACCGGAGCCGATGCGGTAGCCGGTTCCTGTGGCACGCAATGCTTCTACGACAACTTCGTCAGGCCGGACCCGACCGACCCGAACACCGTGTACGTCGGCGGCAGCTACGGCTACAACAACTCCCCGCAGTCCGGCGGCGTCTACCGCAGCACCGACGGCGGGGCGACCTGGAAGAGCCTGGGCTACGACCTGCACCCGGACTTCCACGCGTTCGCGTTCCAGCCCAACAACACCCAGCACATCGCGATCGGCAACGACGGCGGTATCTGGCAGTCGGCCACCGGCGGCGGGCGAAAGGGCGCCGCCGACCCGCTTTCCGCCGCCCAGTGGGAGAACCTGAACGGCACGGTCGACGCGGCCACCGGCGCGCTGGTGCACTCGAGCGGCCTGCGGATCACCCAGTTCACCAGCATGGCAACGGTTCCGCAGGTGCCCGGCCAGTACTGGGGCGGCACGCAGGACAACGGGACCTTGCGCAAGTCGCTGGCCAACACCCGGTGGTTCGACCAGGCGGGCGGCGACGGCGGCCAGGTGCTGGTGGACCAGACCACCACCAACCCGCTCAACCCGAACCTGCCCGCGTACGTGTTCGGCACGTTCTTCGGCATCTCGCCGTACCGGTACGACCCGTCCGAGGTGGGCACGTTCTTCGGCAACGAGCCGATCGACGGCGGCATCAACCTGCAGGACCGTGCCGAGTTCTACGTGCCGTGGGTGCAGAACCGCAGCAACCCCAACCAGATCTTCCTGGGCACCTACCGGTTGTACCGCACCAACAACGCCGAGGCGCCGTCCGCGGGTGACGTGCACTTCGACACCATCAGCCCGGACCTGTCCACCGGCTGCCCGGGCGCGGCGCCCAACGGTGCCCGTGGCTGCTTCATCAGCGCCATCGGGCTCGCCGAGGGCGGCGACGGTGTGTACGTCGGCACCGATGACGGTGTCGTGTCGGTCAGCCCGAACGCGGTCACGTCGAACACCCCGAGCTGGACGCGGGTCGGGCAGAACGTGCTGCCGAACCGGCCGATCACCCAGTTCGCCGTGGACCGCTCGAACTGGCGGGTCGCGTATGCCTCCTACGCCGGTTTCGGTGCCGCCACCCCGCGCAACCGCGGTCACGTGTTCAAGACCACCGACGGCGGGCGGCATTGGCAGGACATCAGCGGCCGGCTGCCGGACGTCCCGGTGAACTCGATCATCCTGGACCCATCCGACGACAACACGCTCTACATTGGAACGGACGTCGGCCCGTTCAGCACCCGCAACGGTGGCCAGACGTGGAAGCGGCTGGGCAACGGGATGCCGAAGGTGTCCACCTGGCAGCTCGACTACGACCCGAGCCACGCCGTCCTGGCCGCGGGCACGCACGGCCGTGCCGCGTACACATTGGACACCGGAGTGTCCACTCCGGCCCTGGTTGTGTCCACTTCGGACAGTGGCCTGCCGGTCGGCCCGGGGAGTCTGGTCAACTACAAGGTCACCGTGTCGAACATCGGGAACGCGGCGGCCACCGGGGTCCGGCTGGACGTGCCGTTGCCCGACCGGACCAGTTTCGTGTCCGCGGCCAACGGTGGCACGTTCCGGGACAACACGATCAGGTGGCGGGGCCTGTCGGTTCCGGCCGGTGGCAGCACTTCGGTGTCCTTCACCGTGCGGATCAGCAACCGGCTGCCCTCGACGGTCACCTCGATCGTCAACGACGGCATCACGGTGAAGTCCGACCAGGGTGTCGACGCCTCCAGCAGCCCGCACACCGTGCCGATCGCGCCCGCGCACAGCGTGGTCGTGTCGGCGGATGAGCAGAAGGGCGGCGCTCGGGTCGGCTCTGACGCGAGCTTCACCGTGCACGTCACCAACAAGGGCTTCCAGCCGGACAGCTACGCGTTGTCCACCACGGGAGCCTGGACGGCCAACACCTTCGACGCCACCTGCACCACACCCAGCCCCACGACACCGACTGTGGCGCCGGGGAGCAGCGTTGACGTCTGTGTGAAGGTCAGTGTGCCCGCCAACGCGGCGAACGATTCGACCAGTGACACCACGTTGACCGCGAAGTCCAACGGGGACAACACGGTCACCGGGTCGGTCACGCTGACCACCATCGCGGTGTCGACGGACACCTTGGTGGTCGATGAGGATCTCGGCGCACCGAACGTCCAGCAGTTCTACCTGGATGCTTTGGCTGCCAACGGAACCGCGACCGGCTACTGGGACCTGTCCGCCGATCCGGTGTTGCCGCGGTCGTACGTGACAGCGCACCGCAACGTGGTCTGGTTGACGGGTAACACCTATCCGGGACCGATCACCCCGTACGAGGGCGTGCTCAAGGCGTTCCTCGACGGCGGCGGACGACTGTTCATGTCGGGCCAGGACATCCTGGACCAGGCGGCGGGCACGACCGCGTTCGTGCGTGACTACCTGCACATCTCCTGGGACGGCACGGAACGCCAGAACGACAAGCCGACCGCCGCGGTGCATGGCGTGGCGGGCAGCGCCGTCAGCGACGGCATCGGCGCTGTCCCGATCGACCACAGCGTGCTGGGCGCGACCTTCGAGGACCAGGTCACCCCCATCGCCCCGGCACAGTCCGCGTTCACCGATGACACCGGCGCCATCGACGGCCAGACCGTCACCGCCGGCAGCTACAAGGTCGTCTTCCTGGCCTTCCCGTTCGAGGCCTATGGATCGGCGGCCCAGAAGGCGGACCTGATGCACCGGGTCCTGACCTACTTCGGCTGACCCCCGACACCAGTGCACCCCGGCCCCATCCGGCCGGGGTGCACTGGTGTTATAAGTGGTCCTAAGAAAGTGCGAGGTGTCATGGCACAGGAACCGGAACGGATCTTGTTCACGCTCGATCCCGACCAGCACCAAGATCAGATCCTGGCCATCGCCGAGCGCGATGGAGTGGCATACCGCAGAAGAAAATCCCTACCTCCGGGCCCGGCGCTGGCTGCGTCGCGACGTTCCCAAGGAGAAGGTCGGTGACGCCCTGCGCTTCGTGGTCAAGGCCACGACGGGTCTGGGTGGCTGAGGGCGGCCTCGAACCGGGTCTTTCAAGAGCGTCTAAAGGGGGTACACGACAGACGTGGACATTGACGCATTGTTACAGAGCGTGACCCGTGTGGTGACCACGCTGGACGCGGCCGGGGTCCGGTTCGCGGTGGGCGGCGGACTCGCGGTGTACGCGCGCGGCGGCCCGCCGTCGGACCATGATGTCGACATCTTCCTGCCGTCGTCATCTGTCCGGAAGGCGGTGGACGCGCTGACGGCCGCCGGGATGCGGGCGGTGGAGCCGCCGGAGGACTGGCTCACCAAGGTCTACGACGGCGACTGCCTGGTGGACCTGATCTTCCAGCCCAACTACCGGCCGGTCACCGACGAGATGCTCGACCGCGCGGAGCTGATGCGGGTCGGGCCGACGACGGCACTGGTGCTGTCCGGCACGGACCTGCTGACCGACAAGCTGCTCGTGCTGGACCCGCATCGCTGCGACTTCGCGCCGCTCCTGCAGATCGCCCGCGACCTGCGGGAACAGGTCGACTGGGCGCAGGTCACCGTGAACACGTGCGCCTCGCCGTACGCGCGGGCGTTCCTCGGCCTGCTGGCGGGACTGTCCATTATCGACACTGCCGATATTCAACTCGTGGAGGCGGCAATGCCTGACACACCACAGTATCTCGCGGCGCGCCTGAGCCGCGCGCTGGCCGAGGACCCGAGAACCGCCGAACAGGGCGTGCACGTCACGATCCGTGGCGACCACGTCCACCTGACCGGTGAAGTCACTTGCGAGGCGAGGAAAGCCGAACTCGAGCAGGTCGTCTGCGAGCACGTCGCCCGTGAGCTCGTGCACAACGACGTCCTGGTCGCGGACCTGCGGGAACCCGTTCGAGCGGAGGAGATCAGCTGATGAGGATCGCCGCGGTCGGCGATGTCCATGTGGGCGAGGACTCCGGCGGCCTGCTGCGCCCCGCCCTTGAGCACTTGGCGGACCACGCAGACGTGCTGTTGCTGGCGGGTGATCTTACTCGGCACGGCACGATGGCCGAAGCCACTGTCATGGCCGAGGAGTTCGCGAACCTGCCTGTCCCGGTCGTCGCCGTGCTGGGCAACCACGACCACCACAGCGATTGCGGCGACGGCATCACGAAGTTGTTGCAGGACACCGGGATCACCGTGCTCGAAGGTTCGTCCGTGACGCTGGAGCTGCCCGGCGGCACGCTCGGCGTGGCCGGGGTGAAGGGGTTCGGCGGCGGCTTCGCGGGCAAGTGCGCCAGCCGGTTCGGCGAGCGGGAGATGAAGAGCTTCGTCGAGCACACCATGGCGGCCGCCGACGCTCTGCGCACGGCCTTGTCCGGTTTGGACACCGATGTCGTCGTCGCCCTGACGCATTATGCGCCGGTCAAGGACACTTTGCACGGTGAACCGCCGGAGATCTACCCGTTCCTCGGGTCCTATCTGCTCGGTGAGGCGATCGACGCGACCGGCACCAGCCTGGCGCTGCACGGCCACGCGCATTTCGGTTCCGAGCAAGGGGTTACTCCGGGTGGCGTGCGAGTACGGAACGTGGCCCAGCCGGTCATCAAGAAGGCGTACGCGACCTACGTTCTCGAGCCCGACTTGCTTGAATCCGCCACTAGGTGAACCGTCTGGACATGAGCCGCGTTGTACTGGGCACGGCAAGAGTCTGGATAGGAGGACCGTCATGGGCGGATGGCTGCTGCGGATCGTGGTCGCGGCCGCGCTGCTGGGCTCGGCCGGGATCCACTTGTGGCTGTGGAACGGCACCGCGGGCACCCTGGGCGCGCTGTTCCTGCTGAACGCGATCGGTGGCCTGGTGATCGCGATCGCGGTGCTGGCCTGGCGGCACTGGCTGCCCGGGCTGGCCGCGTTCGGGTTCGGCGTGCTGACCCTGGGCGCGTACACCCTGTCGGCGACGGTCGGGTTCATGGGCGTGCACGACGGGTTCAACAGCCAGCCCGAGTACTGGGGCGTGATCACTGAGGCGGTGTGCATCATCGGCGGCATCGCGCTGATCGTGATGAACCGCAAGCGCGCCACCGTGGGCGTCTAGTCGGGGACCGCCCGGCGCAGCAGCGGCGTGACGCGGTAGCCGACGAGCTGACGCATGACCAGAGCCGTGCTGGTGCGTTCGATGCCCGGGATGGCGAGGATCTGCCCGGCGATCCGGTAGAGGTCGTCGGCGTCGGTCGCCACGACGTGGATGAACAGGTCGGTGTCGCCGGAGATGCCCTGCACCTGGAGCACCTCCGGGACGGCGGCCAGCGCGGCGGCGACGTCGTCGAGCATGCGCTGGGTGACCTGGGCGGTGACGAACGCGGTCAGCGGGTAGCCCAGCGCGGCCGGATCGACCCGCAGCTCGACCGAGCCCAGCGCGCCGCTGTCCTCCAGCCTGGTCAGCCGGGTGTGCGCGGTGTTGCGGGCGATCCCGACCTCCTCGGCCACCGCGATCGTGGTGGCGCGGGGGTGCTTGGCCAGCTCGAGGATGATTTTCGCGTCGGTCCCGTCGATGCGGGCGCGGTTGGGCACGGTGCCCACCCTTCGTCGTGGTCGGGCGGTCAGAATAGCGCATTCTGTTCAATTTCTTGGCGCTGTCTTGTGCAGACGACCAGTGCGTTGCTTCATGGTGGCCATGAGTGTCGTTACCGGGCAGTCGCTGCGCGAGGTCGAGAACCGGGTTCTGTGGCTGTCTGCGGCGATCATCGACCACGCCAACCGGGTCCGGCCCAACCCGGCCGGGCTGAAGGTCGGCGGGCACCAGGCGTCGTCGGCGTCGCTGGTGTCGATCATGACCGCGCTGTGGTTCCGGCACCTGCGGCCCGAGGACCGCGTGTCGGTCAAGCCGCACGCTTCGCCGGTGTTGCACGCGATCAACTACCTGTTGGGTGAGCTGGACGCGTCCTATCTCACCCGGTTGCGTGAGTTCGGCGGCTTGCAGAGTTATCCGAGCCGGGCCAAGGACCCCGATCCGGTGGACTATTCGACCGGATCGGTGGGCATCGGGGCGACCGCGCCCATCTGGGGCGCGCTGTCCCGCCGGTACATCGAGAGCCTCGACTCCGGCTCGTCGCGGGGACGCCAGTACTCGCTGGTCGGGGACGCGGAACTGGACGAGGGCGCGGTCTGGGAGGCGGTCCTCGACTCGGCCGTGGGCGAGCTCGGTGAGGTCGTGTGGATCGTCGACCTGAACCGGCAGTCGCTCGACCGGGTGGTGCCGAACATCGCCGCGGGCAAGCTGCAGGGCATGTTCGCCGCCGCGGGCTGGCAGGTGATCACGTTGAAATACGGGCACTTGCTGTCGGAACTGTTCACCCGGCCCGGTGGTGTGGCCCTGCGGCAGCGGATCGACGAGATGCCCAACCCCGAGTACCAGCGCCTGCTGCGCTGCTCGGCCGAGGAGCTCCGGCACAGGCTTCCCGGCGACTCCGGGGAGATCGCGGCGCTGATCGCCGGGGTCGAGGACTCCGTTCTGGTGGACGCGATCGCGAACCTCGGCGGGCACGATCTCGATGCGCTGGACCAAGCGTTCACGTCGATCGGCGACACTCGCCCCACGGTGATCTTCGCGTACACGATCAAGGGCTATGGCCTTGCCACCAAAGGACATCCGCAGAACCACTCCGCGCTGCTGTCGGCGGAACAACTGCGGGATCTAGCGTTGCGGGTCGGTGCCGATGTGGACGATCCCTGGCAGCCTTTTCCCGAGGGCAGTACCGCCCACGCGTTGTGCGCGGACACCGCGCTTCGGTTGCGGCGTCCCACCATCGCGCGGCAATCTCCGCCAGAGGTGCCATCGGACTTCGGTCGCACACCAACCGGTGTCGCCACAACGCAAGCCGCGCTCGGCCGGGCGTTGCTGGACCTGACCCGCGCTGCGCCTGCGGCGGCGCGGCGGGTGGTGACCGTCAGCCCGGACGTGTCGTCGTCGACGAACCTGGGCGGCTGGGTGAACAAGGTCGGCGTGTGGTCGGCGGGGGAGCGGCCGGACTGGTTCGCCGACGACGCCGAGACCATCCTGCACTGGCGGGAGAAACCCACCGGGCAGCACATCGAGCTGGGCATCGCCGAGGTCAACCTGGTCAGCCTGCTCGGCGAGCTGGGCGCGACCTGGAGCCGCTGGGGCCAGCCGCTGCTGCCGATCGGGGTGCTCTACGACCCGTTCGTCGAACGCGCCCTCGAACCCTGGTCGTACGGGATCTACGCGGGTGGCCAGTCGATCCTCGCCGGCACGCCGTCCGGGGTGTCGCTGGCGCCCGAGGGCGGCGCGCACCAGTCGATCAAGACGCCGTCCATCGGCCTGGAACAGCCCGGTTGCGTCAGCTACGAGCCCGCGTTCGCCATCGACACCGAGTGGACCCTGCTGGCGTCGCTGGGCCGGCTCGGCAAGCCCGGCGGCACGTCCGCCTACCTGCGGCTGTCCACCCGTCCGGTCGACCAGACGCTCGCCGCCGTGCCCACCGACCCGGCGGCGCGGGAACGCCGTCGCCGCCAGGTCGTCGCGGGCGGTTACGTGCTGCGTCGCGTTGATACGCCAGCGGTGACGATCGCCGCGATGGGCGCCGTTGTGACCGAGGCGTTGGCCGCTGCCGCCCGGCTGCATCAGGTCGGCATCCCCGCGGACGTCATCTGCGTGACCAGCCCTGACCTGCTGTACCGCGCGGTCCGCGCCCGCCAGGGGCACTCTTCGGACCCGTCGTGGATCCTCGAGCAGCTGTTCCCGGCCGATCGCGCCGCGCCGCTGGTCACGGTCCTCGACGGGCACCCGCACACCCTGACGTTCCTGGCCACGATCAACCGGGTCGCGACGACCGCGTTGGGCGTGACCAACTTCGGCCAGTCCGGTTCGCTGGAGGACGTCTACCGGCACCACAACCTCGACACCGACAGCATCATCCGCGCCGCCCTGGATGTTCGCCGTTAGGATCGCGCCGTGCTGGTGCGGACTGACTCAGGGCAGGTTCGGGGCGACTCCGAAGGCGTTTTCCGCGGCATTCCGTTCGCGGCGCCGCCGGAAGGGCCGTTGCGGTTCGCGCCGCCCGCGCCGCCGGAGAGCTGGGACGGGGTGCGCGACTGCACCTCTTTTGGCTCCGCACCACCACAATTGGCACCGGCGCCCGGCGCTCCTCCGGCGTGGCGACCCGGCGATGGCTTGGACTGCTTGACGTTGAACGTGTGGACGCCGGATCTCGGCGCGGCGGGTTTGCCGGTGATGGTGTGGATCTATGGCGGGCAATGGAAGTACGGCGCGACCCGGATGCCTCAGTACGACGCGGCGACCCTCGCGGCGTCCGGTGTCGTCGTGGTCACCGTCAACTACCGGGTCGGCTTCGAGGGATTCGGGCATCTCCCCGGCGTCGCGGACAACCGGGGCGTGCGTGACCAGATCGCCGCGCTGGAATGGGTACAGCGCAACATCGCCGCGTTCGGTGGCGCGCCGGGCAACGTGACCGTGTTCGGTCAGTCCGCGGGCGCGGCTTCGATCGCTCTGCTGCTGGGCACCGCCGCCGCGAAGGGCTTGTTCCGCCGGGCGATCGCGCAGAGCATCCCGTCCGGTTACCGCAGCACCGCCGAAGCCGAGGCTGTCACCGCCGCAATCGCTGCGGCTGCGGGGGTTCCGGCCACTCGCGACGGTTTTGCCGCGCTGGCGCCCGAGGCCATCCTCGCCGTGCAGGACGTGACCGAGGGTGTCAGCTCGTTCAGCCCGGTCATCGACGGCGACCTGGTCACCGGCCCGCCGTGGTCGGCGCGGCTCGACCCGGATGTCGACTTGATCTGCGGGTTCACCCACGACGAATACCTCGGCCACGGGCCCGTCCCGAACGCCGACCTGTCCGCCGTCGCCGCGGCCATCGGCCTCCCACCCGACGCCGCCACCGCCTACCGGGCCTTCACCGGTGACCCCATCGTCGCGATGCTGTCCGACGCCCTCATCCGCATGCCCACCACCTGGGTCGCCGAAGCCCACGCGGGCGGCCGCACCTGGCTGTACGACTTCACCTGGCGCGGCCCCACAGTGGGCGCCGCCCACGGCATCGACATCCCCTTCACCTTCGGCAACCCCACCACCCGCTTCGCAACCCGCTTCCTCGGCACACCCCCACCCGTGTCGTTCGGGCCGTTGTCCGAGGAAATCCGTCGCGCCTGGACCACCTTCGCCACCACCGGCGACCCCGGCTGGCCTCAGTTCACCGACCACCACCAAACCCGCATCTGGGACACCGAACCGTCGGTCGCCACCGACCCCCTCGCCGCCTCCCGAGCCATCTGGCAGGACGTCGGCCACTAAGGCGTTGCGGGGTCAGAGGTCCGCGGTCCAGATGGCGTGGATCTGGCCGCTGGCCAAGGTTTCCCCGGCGCCGGCCGGGGGCATCGCGACGATCCGGACGTACGCGATGTCCAGTTGCCGGTTCTCGGGCTGGGGCGGCGTGCGGAGCGCGACATGGAAGTCACGAGTACCTGCACGCCATACACCGCAAGGGTATTCGGTGACCTGGGGCGCGGCCTCGTGTCCTCTTGCGGTGAGGTCCACGATCGTCGGCGCGATCTGCTTGACGAACAGCACGGACGCATCGCCGGTCGTCTGTACCTGCAGGACCGGGCCGCTGACCGTCTGGCCCAGCGACTCGGCCACGATGTCGTTCAGGGCGTTGGTGAGGCCGTCGGGTGCCGGCACGATGTCGACCGTTCCGCTCAACGCCTCCGCGATGGACCGCAGCTCGGCGACCTGCCAGTCCGTTCCGATCCCGCGGGTGTCACAGGTGAAACGGCCGGTGTGCCGTTCGAGTGCGTGGGCGAGTTCGGCGGGTGTCTCGCCGCTGCCGGCGGTGTCGGTGATCAGCACCGCGTGCCGGATGTTGAGGTCGCGCCCGGTGAACAGCTGGTCCGCGCGCCGCAGCCAGCGCCCGAAGGCGGGGCTCGCCGTCGGCTGGAGGCCGCCGAGCGCAGCGGTGGCCGCTGCCTTTGTGCCCGGGCCGGCTTGGGCCAGTGTGATCGTTGTGGGGTAGAGCATGCGCGTGTACCGGCCGCCCTCGACGAGGGCGAACCAGGTGCCGTCGGGCAGGGCGTTGATCGTCTCGGCGATCGCCGGTGCCGGCACCTCCGGGTCGGACACCCCGATCAGGAACACGATCGCTCGCATCACGGGTGCGGTGACCTCGTTGGCGGTGACGGTCACGATCGCGTGGACGTCGGTGTCGTTCGGTCCTTGGTACTTGTTCTGGGACACCTCGACGTCCACCGCGAACGTCAGTCCGCCCTCCACCGGCGCGGCGTTGCGGGTGAAGGGGTACCGGTCGGCGGTGTCGGTGCCGCGCTGGTTGGGCCGGGGCAGGTCGCGGGCCCGCAGGCGGGTGACGAGGTGCCCGTAGAGGTCTCGCAAGGTGAGTCTCTCGGCGCCGCCGGGGATACCGGTGCGGACCAGGTCGAGCAGCTCGGCGGTGAACGACGTGCAGGCGGTGGCCTGGCGCTCGATCGGGACCACGTGGGCGGTGCGGTCGGCCGCGGTGAGCGTGTACACGCCTTGGACGGCGGTGCTGTCGGCGAGCTGGGCGTCGTCGGTCGCGGCGAGGGCCTCGATCGCCCGGCCGGAGTAGCAGCAGTCCAGGATGGCCATCTTCGTGCCGGCCGGGCTGTCCCGGAACACGCCTTTGATCTTCGCGTACTCCAGGCCGGTGAGGTCGGCGTCGCCGGCGTCGGTGTCGGACAGGGCCAGGCACAGCTCGCCGTCCGGCGTGAGGGTTCCGTGCCCGACGAAGTACAGCAGCAGGACGCCGCGGGTGTCGCGGGCGATGCGGCGCAGCCGCTGGGCCAGCCGGCCGGGGTTCACCGGGTTGGCGATGACCTCGACGCGGTCCTCAGGCCAGCCGCACAACTGGGGGTCGGTCAGGATGTCCCGCATGCCGGCGAGGCTGTTGGCGGCCGCGGGAATCTGCGGGAACGCGGAATCCTGGTAGCTGGAGACCCCGATGATGATCGCCCGGGAGTCAGGACTCGTCATCGCCTGCCCGCAGGATCGGCTCCAGCAACCCGTGCGCCGCCGCTGATCCGGATCTCCCCGTCCACCCGTGCCCCCTGCGTCCGCCCGGCGCCATCGTCGCCGAGAAGTATGCGCGACGGGTCTGGCGGGGCGGACCCCCAGTAGGACCGCCCCGCCAGGATCGGGTCACCCCTTGGCGCGCCTGAGAGTTCTGACGGTCAGCGCGGTGACGAGGGCCATCACGGCCACCGCGGTGAGTGCGGCGGTGTGGAAGCCCGAGGTGAAGGCGTGGCGGACGTGGTCGAGTAGTGCGTTGTCGTGGTTGGCGGCGGCTTGGTTGAGGCCATCGACCCAGGAGCCGTCCGCGTGGCCGACGTCGGAGGTCAGCTGGGAGCGGTAGACCACTGTCCCGATGCTGCCCATCACGACCAGGCCCAGCGCGATGCCGATCTCGTTGGCGGTCTGGGCGAACGAGGCGGCCGAGCCGGCCCGCTCCTGTGGTGCGTGCGAGATGATGTCGTTCATCAGGAACGGGAATGCCGCGCCGACGCCGCCGGTGGTCAGCACGCTGCCCGCGGCCAGGACGTACAGACCGGCGGGGCCTTCGGGGGTCAACGCGAACAACGTGAACCCGGCCATCATCAGGGCCATGCACGTGGCGACGATCCTGGCCGGTGGCACTGTGCGGCCCAGCCACGGGCCGAGGTTGGCCGCCACGATCATCGCGATCATCTGCGGCAGCAACCACATCGCCGAACCGAGCGGCGACAGGCCCAGCACCGACTGCAGGTAGAACGAGACGAACAACGACGTCCCGCCCATCACCAACGCGGTCAGCAACAGCACCCACATCGTCCGCGCCACCCCAGGCCGGCGCAGCAGGCCGAGGTCGACCAGCGGGTGATCGAGCCTGTTCTGCCGACCGACGAACACAACCGCCAACGCGATCCCGGCCACCGCCGCGGCGATCGGCGTCCAAGTCCAGCCGTTGTTGACGATCGACTTGAGCGCGTAGACCACCAGCAGGATCGACGCGAGGCACAGCACGGCGCTGCGCAGATCCGGCCGGCCGGGGTGCTCGGCGCGGAACTCCGGCAGCACGCGCGGCCCGGTGAGCACGGTCAGCAGCATCACCGGCACGCCCATCAGGAACACCGAACCCCACCACCAGTGCTCCACCAGCACGCCGCCGATCAGCGGCGCCACCGCCATCCCGGCCAGGAAGCACGTCATGTACGCGCCCATCGCGGACACGGACTTGCGCGGATCCGGGTAGATCACGCCGATCAGGGCCATCGACGCGGGCATGATCGCCGCCCCGGCGACCCCCATCACCGCGCGGGTCACGATGATCATCCACGGCGCGGTGGCGAACGCGGCGACGGCCGAGGCCAACGCGAACACCGCGGCACACAGCACGATGAGCCTGCGTCGGCCGATCCGGTCGCCGACCGTGCCCATGGTGACCATCGTCCCGCCGACCATGAACCCGTAGATGTCGTTCATCCACAACAGCTCTGTCGGTGTCGGGTGCAGGTCCGCGGTCATCCTGGGCAGGGCCACGTTCAGCACGCTGATGTCGATGGCGATGAGCAGCGACGGCAACGCGAGCAGGGCCAGCGCCAGCCGAGGATTGCGGATGACGGACGGGGCGTCCGAGATGAGGGTCATGACGTCCTCCGGGTGTAGGTCAGGTGCACGACGCCCTTGGGTGAGGCGATGGTCTCCACCTCGAAGCGCTGTTCGAGGCCTTCGAGCCCGTCCCACAGCCACACGCCGCGGCCGAGCACGATCGGCACGACGACGATGTGCAGGTGGTCGACGAGGTCGGCGGCGAGGAACTCGCGGACCACGGTCGGCCCGCCGCCGATGCGCACGTCCAGGCCGTCCGCGGCCTGCTTCGCCTCCGCGAGCACGTCCGCGGGCGACGCGTCGCGGAAGTGGAACACCGTTCCGCCCGCCATCTTCAGCGACGGCCGCGGGTGGTGGGTGAGCACGTACACCGGCGTGTGGAACGGCGGTTCCTCGCCCCACCAGCCCTGCCACGACTCGTCCGGCCACGGGCCACGCTGCGGCCCGAACTTGTTGCGGCCCATGATCTCCGCGCCGATCCCGCGGAAGCCCGACTCGGTCAGCGCGTTGTCGATGCCCCGGCTGCCCCCGGGACCCCGCCCCTGCAGCTCACGGCCCATCGCCGTGTCGAAGAACCAGTCGACCAGACGGAACCGGGCGTGCCCGAACGGGGTGTCCAGTGCCTGGCCGTGGCCGGTCGCGAAACCGTCGAGCGAGACTCCGAAGTTGTGCACGCGGACGAGCTGACGCCTGGCCGTCGGAGATGTGGTCATGCTGAGCGTTCCCTTCTCGTTTGCCCAAGCGTCGAAGCCGGCAGGCCGTTCTCGACAGTGCGCCCGGAATTTCTTCGAGATGCGCCACGCACGGGAGAAGGTGCAATCCGCACTGGTGCGGGCCACGGCACCGCATAGAGTCGATGATCGTGGTGGCCACGCAACCCTCGACGTCCGCGCAGCCGCGTGCGCTCGTGCGAGCTCGTGGTCCGTATGTGGCCGCCCGGGTGCTGCCGGTCGCGTTCCTCGGGGCGCTGCTGCTGGCCAGGTGCTCGGACGGGCTCGCTCGCCAGGAGTACGGCCACCTGCCGTTCATCCTCGCCGTGTTCGTGCTGCCGCTGTGGTACGCGAGCGGGTTCGCGCGACGGCCGTGGCAGACGGCTCCATGGGCTCTGCTCGCGGTCCAGGCCGTGCTGACCTACCTGCCGTTCGCGCTGTTCGGCAGTCACTGGGTGGGCGGCGTGTCCGGCCTGCTCGTCGGCCTCGTCCTGCTGCTCGTGCCCCGGCCGTGGCCGCTCGCCGCGCTGCTGATGGCCGTCGAGGGTGTGCTGTGGAACGTGGTCGTCGGGGTGCCCTACCTGCCGCAGGTCAACTCGGGTATCTGGGTGCTGGTGGCCGCCGCGGACGGCGCGTTGGGACTGTTCGGGCTGATCCGCCTGGCCCAGGTGGTCGGTGAGCTGCGGGGCGCCCAGCACGACCTGGCCACGGCGGCGGTCCTGCGGGAGCGGCTGGCCGTGGGGGAGCGCCTGGTCGGCGCGGTGGAGGAACGGGTGCGGCTGGTGGCGCGGCACGCCAGGGCGGCGCTTCGCTGGTTGTCGAGTACGCCGGAGGACGCCCGCGCCGAGGTCGCGGCGGCGGGCCGGATCGCCCGGGAGGCCATCAGCGAGGGCCGGCGGATCTACGCGGAGGAGGACCGGTTCGACGAGCCCGCGCTGCCGGAGCGCCCGATGCCGACACCCAGGGTGGCGCGAGCGGTTCTCGCGATCGTGCTGGCGTTGTTCTCGGTCCAGAACCTGCTCAACTTCGCGGCGCCGACCGACGTCGCGCCCCGCGGGTACGACCGGACGTTGACCTTCGTCGTCGTGGTGCTGGCGTCCGTGCTCATCCCAGTGCTGCACTGGCGGCACTCCGGGCCCGTCCGGCCACGGCTCTGGCCCCTCAGTCTCACTGTCCTGGCGGTGCTGTGTTACCTGCAGTTCGTGATGGTGGGGTCGCTGGGGCTGATCTTCGTGTCGTTCCTGGGCGGGTCACTGCTGCTGCTGGTCACCGGACCGTGGCGGTGGGTCCTGTTCGCCGCGGCGGTGCTGAGCGCGCCGGCCCTCGCATGGCAGGCCGACCCCACCACGACGGCCATCATGGCCTGGGCGTTCTGGGCCGGCTACCTGACGGCGACCATGGCGGCTTTCGGGTTGATGACCTATGGGCTGTCCCGGTTGACCGGCCTGGCCGGCCGGCTCGCGGCCCGCCGGGACCAGTTCGCGCAGCTGGCCACCATCTCCGAACGCCTCCGGCTGGCGCGTGACACCCACGACCTGCTCGGCCTGGGCATGTCCACGTTGGCGCTCAAAACCGACCTTGTGGCGGCGCTGATCGGCCGTGACGACCAACGGGCCGCCCGTGAGCTGGGCGAGGTGGTCAGCCTGTGCGCGACCGTGGGCGCGGACGCGGGCCGGATCGTGGGCGAACGCCCGGAGCTGTCGCTGGTGTCCGAGGTGTCGACGGCCACGGATGTCCTCGAGTCGTCCGGGATCGACGTGTTCACCGAACACGAACCCGTGCAGCTGACCGGCGAACTGGACACCGTGCTGGCGATCGTCCTGCGCGAGGCGGTCACCAACATCCTGCGGCACAGCGCGGCCCAGCGGTGCGCGGTCACCCTCGCCGACGGGCGGGACACCGTGACGCTCCGGATCACCAACGACGGCGCCGCTTCGCCACCGGCCGACACGCGCGGACGCGGCCTGGACAACATGCGTGCCCGCGTCGAAGCCCTCGGCGGCACCCTCACCACTCGACACGACCGTGGCACTTTCGTTGTGGTCGCGGAGGTTCCCCATGCCTGACGCCGCGGTGCGCGTGATGATCGCGGAGGACACCGGCATCCTCCGCGAGACCCTGTCGGCTTTGCTTGCCCTGCAAGACGATCTGGACGTCGTCGCGGAGATCGCCGCCGGCGACGCCATCGTCCCGTTCGCGCTGCGGCACCAGCCCGACGTCGCCGTCGTGGACATCGACCTGCCCCAGGTCGACGGCATCACGGCGACCGCCGAGCTGCGGAAGAACGTGCCCGGCTGCCGGGTACTGATCCTGACCGGCCTGGCCCGCCCCGGGAACCTGCCCGCCGCCCTGGCCGCGGGCGCCACCGGCTTTCTGCTCAAGGACACCAGCGCGGCCGACCTCGTGACCGCCATCCGCCGGGTCGCCGCGGGTGAACGGGTCATCGACGCCACGATGGCCGCGAACGCCTTGCAGCAACCCAAATCGCCGTTGTCGCCGCGGGAAACCGATGTCCTGCGCCACTACGCGACCGGCACCGACCCCCGCGACATCGCCGCGGAGCTGTTCCTGTCCTACGGGACGGTCCGCAACTACCTCGCCTCGGCGATGGTGAAACTCGACGCCCGCAACCGCGTGGACGCGATCCGGATCGCCACCGAGGCAGGCTGGCTGTAGCGCTGTCCGAACGGGACGGTCAGAACTTCGGTGCCGCAGCGGCACCCGGGTGATCGCCTGGCGGAGTACGTCGCCTCGGGCACTCCTCGGCCATACTTCCAGGCATGGCTGTCGACGTCCGGCCCTCGGTACTGGTCCGGCGGCCACGCGCCGAGGTCGCCGCGTTCATGTTCGACCCGGCCAACGACCTGAAGTGGACCGGCGGGATCACCGCTAGCAAGCCCGCGCAGCCCGGCCCGCTGGTGCGCGGGGCGAGGTTGCTTGGCCGGACCTTCGCCTACGGCTACGTCGTCACCGAGCACCAGCCGGGTTCACTCGTGGAGATGAAGGACGCGCCGCAGGCACGGTCGTCGCGATCCACGCGCGCGGGAACCCCGGCAGGTTCTTCCGCTGGGCCACCCCGTTGATGACGCGACAGGTCCGCCGGAGCATCGCCGGGGACCTCGACCGGCTGCGCGCGTGCCTGGAGACGTGACGAAAGGTCCCGCAACGACAAAGCCGTTGCGGGACCGGGTGTCGCGGGTGGGTCAGGCGTTCAGGATGGCGAGGATGGCGTTGAGCAGGTTGACCAGGGCCTGCAGATCGGCGGGCGGGCCGGGGTTGAGCAGTCCCGCGATCGCGCACAGCAGGTTGCCGAGCAGGTTGCCCGGGCCGGACTCGGCGGTGATGTTGAGGTGCACCTGGTTGAGGTGCACGACCAGGCCGAGCAGGTTCAGGTCGAGCGGCCCGAGGACCAGGTCGAGGATCTGGCAGGTGGCCTGCGTGCCGGCGCCGGGCGCGATCGCCGTGGGCAGCGTGACGGTGGGGGAGGCGGTGCCCACCGGCTGACCCGCCGAGTCGACCAGGGTCAGGTCGGCCACGCCCTGGGACAGGATCTGGTCGCCCTGGGCGATGAACTGCGTCGGGGTGAACGTGCCGGTCGCGGTGCCCGTGCCGCCAAGGGCGTCGGTGAACGTGCCCGCGATCGGCGTGCTGACCGGGGCCGCGGCCGGAGCCGCCGGGGCGGCCGCGCCGGTACCGGCGAAAAGGGCGATCAGTGCGGTGACCAGCAGACCGATGATGGCCGGTCTGCGAATAGCGGAAAATCTCACTCTGCGCTCCTTCCGGGGAATTCTTACCTCCTTCGAATGACCATTGGCGGCGCGCCAAAACAACTCACCGTGCGTGACCTATGTCACTTGATCAACAGGGACCTGCAGCGTAACCACTGTTTCTGTTCGTCGTTCGGTTGCGCTAGGTAGCCGAATCGAGTGGATCATCTGGGCGAATATCCGCGCGGTTATTTGTCGGATGAACCGTTCACCGAATTATTTTGGCCCGCAATCTGCTGCCGGGTGAACTGCGGGAATTCGGGCTGCGGCAGCTCGCCGAGGTGGACTCCGAGGTCGCGCCGGGCGCAGGTGTAGAACAGGTTGCGCAGCCGGACGGACTCCTTGTAGGCGGTGATGAACCCGGTCTGGTCGATGTCGGTGTCGTGCACCAGGCGTTCCAGCTCCCAGACCGAGGCGGCCCACCCCTGGGCGGTCCGCACCGTCTCCGGTTCGCCGAGCAGCAGCACCGGTTCCCAGTTGACCGCCCGTTCGTTGCCGATCTCGGTCAGCGCCTCCAGGCCTTCCGCCAGCGGGATGCCCTGGCCGCCGGTGAGGATGCCCTTGCCGACCATGATCCGCTGGCACATCCGGGCGGCGGCCTTGACCGAGTTCGCGTAGTCGGCGTAAGCAGTCAGGCGGCGGTCGTCCCAGCGGGAGGTCTGGGTTCGCCGCCAGCGGGAGCGTTCGACCAGGCTGGTGGCCAGGAAGGTCGCCCCCGACCCGAGCAGCACGCCGACCATGGTCAACACCTGCTGTAACGCTGGATTCATTGTGCCCCAGGCCTTTCGTTCGTGGCCGCCCATAGTGCCACGTCCGCGTTGCGGCCGGGGAGCCCTGCACGGCCCCAAAGGGATGTCCGTCTGGCTGCCCCATCGGACACCCCCGGCAGGGGGACCGCGATGGAACACTCGGCCGTCATGCGGCAGGTCGGCAATGGGCGGTACTCGCTTGTCCGCGAGCTCGGGCGCGGTGGGATGGGTGTGGTGTGGCTGGCGCAGGACACCGTGCTGGACCGGCAGGCCGCCGTCAAGGAACTGATCATGCCGCCCGGGGTGCCCGCCGAGGAGCGGAGCATCTTCCAGGAACGGGTCATCCGGGAGGCGCGCATCGCCGGCCGCCTGGCCAACCCGGGCGTGGTCACCGTCTATGACCTGATCAAGGACAACGACGAGACGTTCATCGTCATGGAGTTCGTCCAGGCGCCGACGCTGACCGAGCTGGTCGAGCGCGACGGCCCGATGCATCCGGTCCGGGCGGCGCGGCTGGCCGCGGAGCTGTTGTCCGCGTTGGAGGCCGCGCACGCGGCGGGGATCGTGCACCGGGACGTCAAGCCGGGCAACGTGATGGTGCCGCCGGCCGGGTCGGCCAAGCTGACCGACTTCGGCATCGCGCAGTCCTTCGAGGACCCGCGGCTCACCTCGACCGGGTCGCTGATCGGGTCACCCGCGTACATGTCGCCGGAACGGCTCGAAGGCGGCGAGGTGTCCCCGGCCTGGGACCTGTGGGCGTTGGGCGCCACGCTGTTCTTCGCCGTCGAGGGCTATTCGGCCTATCAACGGCAGACCACGTCGGCGACCATGCTCGCGGTGATGACCGAGCGGCCGGAACCCCGGTTGTGCCAGGGACCGCTGGCGCAGCTGATCAACGGCCTGCTCGAACCCGACCCGAACCGGCGGCTCGGCGCGCAGGGGGCCCGGCGGCTGATCGAGCACGCGCTCGGCCACGCCCAGGCGCCGGACGTGCCGACGATCAGGTCGGCTCCGGTCGCGATGCCGGTGCAGGTTCCGGTGCAGGTTCCGGGGCCCTACCCGGCGAAGCCCCGCAAGCACATCTACGCCGCCGCGATCTCGGCGGTCGTCGTCGCGCTTGTCGCGGTCGTGGTCATCGTCGTGGTGAACTCCCAGACTCCCAACAACAACGCGTCCGCCAACACGCCGGCCACCAGCCGCACGACACCGGGAACCTCGCTGCGGTACTCGATCCCGGCCACGACGACCACCAAAGCCCGCACGACGTCCAAGGCGATGGTGCCGGTCATGACGTACGGCCCCGGCGGCGACGTCGTCGGCCTGGACGGTCCGATGATCGCGGGCGACTGCATGACCTGGATGCCCAAGAAGGGCGGGCCGCCGCCGGACACCTTCCCGACCGTCGGCTGCTACGGCCCGCACGACGTGGAGGTCCTGGAACAGAGCTGGGCGAACCGGGAGCTGGAGAAGGACGTGCCCTACCCGCCGTTCGACCAGCTCGCCGCCGAGACCGCGGCGTTCTGCACGGGCATCTTCCTGTCGCCCAAGGTCACGCCGCCGAACAAGGAGGACATCCTGAGGTACTGGGTGTTCGTGCCGACCGCGGAGGCCTGGCGGATCAAGACCGTCAACGGGTACCGCAGGTCCGACCGGCTGACCTACTGCTTCGTCGGCAAGGCGGACGGCTCGAAGCTCACCGAGCCGGTCATGTCCCATGACTGACCTGCGGAAACCTGGAATTGTCGGTGGGCACCGGTAGCTTGTGCGACATGAATGCTGGGGAACGGATCCGGGAACTGGCCGGCCAGGTGGTGCGGCTGCGCGACGCGTACTACCAGGGCGAGCCGCTGGTGGCGGATGCCGAGTACGACGCCGTCGAGGACGAGCTGCGGACGCTGATCGGGGCGCACCCGGAGCTGGCTCCGGACCCGAACCCGCTGGAGCAGGTGGGCGCGCCCGCGGTGCTGCACGCTCCGGTCCGGCATGCGCGGCCGATGCTGTCGCTGGAGAAGGCGAACCGGCCCGAGCAGGTCGTCGCGTTCTTCGGCCGTTTCCCCGGCCAGCCGGTGGTGGTCATGCCCAAGCTGGACGGGCTGTCGCTGTCGCTCGTGTACCAGGATGGGCGGCTGGCGCGGGCGGTCACCCGGGGCGACGGCACCACTGGTGAGGACGTGACCTTCCTGGTCAAGGCGCTGACCGACGGCATCCCCGACCGGATCCCCGCTCCCGGCCGGGTCGAGGTGCGCGGCGAGGCGGTGATGCTGCGCTCCACGTTCGCCGCCTACAACGCGGACCATCCGGACCGGCCGTTGATCAACCCGCGCGGGGCCGCGGCGGGCACCCTGCGGGCCAAGGACCCGGCCACGGTGGCCGGGAGACGGTTGCGGTTCTTCGCGTTCGACCTGGACACCGAGACCGACCCGGGCGACGCCGGGGCCGACCTGCACGACGGGCTGCGTGCGCTCGGGTTCGACGCGGCCGAGATGCAGCACTGCGCGGACGCCGAGGCCGCGCAGGTGGTGATCGAGCGGATCGAGCAGCAGCGCAACGAGCTCGACTACGACCTGGACGGAGCGGTGCTCCGGCTGGCCAACCGGGACGCGTTCGCGGCCGCTGGGACCCGGTCGAGCTCGCCGCGGGGCGCGCTGGCGTACAAGTTCGCCGCCGAGGAGAAGACCACGGTACTGGTGGACGTGGTCTGGGATGTCGGCAAGACCGGCAAGATCGCCCCGGTGGCCCGGCTGGAACCGGTGTTCGTCGGCGGGACCACGGTCGTCCGCGCGACCCTGGCCAACCAGGAGGTGATCCGCGCCCGCGACATCAAGATCGGCGACACGGTCCTGGTGCGCCGCGCGGGCGACGTGATCCCGTTCGTCGCGGGTGTGCTCGACGCGTCGAAGCGGACCGGCGCGGAGCGGGAGATCGTGCCGCCCGCGACCTGCCCGTCCTGCGAGCAGCCGCTGACCGAGCAGGGCAACAGCCGGGAACTGTTCTGCACCAACGTGTCCTGTCCCGGGCAGACCGTGCGGCGGCTGGTGCACTGGGCCTCGCGGGACGCGGCCGACATCGAGGCCGTCGGCAAGGTGTGGATCGAGCGCCTGGCCGAGGCCGGGATCCTGGAGAACCCGTCGGACTTCTACCGGCTGACCGAGGAGCGGCTGCTGGAGTTCGACCGGATCGGCGAGGTCTCGGCCGCGCGCATGATCGAGTCGATCGACGCCAGCCGCCAGGTCGGCCTGCGCCGGGCGCTGATCGGGCTGGCGATCCCGATGGCCTCCGAGGGCACCGCCGCCCGGCTGTGCCGCGCGGGGTTCGGCTCCCTGGAAGAGGTCGCCGACGCGGGCGAGGAGCGGCTCGTCGCCGTGGAGGACATCGGGGCGAAGGTCGCGGCGTCGCTGACCACGCACCTGGCCCGGCTGCGGCCGGAGATCGAGCAGCTGCGTGCGGTCGGTGTCTCGCTGGACGTGCGCGACGAGGACCTGCCCCCGGTCGTCGCGTCGGATGCGCCTTTGGCGGGCAAGACCGTGGTGATCACCGGCGCGATCAGCGATCCGCGGTCCGGTGAGAAGGTTCCCCGGCCGACATTCCAGCGGCTGTGCGAAAAGGCGGGCGCCACCGCCGCCTCCTCCGTCTCGGCGAACACCGACATGCTGATCACCGGCGCAGAGGTCGGGGCCAGCAAGCTCACCAAGGCCGAGAAGCTCGGCGTCCAGGTCGTCGACCAGGGCGAGATCTGGCAGCAGCTGATCGCGGCCGGGATCGCCTAGACGAGTAAGTCCTAACTCGGTCAGTGGTCCTGTTGTCCGGTCGGTGAGCGACCTGGACGTCCCAGGAGGGCCAGGTGTGGCTTTCAGTGGTCTGCGCGAGTGGCTCCCTGTGACTGGCCGCCTGGCCCTTCCCTTCCGACGACTCGGCTGCTGATTGAGAGCAGCACTGCTGTGGCTGAATAGGGACCTGCCAGCGAGATCGTCTCGGGACTGGACACCGGCATGAGAGATCTGGTTGGGCCGGGCATGGGCTGGAGTGGACATCGGCGAGCAGCGTCACCACGCGGTGGTGGTGAACGCCCACGGCGACAAGACGTTCTCGCGGCGTGTGGCCAACGACGAGCCCGCGCTGCTGGAGCTCATCGGAGAAGTCAGCTCCCTGACCAGGGAGCTGGTATGGGCCATTGACCTGCATAGCAGCGAGTCCGCTTTGCTGCTGGCCCATGGGTCATCGGGTCGTCTATCTGCCCGGCATGGCAGTGAATCAGGCCACGAGAACCTACCGGGGCGCGGGCAAGACCGATGCCAAGGACGCCTACGTTATCGCCGACCAAGCTCGCATGCGCCGTGGCCTGACTGAAGTGCGGGTGGACGAGGAGTTGGTCGTCGAGCTGCGCATGCTCACCGCCCACCGTCAAGATCTGGTCTCTGACCGCACACGCGCGGCCAACCGGCTGCATGGCCAGCTGCCGGCCGTCAGCCCAGCGCTCGAGCGCGCACTGGACCTTCGCAACCAGGGACCGCTGGTCTTGCTGACCGGCTTCCAGACCCTGGCGGGGTTGCGGACGGCCGGCGTCGGGCAAGTGGCCGCGTGGCTACACGGTCGCAAGGTCCGCTCGGCTGCGGCGCTGGCCGCAGCAGCTGTGGACGCTGCGTATCAGCAGAGTACGAGCTTGCCCGGTGAACAGCTGGCCGGCCAGCTGATCGCCAGGCTCGCCGGGGCGGTGATGGCCCTTGATGCCCAGATAAAGGACGTCGACCAGCTCATCGAAGACCGGTTTCACCGCGACCGGTCCGCTGAAGTGATCGCCAGCATGCCTGGCGTGGGCGTGCTGCTGGGCGCCGAGTTCCTGGCCGCCACCGGCGGAGACATGACGACCTTCGGGTCAGCAGGTCGCCTGGCCAGCCTCGCGGGCGTCTGTCCGGTGCCGCGCGACTCCGGTCGGCTGTCTGGCAACCTGCACCGGCCGAAGAGATACCACCGTGGCTTGCAACGTGTCTTCTACACGTCAGCGCTGATCAGCATCCGGTGCAGCCCGCAGTCCCGCCAGTTCTACGACCGCAAGCGCGCCGAAGGCAAACGCCATACCCAAGCCGTGCTCGCCCTCGCACGACGTCGGGTGAACGTCTTATGGACCCTGCTGCGCGAAGAACGCTGCTACGAACCTGAGCCACCCCAAGCCAAAGCGGCCTGACACGACCTCCCCTCTTGACAATCCTATTGAGAGTCGTAGGCGATCAAGGACCGAGTGAGGGACTGGCCGGTGGCCCGGTTGTGCCAGATGGCTGCGGTCAGCGCGAGGATACGTTGAGCGACGCGGGCAGTGACACCGTCGATGGTGCGGCCGCCGTGGCGTTCGAGGTCGAGCTGGCCTTTGAGCGTGTCGTTGACTGACTCGATCAACTGCCGGACGGGCTTGAGCAGGTGTTGGGCCGGATGCGGAGTGCGGTTGCGGTAGGACGGACGCAGCAGCCGGACTGCGCGTTCGGCGAGGACCTGGTCGAGTTCTGCGGAGGTGTAGCCCCTTGTCGGCGGTGACCAGCAGACCCTGGCCGGTCGGGCAGAATCGATGGGTCGTGCTCCAGCGTCGCCCTGAGGATCTGGCGTTCGTCGATCTTCGGGCTGGCCAGTGCCCAGGTGATCGGCAGCCCCGCCGGGGTGCAGATCAGATGCAGGCGCAGGCCCCAGAGGAACCGGGAATGACTGGCGCAGTAGCCGTATCCGACCCATCCGGCTAGCTCGGAGCGTCGGACGGTGTCGCGGGGGATCGAGCACATTCCACCGGGGTGGGGGCGGTGATCCAGGTGGTGTCGCTCCATAGGTCGGTGTCCATGGCCAGCATGCGGATCACCCGTTTAAGCAGTGGTACCGCGGCGCGCAGGCGTTTGTTGTCGCCGGATTGGCCGGGCAGGTAGGGAAAGGCGCCGGGCAGGTGGCGGGTACGAAGCGCAGCCAGCGGGTTTCGGATGGAATGCCGAGCAGGGCTTGGGCCACGGCCAGAGTGAGCAGTTCAGCGTCGGTCAATCGTGGTGGTCGCCCAGGCCTTCCGGCGGTGCGGTCCTGCTGTTCAGAGGTGACTGCGAAGCCGGGCCGTCGCGGCGGTGGCGGACCTCCGGCGCGGGACACTAGCCCGATGGTCGGTGTGGCGGAGTGTGAGCGCGTGCAGGCGAACTGGTTCGTCGCGCGGGCCCGGGCGTGTGGTGGTTCGGTGTGGACGGACGGCGGGATGCTGTGGACCGACGGGCCGGACGGTGTGAACGTCCTGTTCCCGTCCCGGCTCGACCTGCAGGCGTTGCACCGTGGCGTGCAGCGCGCCCAGGATCTCGGGCGCAGTCCCGTCGGCGCCTGGCTGGGGCTGGCGGTCGACCCCGGACCGTTGGCCGCGGCCGGGTTCGAGCGCGGTTGGTCGCCGTGGTGGATGACCGCCGACCTCGCCGACATCCCCGAGACCCACGACCCCCGGGTCCGCCTGGAGACCGATACCACTGACTACACAGGCGAGTTCGCCGACTACCGCGACCAACTCGCCTTGGCCCGCGAGCAACCCACACGCGCCTGGTACGCCGCCGCGCACCTACCCGACGGTGCTTTCGCGGGCCGCGCATGGTCCTTTCTGGACGGCGACCTGGCCGGCGTGTTCGACATGAACGTCTGGCCGCCCTTCCAGCGCCGCGGCCTCGGCACTGCCCTCCTGTCCGCGATCTGCGCCGCTGCCCACAAAGCCGGTGCCCACCACGCCGTCCTCAACGCAACCCCAGACGGAAAACACCTCTACCGCACCCGCGGCTTCACCCAGATCGGCGAAGGCATCACCTGGTGGCGCCACCTCCCCTGACCGCGCACCGAAGCCTGGTCCGCTTGTTGGCACCCGAAAGGGCGCAGGTCAGCCGACGAGTGCGGCGGTGGTGGTGTATGCGATGGCGGCCACGCCGAGGCCCGCGACGAGGCTGATGATCACGTTCATCGCCGCGTAGAAGCGGGCCTTCTCCTGCAGCAGGCGCACGGTCTCGTAGCTGAACGTGCTGTAGGTGGTGAGGGCTCCGCAGAAACCGGTGCCCACCAGGGCCAGGACCGGGTCCGGCAGGGCGGTGCCCGCACCCGCGAGGGCGCCCAGCACGAGGCAGCCGAGGATGTTGACGCTGAAGGTTCCCCACGGGAACAGACTGTCGTGACGGGCCTGCACGAGTCGATCGGTGAGGTACCGCAGGGGCGCGCCGACCGTGGCGCCGAGGAACACCAGCAGGGCGGTCACACGGCCACCTTCCGGACGATCCAGATGCCCGCCATGGTGGCCGGCAGCGCAGCCACGAGCGTGCCCGCGAGGTAGCCGAAGGCAAGGCCGATGGTGTTGGGCCGCAACAGGTTGTGGAACTCCACGGCATAGGTGGAGAACGTGGTGAACCCGCCGAGGACACCGGTGCCGAGCAGCGGGCGGACCAACCGGTGCGCGGTCCACACCTCGGTGATCAGGGCCATGAGCACACCGATGAGCAAGCAGCCGGCGACGTTGGTGATGAACGTCGCCCACGGGAAGTGGCCGGGCGCTGTGGGCCAGAGTTGCGCCAGGCCGTAGCGGGCCAGCGCGCCGAGCCCGCCGCCGAGGGCGATCACCCCCAGGACGGGACCGTGCCGGCGGACCAGTTCTCGGCGTTGCCGGGGCATCCGGAGATCGACATCCGGATCGACGGGCACTTCGACCGAGGGCCGGGCTTCACTCACAGACGTACTCCTACTCAGCAGGCGTTGCCGCTTTCGAGTAGGGACTGTTGGCAGCCGTGCTGCGGTTGTCCGGACCGTCCGGAGCGGCGAGCCCCACCACCGCTGACGTGAACGATACAGCAGGCCCTGGGCCGGGTCCGCGCCTGAGTCATCGGCGAGCCGAACCGATCAGGCGGTCGTCGGGGCCGGCCATCGGGCCGCCGTGGGTGGCCATCAGCCCAGGGTGAGGACGATGTCGGCCACCTGGCGAGGCATCGACAGGAACGGCGAGTGCGAGCTGTCCAGCGTTACCACCGAGGTCGGGTTCTCGGGGAAGGCGGCGTCCGCGTCGGCGATGAACCTCCGTTGCGTGGGCGGCCGGATCGCCATGTCCTGGGTGCAGATGACGTACGTGCGTGGCACCGAACCCCATCCGTCGCTGGTCAACGTGGTGGCGCCGCCCGCGATGCCGGCCGGCGCGTCCGGCGTCATCAGCCGGATCGCCGCGTCGGCGACCGCGGGGTCCACATCCCCGAGGAAGGCGTCACGGAGTTGCTGGTGGTAGACCGGGTCTTCCGAGGTGACGTCGAGCCGCAGGGCGCCGATCACCGCCGGGTCGGCCCGCAGCGAGGGTACGACCAGTTCGCCTTCGTTCTCGGGCATGGCGATGTACGCGGCGGCCGGGATGTCCGAGGCCGGCATGAACGCGGCCAGGTACACCGCGTGCGCCACCAGATCCGGCGCGAGCTGGGCCGCGCGCGTCAGCACGGTGCCGCCCATGCTGTGCGCGACCACCGTGACGGGCCCGCCGCGCCCGACCTCCTTGATCTGCGAGACCAGCAGCTCCCCGGCCTGATCGAGGTTCACATCGGCCACCCGCGAGGGTTCGGCGGCCACCGCGTCACCACGCAACGGGTGCTCAGGCAAACGGGACCGCAGCCCATGCCCGGCCATGTCCACCGCCACCGAAGGGCGTCCGGCAGTGGCCGTGTGCATCATCACCTCGCTCCAGCACCACGACCCATGCCAGAAACCGTGAACGAACAGCAGCGGACTGAAACCACCGGACATCGGCACTCCTCTGTGACTCTGTACCCGTTGCGGCCACTCGGTTTCCAGCTCGCACCGGGTGCAGAGGATCACAACACCCCGACGACACCTGGGAAACACCTCTTCCATTCACCGGAAGTCCGCAGTTGGCCGTTCTCCGCCGCGATGGCCGTGGGATCGCTTCGATCTTGATCGGGGTGCGGGCTGGGCATTCCCTGTGCGCGCAGGCGAGATTCGGGCGATTCTGGGTATGCGTCATCGCTGGAACGTGACTTCGATACCCACCCACGGGTCGGGCTTGCGGCGGATCACGTACCACGCCCGCGCCAGCCGGGCCAGCGGTGTCTTGCGGGCCATCAGTTTGTAGGCGTGATGGGTCTCCTCGGTGTCCAGAATCCGCCCGGTGCCTTCGATGCCCTGCGCGTCGGGCGGGATGGTGCCCGCCGAGTCGCACGGCGCGACGATCACCCGCGAGTTGTTGCGCAGCCGCTTGAGTTTCCCGGTGTTGGCGTAGCTCAGCACGTACAGCGTGCCGTCGCTGACCACCCCGCCCACCGGTGTGGCGACCTTGGTGCCGTCCTTGCGGAACGTGGTCAGGCTGACGTTGCTGCTCCTGGCGATCCGGTCGAGCGCTGAACTGTTCATGACTTGGACCATACAGTTCGAGAACTGAACTGTGCGAGTTATGTACCATAAGGGTGGTGCCCGCGTCAGCAGATGTGTCCGCCGGAAGCGGCGACATGCTGCCACGGTGGACAGTCCATTGACAGCAACCGGCTCAGGCGGAGTTCTTCGCTTCGAGGGTGACCGTGTAGCAGAGGGCCACGATGAACGCGGCCGCCGCGGGCGGGAGTAGGAAGAACATCGCCAGCCCGGCGCCGATGTTCGCGCCGATGGCCGGGGCGGTGAAGATCCAGTAGGTCACGGCGGCCAGGACTCCCGCGATCACCAGCGGCAGGGCCACACCCCAGCCCCACCGTCGGTCGGCTCGGTCCTTGCTGATCGCCGAGATCGTGGCCACCAGCACCGCGAGGGCCACCGCCGCACACGCGATTCCCAGCAGGATCCTCGGCAGTGAACCGTCGGCGGGCAGCAGGCCCCACGTCGCCACCGGTACGGCGAGGACGAGCAGCCAGACCAGGCCAGGCAACCACTTCGGACGCTGTCCCGGTTTTCCTGCCACGAACCGGACACTACCGGCGAACGCGCGTCACCGCCGGACGGAACGGTCAGATCCGCGGCGGGCCCGCGTCGACCACGTGCATGGACAGCTCGAGCGGATCGAAGTGGATCAGCGACTCCATCCACCAGGTCATCCCCGCCTCGTGCAGTCCCCACGTCTGTGGCGTCACCGAAACCGCTGAAGTCCCCGGACAGCGGGGTGAGTGGGGGCCGAGCAGGATGGTGTCCGGATGAGAGCTGATCGTATAGCGGTCGTCTCGCTATGACGCAGGTCACTGGCAAACGGTGACAGGGTGTTGTCGCGTGCGGCGGGGAACCTTAACGGCATGACGATCACCGACGAGGACTGCCTCGACGAGACCCTGGCGTTCAACGACCAGTTCATGGCCACTGCCGCGAAACGTCCGGAGAAGCCGGACGCGAGCCTGCTGGCGTTTCTGCGGCGGAACCGGCTCGGCGGCGACTCACCACCGGTGATGCTGCCGCAGGGACAGGATCGCGCGGTCGGCCATGGGGTGCGGGTCAGGGTGTTCGTGCCGGAGCACGTCGAGGGTGTGTACCTGCACATCCACGGCGGTGGTTGGGCATTCGGCTCGGCGGACGGGCAGGACGAACGGTTGTGGCGGCTCGCCGTGGCGGCGCGGCTGGCTGTGGTGAGCGTCGAGTACCGGCTGGCGCCGGAGCACCCGTTCCCAGCCGGGCCGGACGACTGCGAAGTGGCCGCACGGTGGCTGGTGGACCACGCGGCGGCGGAGTTCGGCACCGACCGGCTGCTGATCGGCGGCGAATCGGCGGGCGCGCACCTGTGCGTCGTGACGTTGCTGCGGCTGCGCGACCGGCACGGTATCGCGGGCGCGTTCCGGGCGGCTCACCTGCTGTTCGGCGCGTACGACCTGTCGATGACGCCCAGCCAGCGGTTGTTCGGCTCGCGGCCGTTGCTGAGCAACACCGACTCGCTGCGCGGCAGCTACGAGATGTTCACCCCCGGGATGACCGCTGAGCAGCGCCGCGACTCGGAGGTCTCGCCGCTGTTCGCCGACCTTTCCGGGTTACCGCCTGCTCGGATGGTGGTCGGGACCGAGGATCCGCTGCTGGACGACTCCCGGTTCCTGGCCCAACGGTGGCCGGCACCGGTCCGGTTCGGCATCGTCGCCGGTGCGATGCATGGCTTCACCTTGTTCCCGCTGACCATCACCGAACGGGAGTTACAGCGGCAACAGGACTTCCTGGCGTCGGCCTGATGAACCGCACCGCCCGGCTGTACGCGTTGGTGGAGGAGTTGCGTGCGGCGCCGCGGCCGCGAACGGTCTCGGCGCTCGCGGCGCGGTTCGAAGTCAGCGAGCGCACCGTGCAGCGCGACCTGCAGGCGTTGATGGCGGCCGGTTCCCCGGTCCGCTCCACCGCGGGTCGCGGCGGTGGCTGGTCGATCGACCCGGCGATGACCCTGCCGCCGATCCGGTTCACCGCCGAGGAAGCCGAGGCGTTGTCGGCTGCGCTGGCGGCGGCTGAAGCTTCCGGCCCGTACGCCAGTGCGGTCCGCACCGCCTCCCTGAAGATCGCCGCCTCGATGACCGGGCCGCAACTCGTCGGGCGGATCGTCGCGCTCCCGTCGCGGACCGACGCGGCTGTCCGGGCAGCGGTGGAACGGGCCCTTACCGGCAACCTGGTGCTGCGACTGTCCTATGTGGACGCATCTGGGCGGGAAAGCGACCGGGTGGTCGAGCCGGCCGGGCTGCTCACCGCCGAGGGCCGGTGGTACCTCATCGCCTGGTGCCGCACCCGGCAGGCCGGTCGCGGCTTCCGGCTGGACCGGATCACCGCGGCGGCGCCCACCACCGAGCGTGCGCGACCCCACGACCTGGCCGACCTGCTGCGGGGTTCGGCCGCAATCGCCACAGAACGGACCCAGTGACATTCAGTGCACCTGGCGGGAATGGCCTTTCCAGAACGGTTCGCGCAGCTTGAACTTCTGGATCTTGCCGGTGGCGGTGCGTGGCAGCTCGTCGAGGAACTCCACGCGCTTGGGGCATTTGTAGCCGGCGAGGAACTCGCGGCAGTGCTTGATCAGCTCCTCGCCGGTCACCTCGGTGCCGTCGGTGACCACCAGCGCGGTCACCAGCTCGCCCCACTTCTCGTCGGGGATGCCGATCACCGCGGCCTCGCGCACGGCGGGGTGCGAGTTCAGCGCGTCCTCGACCTCGATCGACGAGACGTTCTCGCCGCCGGAGATGATGACGTCCTTCTTGCGGTCGGCGATGGTGAGGTAGCCGTCCTCGAACGAACCGCCGTCGCCGGTGTGGAACCAGTTGCCTTCCTGCACGCGGGCGGTCTCGCCGGGGTTCTCCCAGTAGCCGTCGAGGTTGTGGTTGGACTGGGCGAGCACCTCGCCGTCGGTGTCCACGGAGATCCGCACGCCCAGCGCGGGCGTACCGGCGCGGCCGAGCAGTTTGGCCTGCTCGTGCGGATCGAGCTCGGCCCATTCGGTGCGCATCCGGTTGACCGTCAGCAGCGGCGCGGTCTCGGTGAGGCCGTAGATCTGGATGAACTCCCAGCCCAGCTCGGCCCGGACGCGTTCGATCGTGCGCGTGGGCGGCGGCGCACCGGCCACGACGATCCGGACGCGGTCGCGGCCGGGGATCTCGCCGTCCCAGGTGGCGGCGCCGTCGAGGGCGGCGGTGACGACCGCGGGCGCGGCGCAGAGAATGGTGACGCCGTGCTGCTCGATGCGGCGCAGGATCTCGGTGCCGTCGACCTTGCGCAGCACGATGTGCCGGCCGCCGAGACCGGTGACCGCGTAGGGCATGCCCCAGCCGTTGCAGTGGAACATCGGCAACGTGTGCAGCAGGACGTCGTTGTCGTTCAACGTCGTGTGCAGGCCGAAGACCGCGGCGTTGAGCCAGATGTTGCGGTGGGTGAGCTGCACGCCCTTGGGCCGGGCGGTGGTGCCCGAGGTGTAGTTGATGGTCGCGGTGGCCGACTCGTCGCCCGCCCACGGCTGCGGTTCGCCGTCCCCGCCCCAGATCGCCTCGTCGTCGCGGCCGAGGACGAACACGTGCTTCGCGGTGACGGTGTCGCGCAGGTGTTCCAGTTCGGGGTCGAGCAACAACACCTCGGCGCCGGAATGCTCGACGATGTAACGAACCTCGGGCGCGGCGAGGCGGAAGTTCACCGGCACCAGCACCCGGCCCCAGCCGGAGACGCCGAAGAACGACACGAGCAGGCGGGCGGCGTTGTGCGACACGATCGCGACACGGCCACCGGCCGGTACACCGAGGGCGTCGAGATTCGCGGCCTGCGCGCGGGCCCGGCGCGCGATCTCGCGGTAGGTGAGCGAACCCCAGCTCGGCGCGGGCTGGTCCGGCTCGTCGACCACCCCGACACGGTCGGGGTACACGGTCTCCGCGCGGTCGAGGAAGTCCCGGACACTCAGATCGAAGAACACGCGCCCGTTCCCTTCGCTGCCCGTTCAGCCAGAACAGCGACTCTATGACGCGTCACGGTCCAGGGCAACCGAGGGGCGCCCGTCCTGTTCGGACCCTCGTGGGTGGCCGTGCCCGCACCACCACCCACGAGGCTGAGCTGCGGTTACTTGGGCTCGAGCACGAACACCGGGATCTGCCGGTCGGTCTTGGTCTGGTACTCGGCGTAGGCCGGGTAGGCCGCCACCGCGCGCTCCCACCACTCGGCGCGCTCGGCGCCCTCGGCCTCCCGCGCGACGTACTGCTTGGTCACGGTCCCGTCCTGCAACGGGAACTCGGGGTGTGCCTTGATGTTGTGATACCAGGTCGGGTGCTCGGGGGCGCCACCCTTGGACGCGACGATCGCGTACCTGCCCTCGTGCTCCACCCGCATGACCGGGATGTAGCGCAGCTTGCCGGACTTCGCGCCACGCAGGGTGAGCAGCACGATCGGCTTGCCGAGAACCAGGATCCCCTCGGTGGTCCCAGTTTCCAAGATCTTCTTGGTCTGGTTCTGCACCCAGTCGGTCGGGCTGAGCTCAATGGTCTCATCAGACATGTCCACCCTGAACACATTCAGCGCGGCAGGTATTCCCGAGCCGGGTTCAAGGACAACACCATCCACAGTGGACTATTGCAGAGGGCAGGTTTTCACCGCGCGTTGAACAGCAACGGGACGCCGGTCAGCAGGGCCCAGATGATCACGACCGACCAGCCGAGGATCCACACCGAACCAGGGACCAAGGTCTTGCGCGCCAACAGGTCGGCGTCGTTGTGCTCGGGCTTGTCCTTGCGGATGGCGATCAGGTGCAGCAGGCCGCCGGCCTCGTTGGTCAGCAGCAGCCAGGTTTCGGTGCAGGCGATGTAGTTCTGCATCGCCGGCGAGCCCCAGACCAGCGCCACGAACGGAAGCAGGCCGACCGTCAGCACGAACAACGTGGTGGCGATGTCGCTGCCGAGCAGCAGGAGGACCACCATCAGGCCGGTGGTGATGGCCAGGACCGCGGGTGCGTGCCCCCGGTTGACCAGCCAGGCCGCGCCGACTCCGGCGAGCGGCGGCATCGCGTACCCGGCGGCCGCGGCGAGCACGTTGGAGGGCCAGAACGTGCCCGGGAGCACGGCGCCCTCACCGGGACCGGTGATCTTGAACCGTTTGACGCCCGCGCCGGTCGCGATGGCCGTCAACGCGTGGCCGGCCTCGTGGACGATCGTGCTGAGGGCGGTGAACCCCCACAACAGCGCGGGTCTGGACCGGTCGGACAGCACAACGACCGACGACGCCGTGACCAGCACGGCGAACACGCCGCTCGTCACGACCATCCACGACTCCGGCGCCGGTATCGTCGCGCCGATCCCACCCTCGGCCATCCGCCAACGCAACCAGATCGTCCGGCCGCGGACCAGTGCCGAAAGCCCGGGGCGGAGCGTGCAGAACGCAGCTACGCGGCAGGCACCCGGAGTACCTGGGCGGCGGCGGGGGCGGGTGCCGGGCGTTTGATCCGCAGGCGCAGCACCCAGCGTGGCGCACGGATGCGAAGCCGGCGCGCGGCCGGTGACGGTCCGGCGGTGCGCGGTTCCGGGCGCGTGGCGGTGGCTTCGAGGCGTTCCATCGCCAGCGCGAAGATGATGATCAGCGGCGGGGTGAGCAGCGCGATCCACACGGTCCTACATGTACCCGGCAACCGCCGGGCCGAACCCGTCCGCGGACGGGTTTTGCGGGAATCCGCGGCGGCGAGGAGGTGCGCTCACTTCGGGTATCGGCCCGGCCACCGCACGAAATGCGGGTAACCAGCGGGTTTTCGGGGAACTTCGAATCCATGGCCGAACGCTGGCACCGCAATGGAGTGATCTACTCCGCCGAGGTCTGCATGTTCCAGGACTCCAATGGCGACGGTGTGGGCGATTTCCTGGGACTGGCCAGCAGGCTGAGCCACCTGGCCCGGCGACTTCGCGGAACTGCTGAACCAGGCCGACGAGTCCGGCATCCGGATCATGCTCGACCAGGCCCTGATGCTCGCGCTGGCCCGCCACGACGCCGGACCGGTGCGCCAGGCCCTGGCCGAGCTGCCGGACCTGCCGCGGGACGCGCAGTGGGCGACGTTCGTGCGCAACCACGACGAGGTCGACCTGGGTGACCTCACGCCCGAGGAGCGCGAGGACGTGTTCCGCGAGTTGGGGCCGGAGCCGGACATGCAGATCTACCACCGGGGATCCGCCGGCGGCTGCTCACCATGCTCGGCGGCGACCGCAGGCGGCTGGAACTGGCCGTCGACCTGAAGTCCCTGGACGTGAACGGATTCGGTGTCTGACCCGGATCGGTTTACCGGCGGACGTGTGTGGTCACTCTTCCCCGAAGGCCGGGTTCCCCCTGGGAGAGGAGCTGTGCTGGTGACCGAGCACCCGTGGTGGCGTCAAGCGGTCGTCTACCAGGTGTATCCGCGTTCGTTCGCCGACTCCGACGGGGACGGCGTAGGTGACCTGACAGGCGTCAGGCAGCATCTCGGTCACATCCGGGATCTGGGCGTGGACGCTGTGTGGTTGTCGCCGGTGTACCGCTCGCCCATGGCGGACGCCGGCTACGACATCAGCGACTACCAGGACATCGACCCGACCTTCGGCAGTCTGGAGGACATGGACGCGTTGCTGGCCGAGGCGCATCGGCTGGGCCTGCGCGTGCTGATGGACTTCGTGCCCAACCACACCTCCGACCAGCACGCCTGGTTCCGCGAGTCGCGGTCGTCCCGGGACAACCCGAAGCGGGACTGGTACATCTGGCGCGACGAACCCAACAACTGGCGTGCCGCGCTCAACGCGGGCAGCGCCTGGACCTGGGACGAGCAGACCGAGCAGTACTACCTGCACCTGTTCCTGCCGCAGCAGCCGGACCTGAACTGGCGCAACCCGGACGTCGTCGAGGCCATGCACGACGTGCTGAGGTTCTGGCTGGACCGGGGCGTGGACGGCTTCCGCATCGACGTGGCGCACTGCGTGGGCAAGGACCCGGAGTTCGCCGACGACCAGCGGTGCGCCGCGGGGGAGCCGCTGTCGGACTTCAACGACCAGCCCTACAGCCACGAAGTGCTCCGCGGGATCCGCAAGCTGGTGGACTCCTATCCGGGGGACCGGGTTCTGGTCGGCGAGGTCAACATCCGGTCGACCCGGCGGGTCGCGAAGTACTACGGCGCGAACGACGAGCTGCACATGTCGTTCAACTTCCCGCCGTTGGACGCGCCTTGGGACCCGGTGGTGTTCCGGATGTGCGTTCGTGAGGTGGAGAAGGAGCTCGGCACGGTGGCGGCCTGGCCGACCTGGGTGCTGTCCAACCACGACAACGAACGTCACCGGACCCGTTACGGCGGGTCGATGCGCCGGACACGGGCGGCCGCGGTCATGCTGCTGACGCTGCGCGGAACCCCGTTTCTGTACCAGGGCGAGGAACTCGGGCTCGCGAACGCGGTAATCACCCCGGAGTCCCAAGTGGACCCCGGCGGACGGGACGGGGCACGGGCACCGTTGCCGTGGCTGGCGGCACCACCGCACGGCTGGGATGGGAAAACGCCCTGGCTGCCGTTCCCGCCGGACGCGGAAACCCTTTCGGCGCAACGCGCCAACGACGAACCAGGGTCCATTCTCCAGCTGTACCGCCGGTTGATCAGCGAGCGCCGCCGCAGCGAAGCGTTGCGGGTCGGCGACTGGACCGAACTGCCCTCACCACCGGAAGTACTGGCCTACCGGCGGCGAGCGGGCGACGACACCAGGATCGTGGCGATCAACTTCGCCGACCACCCGCAACAGTTCGAAGTGGACGGACGGTGGCAGGTGACCATCGCCAGTGAGCCCGACGGGGAAGGCGAGCCGTTCACCGGCCGTCTCGGCGCAGAACAGGCCGTGCTGCTGGAACCGAGCCGGTAGCCGTCACTGCCGTCGGTGCTTGCGGACGACCCGCTCGAGGCTCTCGGTCGAAAAACCGTGCTGCGCCAGCCGGGCCTCGGTCATCTCCTCGGCCGAGCCGACCAGGGTGAACAGCACGAACAGCAGCGCCCCGCCCAACGCCACGAAGATCGGCCATTGGCCCACCGGCAGCAGGTCCAGCACCACATAACCGGCGATGAGGAACGGCAGCGTGCGAACCACCAGGCGGATCGCATACCTCAGCCGCCAGTGCCGGGCGGTGGCGTCGTGCATGACCCAGTCCCGGTACCGGTCGGGCAGTCTGCCGCCGAAAGCGAACCACAACCAGTGCAGCGGATCGGGCCGCCGGACAGCGGGCATCGCACCATCTCCCAGCGCGAGGACGGGTCTGCTTCACCGGCTACCACCAGCCGCCGCGGCGAAACCCGCCCGTCGGTTTGTTCACGTCCAGGTGGGTACTCGCTTACCCAACGCCAAGGAGGTGACGACGTTGGCCGAGACGCGCGTCGACGACGACCTGTGGAACGAGTTCCACCGAGTGGTGAACATGACCTCACGCGAGCTGAGCGACTGGCTGCGCACCCGCTCCGCCCACCAGGACACCGAAGCGCTGCCCGACGAGGCCGGAACACCCACCGGCCAACAGGTCCTGGGCATCCTCCGCAAACGCCGGACCGACCTGGACGAGCGCGACGCGCAGGTCATGCAGTCGGTCGTGAACCGGGTCCACGCCCAGCGCCGGGACGACCTCGAACCCACCAGCGGACAGCAGAACTGGCGCCACCGGCTGATGTCACTCGGCCACGATCCGTTGAAACCTTCCTGATCGATCAACCGGACACCGCGCACCCCGGCCGAATCGCGTCGGCGCGTTCGGGGTAACCGACTTAACAGTAGGTTCACGACTGTCGGGGTGTGCGCCATGGAAACCGAAGAAGACGAGGAGAGTCTCCCGCCGCTGCCGGAGTGGGCCGGTGCCTTGCCCACGTTCGCCGCCGATGTGGTCACGGACGCGGATCTGACCGCGCCCCACCTGTACGTCGCGGTCAGGGCGGAGCCATCCCGGTTGGCCACGGTGCGGTCATTGCTGTCCCGGTGGGCCGATGACCTCGGTGTGCCTCCCGAGGAGCGCGAGGACCTCGTGATGGCGGTCGAGGAAGCCGTCAGCAACACCATCAAGCACGCCGAACCCGGCGCGGTGGCGTTGTTCGCCGCCCGCGACAACCTGGCCCGCGCAGTGCATGTGATCGTCAAGGACGGCGGTCCCTGGCGAACCCCGACGGACGACTCCGTCAGGCACGGCCGGGGGCTGCGGATGATGGACGGACTGGCCGACGTGCTCGACGTCCACCACGACGACACCGGGACCACGGTCGTCCTGCGCTGGGCCTTGCCGAGCAACGCCTGAGCGGCGGACCCGCTGGATGACGGCGCTGTCATCCGGCTGCCAAGTAGTTGATCAAGGCTTTCGGGCGACGGCGCCGAGGATCCACTGCGGGATGGACGGGTCACCGGGGGTCGGGTTGCGCCAGTTCTGGGTCGGCACGAGGCCGGGTTCGACGAGGTCCAGGCCATGGAAGAAGGCTGTCACCTCGTCGCGGCTGCGCAGGCCGGTGCCGGTCTGTTTGGTGAAGCTGCGGTAGAGCTCCTGGGCCTGGCCGAGCTGAGCCAGCCGGTCGTCGGCGACCACGTGGGTCATTGCCAGGTAGCTACCGGACGGCAGGGCGTCGCGCAGGATGCGCACGACGTCGAACGGCCGGTCCACCTCGGTCAGGAAGTAGACGATGCCGACCATGATCAGGCCCACCGGCCGGCCGAAGTCGATCAGCCGCTCGAGGTCGGGATCGTTGAGCAGCCTGGCCGGGTCGCGCAGGTCGGCCTCGACGACGGCGGTCTGCGGGTTGTCGTCGAGCAGCGCCCGGGCGTGGGCGAGGACGGCCGGGTCGTTGTCGACGTAGACCACGCGGGTGCTGGGCGCGACCGCCTGGGCGATCTCGTGCACGTTGCTGCGGGTCGGCAGCCCGGTGCCGATGTCGATGAACTGGCGGACACCCTGCTCGGCGATGAACCGCACGGCCCGGCCGAGAAACGCCCGGCTGGCCCTGGCCATCGCCGGGGTCTCCGGGGCGATGCGCATGAGCTGGTCGGCGACGGCCCGGTCGCAGGCGAAGTTGTCCTTGCCACCCAGGAAGTAGTCGTAGATGCGCGCAGCGCTGGGTCTGCTCTCGTCGACATCCAGCGGCAGCCGCTCCTCTTGCACGTCTGCAGACCCTACCCGGATCAGTACTGTCGACGAGTGAGCACCTCAGCGCAAGTTGAGTCCCTGGACGCGGCGGATCCGCTGGCCGCCTGCCGAGCCGCGTTCGCGTTGCCGGACAACGTCATCTACCTGGCCGGGAACTCGCTCGGGCCGCTGCCGGTCGCTGCGAAGGCACGGGTAGCCGAGGTGGTGGCCGGCGAGTGGGGGAACGGGCTGGTCGGCAGCTGGAACAAGGCTGGCTGGTTCGACAAGCCGCGGACGGTCGGCGAGCTGGTCGCGCCGCTGATCGGTGCGGCGCCGGGCCAGGTGGTGGTGTGCGACACGACATCGATCAACCTCTACAAGGTGCTGATGGCCGCGGTGGCGATGCGGCCGGGGCGGAAGGTGATCGTCGCCGAGGCGGACGCGTTCCCGACCGATCTCTACATGACCGAAGGTGCGCTGGCGTCGCTGCCGGGGTATCAGCGCCGGCTGATCGGGGATCTCGAGCCGGCGCTGGGGCCCGATGTGGCCGCGGTGGTCCTGAGCCACGTCGACTACAAGACGAGCGCGGTAGCTGATCTTGCCGAAGCGACCCGCCGGGTGCATCGCAGCGGCGCACTGGTCATCTGGGACCTCTGCCACAGCGTCGGCGCTTTGCCCGTGCGGCTGGACGAAGCCGAGGCGGACTTCGCGGTCGGCTGCACCTACAAGTACCTCAACGGCGGACCGGGCGCACCCGCGTTCGTGTATGTGGCCCAACGCCATCACGAGGCCGCGACGCACCCCTTGTCGGGGTGGCACGGCCATCAGGCACCGTTCGACTTCGAGACGAACTACGTTCCCGCGCCGGGGATCGACCGGTTCCGGTCCAGCACCCCACACGTGTTGTCCTACGCGCCGCTGGAGGCAAGCCTGCGACTGTGGCAGGACGTCGACCTCGACCAGTTGCGCGCCAAGAGCATGGCGTTGTCGAAGTTGTTCCTTTCCTTGGCCGACAAGGACTTCGAGATCGTCGGCCCACGCGACCCGGCCCGCCGCGGCAGTCACATCGCCCTGCGCCACGAACACGGCTACGGAATCATCCGTGCCCTGATCGACCGCGGCATCATCGGCGACTTCCGCGCGCCGGACATCCTCCGGTTCGGCCTGTCCCCGCTCTACACCCGGTACATCGACGTCTGGAACACCGTGCAGGCACTCAAAGAGGTTCTCGCAACCCAAGCCTGGACAAACCCCGCCTATCAAACCCGCGCCACCGTGACGTGACACGGCCGGTCATCAAACGCCCAGTGTCACGATGGTGCGGTAAGCGCTCTTGCCTGTCGAACCCCGTGGCCTCAACGCGTTGCAGGGTCGATGCGCGTGGCGATGCGCAGGAGGTCTGCAGCCGCGCCCATCAGTTGGCGGCCCTTGGGCCAGACCGCGCGCAGCCGCCGGTGCAGATCCGCTCCAGTGATCGGAACCTCGACGACCCGGCGGTCGGCGAGGTCGTCCCGCACGGTCACCGCGCTCAGCACGGCCGGCCCCGCTCCCGCGACGACGGCGCTGCGGATGGCGGCGTTGGCGTCCAGCACCATCAACGGCCGTGCGGGTTCGACGCCCGCGCCGGCCAGGACCCGGTCGAGGGTTTCGCGGGTTCCGGACCCCGGTTCGCGGACGATCAGCCGGGTGCGCGCCAGTTCCCCGAGGTCCACCGGCCGGCGGCGCCGGGCCCAGGGGTGGGTCGGCGGGACCACGACCACCAGGCGGTCGACGCCCACCTGCCGGGAACTCAGGCCGGCCGGAACCTTCGCCGCCTCGAGGAAACCGAGGCCGATCCGGCCGTCCGAGGCCAGCGCCGCGACCTGCTCGGAGTTGGTGACGTTGAGGCTGATCTGGACGTCCGGCAGCGCGCGCTGGAGGGTACCGATCCAGCGGGGCACGAAGTGTTCGGCGAGTGTCATGCTCGACGCGATCAGCAGGTCGTTGTCCTGGTCGCCGCGCAACGCGGCCGCGCCCACCAGGAGCGACTCGACGTCGGCCAGTATCTGTTGCGACCATTGGCACACCGCTTGCCCCGCTGTGGTCAGTGCGGAGCCGCGGCTGCTGCGGTCCACCAGCGACAGGCCGAGCCGTCGTTCCAGCAGGCCCAGGCGTTTGCTCGCGGCGGGCTGGCTGATGCCCATCCGCTCGGCGGCCTGCCCGAGGCTGCCGTACTCGGCCACCAACGTCAGCAGCTGCAGGCTTTCCAGGTCGGGCGGTGCCGGTTTCATAACCATTGATTATGACCGCTTTCCGGATTGGCCGGTACCGCCGCGGGTCCGGCCCGGTGAGGATCGTGCCGACAACATTCCACACAGGACACATCGGGAGCCGGTCTTGTCCCACCACCTCGACTCGCCCATCGCCCGCCAGGACGCGCGGCTGGACATCTCGGACGTCTACCTGTTCCGGGGCGAGCAGGGCACGGTCTTCGTCATGAACGTCAGCCACTCGCTCGCCGGTCAGCAGGCGCGCGGGTTCCATCCGGAGGCGATGTACGAGTTCAAGATCGACGGCAACGGTGACGCGGTCGAGGAGCTGACCTACCGCGTCACCGTCACCGACCGCGACGAGTTGACGCTGCGATGCCTCATCGGCGCCGATGCGGCAGATCCCTTCGCTCAGGGAACGGTGGTCGCCTCCGGGCCGGTCGGGTCCACAGTGGAGGGACCGGATGGCCTGCGGCTGTGGTCAGGCGAAGCCGGTGACCCGTTCTGGATCGAGCCGGACGTGCTGCACGCGGTCGGTCACGCGTTCCAGGACGGCACCAAGATCGACCTGTCCGGCTGGGAACCCGCCAAGGCCCGCAACCTGTTCGCCGGGCACACCGTTTACTCGCTGGTGCTCGAGGTTCCGGACGCGGTGCTGCTGCCGTTCGCGAAGAACGAGCGCCGCATCGGGTTCTGGGGACTGACCACATTGGCCACCGACGCGGGTGGCTGGCGCCCGGTCAACCGCGCCGGCCTGCCGATGATCCACCCCTTGTTCGCGCAGTTCAACGAAGACCTCGGCAACCACCTCAACGAAACCAAGCCGGCCGACGACGTCGAGAACTACGGCAAGCAGCTCACCGACAAGGTGGCCAGGATGGTCGCGGCCACCGGCACGGCGCAGGATCCCCGCGCCCACGCCGAAACGTTCGTGGCGAGGATCCTGCCGAACCTGTTGCCCTACACCATCGGCACCCCGGCGGTGTTCGGCTTCGCCGGCTGGAACGGCCGTTCGCTGACCGACAACGCGCCGAACGTGATGTTCTCGCTGGCCGGCAATTCGCCTGTCGCGCTGGGGATCGGCAGGGAGTCCGTCACCGCCAAGCCGTCCGGCACCTGGCCCTACCTGCCCTTGGGGCCGCGGGCCGCGATGTAGCCGAACAGGACCGCCATGAGGGCGACGCCCGCCCACATGGCGGTCCGCCAGCCGTCCACAAAGGACTCCTGCGCGGCCCGGATCAACGTCGCCGAGCCGTTGGCGGCTTCGATGGCGTTGGCGATGCCTTCACGTGCCGTATCGGCGGTACCGCTGGGCAGGCCGTCAAGCCGCGGGGTGATGGCGCTGCGGTAGCCAGCGGACACCAGCGCTCCCAGCAACGCCACGCCGAGCGCGGTCCCGAACTCGCGGGTGACGTCGTTGAGCGCGGACGCGACGCCTTGATGTTCCCTCGGCAGCGCGCTGGTGATGGCGCTAGTGGCCGGAGTCATCGACAGGCCCATGCCGAGTCCCATGGCGAGCATGCCCGGCAGGATCGCGAGGTAGCCGCCGTTGACGGAGACGAACGTCGCCATCAGCGCCAGGCCAACCCCGGCCAGGAGGACGCCGGACGCCATGGTCGCGGGGGCTCCGGTCCGTTCGGCCAGCCGCGGCGCGAGACCGGAGGCGACCATCATCAGCCCGGCCATCGGCATCAAGGCCACTGTGGACAGCAGGCCGGACCAGCCGGACACGGTCTGGAAGAACGGGTACAGCACGATCGAGATCCCAGCCTGGACCCCGAAAACCATCAGCAGCACCACGGATCCGCCGGCCAGGCCGCGTTCACGGAACAGGCGAACCGCCAGCAGCGGGGCCCGGTGACGCAGTTCCCAGGCCACGAACCCGGCCACCCCGGCGATCCCGATGATCACACCGGCCAACGGCAGGGGAGCGGTCCAGCCCTGCTCAGGTCCCTCCTGCAGGAACAAGATCAGCCCGGCAACGGCCACAATGGACGCCAGCGAGCCGACAGTGTCGAACGAATGCCGCGCCTCTTCCCGCGAGTTGGGCACCGAACGCCGCGCCATGGTGAACGCGACGACCACGAGCACCACCGGCAGGACGAACAGGCAGCGCCAGTTCGCCGCGTCGACGAGCACGGCGGACAGGAACATGCCCAGGATGCCGCCGCCACCCGCGACACCGGTCCAGACGCCGATCGCCCGGCCGCGTTCCTGTCCGGGGAAGGTCGAGGTGATCACGGCGAGCGTGATCGGCATGATCATCGCGGCGCCGGCCCCGCCGAGGACACGGGCAGCCAGCATGACCGAAGCCGACGGAGCCAGCCCGCCGAGCACGTTCGCCACGCCGAAGACGGCCAGACCCGTGAGGAGCACCGGTTTGCGGCCCCATCGGTCGCCGATCGCGCCCAGCGGCAACAACAACGCGGCGAGGGTGACCGTGTAGCTGTTGATGATCCACAGGATCGTGCTCTGCGAGGCGCCGAAAGCGACGGCGAGATCAGGCTGGGCTACGTTCAGGCCGGTCACCGAAGCGATGACGGCCATCAGCGCGACGCAGACGGCGATCAGGACCGCTCGACGCCGGCGCGCGTCCGAAACCGTCGGGTGAGTCGTGGTCATGATGTCCTTCCGGGAAGTTCGATACCCGGCGAACATAACCGCGCTTTGCGAGATAGGCATAGGATCTTGCCTATGACGCAAGAGGATGACGGGCTGGACGGCCTGGTGCGCAAACGGATCCGGGCCCTGCGGGTGGCCCAGGGCTGGTCGCTGGAGGACCTGGCCACCCGGGCGCGGATCAGCCCGTCCTCGCTCAGCCGGATCGAGAACGGGCAGCGCAGGCTCGCCCTCGATCAGCTCGTCACGCTCGCCCGGGCCCTGGACACCTCGCTCGACCAGCTCGTCGAGACGGACACCGACGACGTGATCGCCAACCCGGCGATCGACGCGGCGCACGGGCTGATGCGGTGGCCGGTCAAGGCGGACCCCGGCCTGTCCGTCGTGCGTCAGCGAATGACGAACCCGCCGCCGGACAGCCTGGCGAAGCTGCGGGCTCACCCGGGCCGCGAATGGCTGGTCGTCCTGTCCGGCACGGCGATCCTGCTGCTGGGCAACCGCCGCTTCCGGGTGGAGACCAACCAGGCCGCCGAGTTCCCGACCATGCTTCCGCACGCGATCGGCACCGAAAGCGGACCGTGCGAGATCCTGGGCATCTTCGACCGGGACGCCCGCCGGGGACACCAGTCCGAGTGACCGTTGCCCGAAAAGCGACGTGGCGGGCCATCTCTTTGCGTTCTAGGCAAGGGACTGTGCGTGCGGCGCATGGGCGTCCTAGCGTGGTGCCATGACGCACACACATGCCGAGATCCTCGACCTCGACGCCGAGGTGCTCGCCGAGCACCTCGCCTCGATTGTCGCGTGGCTGCCCGTCGAGGCGACTCCCCGGCACATCGTCGATCTGGGCTGCGGGACCGGCGCTGGCACGTTCGCCTTGCTCGATCGCTTTCCCGGGGCGCACATCACCGCCGTCGACGCGTCGGCAGAGCATCTAAGCCGCTTGCGCGAGAAGGCCGTGCAGCGTGGGGTGGCCGAGCAGGTGCGTGCCGTCGAGGCCGACCTCGATGCTCCCTGGCCGGACTTGGGCCGGCCCGACATGGTGTGGGCGTCGGCGTCCCTGCACCACATGGCCGATCCCGACGACACCCTGCGCCGGGTCCATTCGACGCTTGCGCCCGGCGGGTTGTTCGCCGTGGTCGAGCTCGCCGGTTTTCCCCGGTTCCTGCCCGCTACCGCACCGGAGAACCGTCCCGGCTTGGAGGAACGCTGCCATGCGGCGGCCGATCACAAGCACGCCGTGCACGTACCCCACCGCGGCGCCGACTGGGGGCCGATGCTGACCGATGCCGGGTTCGCCGTTGAAGATCAGCGCACCGTCACTGTCCACATTGATCAGTCGCGTTCGGACGCTGTTGGCCGTTATGCGCTCAACGGTTTGCAGCGCATCCGCGTTGCCGTGGCCGGCCTGATCTCGCCCGAGGACCTCGCCGCGTTGGACGACCTGCTCAACCTCAACAGCCCGGCCAGCATCCTGCGTCGTGCCGACCTGGCGGTGCGCACCGAACGGACTGTCTGGGCCGCGCGTCGCCCCTGAGCCGGAAAGTCGGATGCGGCCGGACCCTGGTTTGCCTACGGTCCGAAGGTGATCCACACCTACCCTCCGCTGAACCTCGAGGTCCGCACGCCGCGCCTGACCTTGGCCGGGGCGACGGACGAACTGCTGGAACGGCTGGTCCCAGTGGTCCGCGCGGGCGTCGCCACGACGGCGCCGTGGCCGTTCGACGACCCGATGTCGCTGTATGCGGACAGTCCCGACCGCGAGTGGCGGTGGCTGCGCGGCATCTGGGCGGGACGGGCTCGCGTGGACCCGGGGTTCTGGCGGCTGTACTTCGTTGTCCTGCTGGACGGCGAGCCGATCGGCATGCAGGACCTGATCGGCGTCGACTTCACCAAATACGGGACCGTGTCGACCTTTTCGTGGCTGGCACCGGGCCGGCGGGGGAGCGGGCTCGGCAAGGAGATGCGCGCGGCCGTGCTGCACCTCGCCTTCGCGGGACTGGGCGCGCGGGAGGCAGGCAGCGACGCGTTCATCGACAACCACGCGTCCAACCAGGTGTCCCGGGCGCTGGGCTACGAGCCGAACGGCACCACCTGGGACACCCGTCGCGGTGAGGCCGCGCCGATCCAGCGGTGGCGACTGACCCGCGAGGCTTGGGTCCGGCGCGATGACATCGAACTCGCCGGTGTCCAGGAATGCCTGCCCGCACTGGGACTTGGGTGACCGAGCAAGACGATCAACGTGGCCAGCAAGGACACTGAAGCTGTCTGTGCGAGGTTTACGTTCTGGTGCACGAGATCCAGCGTCGTGCTCGCGGCAGGGGAGACGACTCGTGCGGGTACCCGTGACCGAGGCGGGGCGGCGGGGGACAACCCAGGACCGCCCCGCCTGAGACAGCGGAGGCGTTGGTCCCCAACAAGCAGGGGCGGTTGGTTGTTGCGTACGTTAGCTCGCCGCCGGGATGAATGCCGGTATTGCCGGACGGAGGACCCATCCGCGATGAATCTGATCACCAATTTCGAGACGGACGGCATCGGTGAACTCTTCCGCCTGAATTCCAAAATACCCGTGTTTGACCACCGCATGATAGAGATCGTCGGAGATCCCGAGTGTCAACGGAGCGCTGGAGCTTCGGGTGATTTCCTTCAGTTCGTGGCTGTCCAGCAACCTGCAGGCTATGTCGACTGCCTCGCCGAATATTCCTCGCGCGTCATAGTGCACTTCTCCGCTATGTACTGCGGCTCGCAGCCGAAACGCCTGATCACTGTTCCCGGTGTTGTGGCGTCCGAGCATGTGGTGCAGCGAAGGAATCAGGTTGTTCAGCAAGAGGGTCTTCGGGAGGTGGTCTGCGGGCTTGATCAGAATCAGCGCTCCATCACCCCGGTCGATGATGGGATCAACGTACGCGCCCGTGATGTCGCTGCAGTCCAGGGCTTTCTCGAGCATGCCGTACAACAGCTGGCGAAGCCTGGCCTTGACCGGATTGGTCCGCCTCGTGGATCCTTCGATGTCCACCGCGACAATTGAACGATGAACCGGGTGTACCGATGTGGCCTGCCAGACGTCATGCCCTGTGCGGTCACGTTGCACGTTGACGTCGTTGCGATCACGGAAAAGCTGGATCATGAGTACTCACCTGCAAAGACTTCATGGGCGCGGGGCCCTGGGCTGAGGCAGCCCAGGGCCGGAGGGTGAATCAACGACCTGGCCAGCTGTCCGGCGCGGGCGCCCAGCCGAGGAACGTGCCGCCATAGCTGAGGCCGACGACCCGGACCGTAGCCGCTGTGCTGACGAAACTGCCGTCACCGCGGGAGATCTCGACATGGCCGTAACCACCGTCATAGGGGTTACGGAAGAACGCCAGTGCCCCTGCGGGCACATTCGTCGAGGTGCTGATCCGGCCTGCGGCCTGCTGTGCGTTGAAGTTCGCCAGCGCCGAGCCGTAGCGGCCGGTTGTGCCGTACGCGTTCTCCACGAACCGCTCACACCAGCCGTCGTATCCGGTCGCGCCGACCATGGAGTTGGCCCAGGCGACTGCATGGTCCGCCTTCGTGTTCGAGCCGCACAGCGGCACGACCGGATTGTTGGATCCGGTGTACACGAATCCATCGCTGACCCAGCCGCCGCCGTCGATCTGGTCCCAGATATCCGTCACACCCCAACGGCCGCTGACTGCCTGACCGTGGACATAGCAGTTCAGGCCGACCGCGGAACCATTAGGCAGCGTGCGGACGACACCCGTGCCGGTCGACGGTCCTTGACGGACATTCAGGGGGAGCGATGAGCCGGTATCGACGCGGCCGGTGAAGATACCGGCCGATGCCGCGCCAGGGGCGATCAGGCCGATACCCAGGCTGCTGATCATCGCAGCGATGAGCATGATAAACATCCTGATCGGACGGCGGCGCTGGTCGTGCGTGGTCGCCATTCCTGACCCCCGCTTCTTGATCCACATTGCACACCTCCTGGTGTCATTGATCTCGTAATGGCAACCATTCGCCGGCTGCCTGAAACGGACGCTAGATCGCGATCGCTGTAGTCAGGGAGGGGTGTTCACCTGACAGCAGCCGCCAGGAGGTGACCGATGATGAAGTCGTGTGGAAGGCTGATCATTTGAACGCGGCGGACGCGGCAACCGGTGAGGCGGTTCGATCTCTCTATCGATTGGGACGCCAGTACGCTGCGGGAATCCGGGCGGCCACTATGCCACCAACCGTGGTCATCGCACTTCTGGCGGCACCGCAACCTGAATTCGGCGTCACTGTGGCCGCTGTGTCGATTGTCGCGTTCTGGAGCGTCGTATATGTGGCCCGATTGTTGCGCGGCCCGGCCCGTTGGTACACGGTCGTCGATGCCGGCATCCTCATGGTGTTGTGCCTCGGGACCCGGTGGATGGTGCCCGCCGACTGGCTGGTTGCCGGCCACTCGTGGATCATGGCCTTCGCGTCGTTCGCCTGTGTCGCCTACCAATGCCACACCGGGCTGACCCTGGGCCTCGCGGCGACAGCCGGGGTGATCGGTTCGCTGGTTGCCGGGTCGTACACCGCGGCCCCGGCCGGTTCACCGATCGACATCGTGATCACGACGACCTGGTCCGTTGTCGGTGCCGTGCTGTCGAGATCGTTGTGGATCCTTGTTCGCAGAGGCGGCGTCCTCGCCGACCGGGCCATGGCAGATGCCGAACAGGCACGGACCCGGCAACGCGTGGCACAGGTCGTTCGAGCCGACGAAAGTGAGTTGGCGAACGCCCTGCACGACACCGCCGCGGCCACCCTGCTGATGGTCGGCGTCGGCCGGATTCCCAAGGACCAGCAGCTGCTGGCCGCGCAGGCCGAACGCGACATGGCGGTGCTACGGACGTACGGGGAAAGTCTGCCGGATCGTTCGGACCTGTCGTCGCTGCTTCGAGCCGCGGCGAATCTCATCCCGATCGACGTCCATTTCGAGGGGATGGGGCCACTGAGCCTGCCCGCCGAGGTGGCCGGCGCCATCGCGGACGCGGCCGGCGAGGCATTGAACAACGTGGTGAAACACGCGATGGTCGACGAGGTGTTCGTGCGCGTGGAAGGTCACGAGCATGAAGTGCTGGTGGTGATAGTGGATCGTGGTGCCGGTTTTTCGGTGGACCGGGTGCCGGAGACCCGGCGAGGCCTGCGGGAGTCGATCCACGGCCGGATGGAACGGATCCGTGGCCATGCGTACGTCGCGTCCAAAGTGGGCAGAGGAACGTCCGTCCGATTGGAGTGGACGGATGCCTGACACCAGTGGTTCTCAGACGGCTCAACGATTCCTGCTCGGTCTGCGGCTGGCCGCGTTGCTGATTACGGTGGTCATCTTGCTGTCACTGAGCCTGCCGAACCTGATCCGGAGCCTTCCGCACTACCGGCCGGCATGGGTTCAGGTAACCGCGTTCTTCGTGGTGTCAATGGTCTGTGTGGTCGAAGGAGTGCTGGCCTTGCGCCGCCGTGGTTGGGGCCCTCTTCGCTGGGTGGCGCTGGCTGCGACGATCGCCGCGTATGCGGCCTGCTATACCTCGCTGCCCGAACATGGCGCGATCACTCTTGCCGATTGGGCGTTCGGCAACATCGGCTGGGTGGGGGTGATCCTGCTCGTTGACCGTCGCCTCTGGGAGTTGATCGCCTTTCTCGCGCTGAACGAGACCATTACGGTCACGGCTCTCGTGTTGTCCGGCGGCACCGACCGAACCACGCTGCTGAGCGCAGCAGCCTTGTCGATCAACACCATCGGGTTCCCCCTCGCCGGCGCTGTGGCGGCGACGGCGTTGCGCTCTATCGCACGCGCTGCCGAGGACGCGGCACATCAGGCGGAACAGGTCCGGCTTGCCGAGGCCATCGCCGAGGGCCTGCACGAACGGCGGCGCCAGCGGTTCGCCAACATCTACAACACCACCATTCCGCTCTTGCACGGCTTGGCCAGCAGGTCATTGGATCCGCATGACGACAGCGTGCAACGGCGGTGCGCCATCGAGGCGGCCCGCATGCGGAGACTGTTCGCCGAGATCGACGTCGTACCGAACCCACTGGTGCACGAGCTTCGGCATTGTGCCGATGTCGCTGACCGCAAGGGGATCCTTGTCGAACTCGACAGCCGTGGGCATTGGCCGGACCCTCCGCTGGAGATCCGGCGGGCCTTGACCGAGGCCCCGCTGGCCGCGCTGGCGACGGCGCGGTCCTGGGCCCGTGTCACCGTCGTCGGTACCGACGAACTGCTGTCCGTCAGCGTGATCGCTGACTGCGGGCAGATCGAACTGCCCACCATCGCCGCCGACGGTGCCCAGATCAAGACCATTATCGACCACGACATCCTGTGGGTGGAGACGCAATGGCCGACAAACCGATCACAGCAGTCATCATCGACGACCACGCTGTAGTCACGGCTGGCGTTCGTTACTGGTGCGCCACAGCCGAACCGCCCATCGAACTCGTCGATGCCGGTGCTCGGCTCGCCAATGTCTGGACCGGGCCGGGTGGAGACGCCGATGTCGTGATTTTCGACTTGCAGCTGAACGGCGAACAACAGGAGTTCCGCGAGCTTCGCCGGCTGGTCGACAGTGGACGCCGAATCGTGGTCTACACCCAGGATGCCCACAACGCGACCGCTGTTCGCTGCGTTGAGCTCGGTGCACTCGCCTACGTGACGAAACGAGAAGGCCCGGAACATCTGGTGGCCGCGGTCCGGGCTGCCGCAAAGGGTTTCGCGTACACCCCACCATCATTGAGTGGTGCCCTGGTCGCGGACGAGGATCCGAACAGGCCGCGGCTGGCGCCGCAGGAGATCGCCGCCTTGCGCGCTTGGTTCGCCTCCTCATCAAAACGACTTGCCGCGGAGATGCTCGGTATCAGTGTCAAGACAGTCGACACCTACATCGAACGGGTCCGGATCCGATATGCCAGCGTGGGGCGTCCGGCGCCGACCAAGAGCGACCTCGTCGCACGTGCTCTGGAGGACAAGCTCATCACGCTCTCCGAGCTCAACAACACCACGTAGAGCGGGCCGATGTGTGAGGGATGAAAGTCGTTCGCCCCACGGCGCCGATCAACGCGCGGGGCGGTTCGGCTATGGCGTTGCCATCGGCCACGACCATCAGCGGCGCGGGTATGCCAGCGATGCCGTCGACCTGCTGCTGACCTTGATGTTCGGCGAACGGCGGTTCGCGGCGGACGCTAGCTCGCGGTTCGGACGGCCATGACGATGCCGAGGGTGAGCATGGTGGCCGCGATCAACGAGTCCAGCACCCGCCATGCCATGGGCCGGGTGAACACACCGGACAGCGCCCGAGCGCCGAAACCCAGTGTGGTGAACCACAACAGGCTGCCCGCGACCGAACCAACGGCGAAAACCCAGCGCCCGGCGCCGTAACTGTTGCCGATCGACCCGAGCAGGAACACGGTGTCCAGGTACACGTGGGGGTTGATCCAGGTGAAGGCGAGGCACGTCAGCAGCGCCGCCCGCAGGGATGAACGTCCGGCGTGGCTGGCCTGCATGGCTTCGGGGCGCAGCGCTCGGCGGGCGGCGTAGAGGCCGTAGCCGGCGAGGAACACCGCGCCCGCCCAGCCGAAGACGGTGATGGCGGACGGCCATAACGCGATGACGCCACCGATGCCGCTGATCCCGAGGGTGATGAGCACGGCGTCGGACGCGCCACAGATCGCCACCACGAGCAGCACGTGTTCGCGGCGCAGGCCTTGGCGCAGCACGAACGCGTTCTGCGAGCCGATCGCCACGATCAGGGACAGGGTGGTGCCGAGGCCCGCGGCCAGGGGTGTCAACGCTCCGTACACGGCCTTGACAGTAAGGAGCGAAATGCGAACACTCCAGCTAAACTTTCTTCAGTATCATTAGCGACCGTGATGGCTGACCTGCCCATAGACCAGGTGCGGACCCTGCTCGCCGCGGTCGAGGAGGGCACGTTCGAGGCTGCCGCCCGGGCGTTGCACCTCACGCCGTCGGCGATCAGCCAGCGGATCAAGGCGCTGGAGCAGCGGGTCGGCCGTGTCCTGCTGCAACGGTCGAAACCGGTGCGGCTCACCGAATCCGGCGAGGTCCTGGCCCGTTTCGCCCGCCAGTTCAGGTTGCTGGCCCAGGAGGCCGACGCCGAACTCGGTGTGGATGGCGACATCCGTCCCACGACGTTGCCGATCGCGGTGAACGCCGACTCGTTGGCGACATGGTTCCTCGATGCGCTCACCGCCGTGCCTGGCGACGTCAGTTTCGTCCTGCACCGCGAAGACCAGGACCACACCACTGATCTGCTGCGCGAAGGCCTCGTGATGGCGGCGGTGACGTCCAGCCCGGAACCCGTGCAGGGATGTTCGGTGCGGGCGCTGGGCCGGATGACCTACCGCGCGATGGCCAGTCCGGAGTTCGCCGCGCGGTGGCTGGACGGCCCGCTCCAGGAGGTGCTGCCGCAGGCCCCGGTGGTGGTGTTCGACAGCAAGGACGACCTGCAACACCGGTTCGCCCAAGCGGTGACCGGCCGCGATCCTGGAATGCGCAGGCATTACGTGCCCGCGTCGGACGTGTTCCTCACCGCCGTCCACAAAGGACTTGGCTGGGGGATGATCCCCGACCGGCAAGCCGATGAGCAGTCAGCACTGGGACTGCTCATCGACCTGGCCCGTGAGCACCCGGTGCATGTGCCGTTGTACTGGCAGCAATGGAAACTCGACTCGCCGCCACTGTCCGCACTGGCCGAAGCGGTGGCCGGGATCGCCGCGGACCACCTGGCACCGCTGGTCTAGCGGAAGCCGTTCTCGCCCAACGAGCCGTTGCACCAGCCGGTCACCGCGTGCCAACCCGTTTTGACCACTGTGGACTGTGAGGTGAGGTCGTGATCCAACACGAGCAAGAACCAGCCCGGCCATAGCCGCTGCTCTTGCCTGACCTGGTTTCAGGCCTGGAGGCGCCTGCCGGTGATGACCTCGATGCTCACCCTGAGGTAGAACTCCTTGATGCCGGGCGCCCACGGCCGCAGACCCAGCCGGAACGGATAGGGGGCCAGAGACCCGCGAAAAGCCGGGCTCCGTCAGATCAGCCAGGGCTACGACGGGTCAGAGCGGCCCAGCGGAGCCCGAATCCCCACGTGTTGCCCGCGGGACCGCGGTGACCCTGCCGGCCGCGGTCGTCATCAACGCGGTCGGGGAGTCGTTCACCGGCGGGGTGTCGTGAATGGACATGAAGGCCACCTTCCGCTTGTGCTGACTGGATCCTCTCGATCCGTGGGCAGCCGCGATCGGTTCGGAGAAGGGCCTGGGACACCTCATGACCCCGAGCTCGAGACGCGTCAGCGTGGTTGTTCGCCATCGGTCTGGAGCGTTTTCTTGCCTGCGATCTCCCGCTCCTCGGTCACGCTCAGGGTCGCCTCGATCAGTTCCCGCCCTCTCAACTCGTAGATGTTCGAGTAAATCGAGGAGTACTTCAGGAAAACCGCCGTCTTCGCAACAACGTCTTCCGCGCTGACCGCGGCTGTCTCGCCGCGGAACTCGTCTCTCAGGCGATACAGCGAGTTCATGTCGGCCCGCCGCCGATAGCTGTGGGTGTACGGCTTGAATGTCGCGCTCACGCCGCCCACCACCGTCACGGCCAACAGCAGGAGTTTGCCCAAGGGGCTTCCGGCGTCCACCAGGCCCACTGCCAGGATGGGAGGCGCCACGATCAGGACGACATTCAGGATGATCGCGGTCAGCCGGTGGAACTGCCGCCACCTGCTCAGCCATCTGCAGTCCCGCGACATGCGCGCGTTCAGCTCTTCGATGAGCGTGTCGACGTCTTGCATGCCCCTTGGTCGCCAGAACCGGCCGGCGTGATACGAACGTCCTGGTACCACGCTCCGACCGTCACTCGAATGGACCGTCAGCACTTTTCGATCGGGATCCCGGCTATCCCAGCTGGTCGCGGCGGCGGGTCAGGGCGACGGTCTCGGCGGTGTTGCCCGCCAGTTCGATGGCTTTGTCGTAGGCCGAGCGTGACTCCTGGCTACGGCCCAGCCGGCGCAACAGGTCGGCTCGGGCCGCGTGGAAGGCGTGGTAACCGGCCAGAGTGCCGTCCAGACCGTCGATGGCCGCCAGCGCCACCTCGGGGCCGTCGAGCTCGGCGACCGCGATGGCGCGGTTGAGGGCGACGATCGGCGAGGGGTCGACGCGGGTGAGTTGGTTGTAGAGCGCGACGACTTGCGACCAGTCGGTGTCGCGGATATCGCGGGCGGAGGTGTGCACGGCGTTGATGGCGGCGAGGATCTGGTAGCGGCCCGGGGCGATCCCGGCGGCGGCAGCGGCGAGGCGTTCGCGCACGAGCCGGTGGCCCTCAGCGATCAACGCCGTGTCCCAGGATCCACGGTCCTGCTCGGCGAGGGCGACCAGCTCGCCGCCGGCCGAGACCCGGGCGGTGCGTCGGGCCTCGATCAGGAGCATCAGGGCCAGCAGCCCGGCCACCTCACCGTCGTCCGGCAGGAGGGCGTGGATCAGGCGGGTGAGCCGGATCGCCTCGGCGGTCAGGTCGTGGCGCACGGGATCGGTGTCCGGGCCAGTGGCCAGATAGCCCTCGTTGAACACGAGGTACAGCACGGCGAGTACGCCGGTGACGCGGGCGGGGAGATCCTCGGCGGACGGCACGCGGTAGGGGATGCGCGCCGCCTTGATCTTGGCTTTCGCGCGGGTGATCCGCTGCCCCATGGCGGCCTCGGTGACCAGGAAGGCGCGGGCGATCTCCGGCATGGTCAGGCCGCCGACCATGCGCAACGTCAGCGCCAGGCGGGACTCCATCGCCAGCGCCGGGTGGCAGCAGGTGAAGATCAGCCGGAGCCGGTCGTCGTCGATGGCGCCGAGAGGCTCGGGCGGGTCGTCGTCGTACACCAGCTGAGCCTCCTTGTGCTTGTCGTCGCGCTTGCTCTCGCGCCGGATCCGGTCGATGGCCTTGCGGGTGGCGGTGGTGGTCAGCCAGGCGCCGGGGCTGGGCGGCACGCCGTCGGCCGGCCACCGCTCGACGGCGGTCGCGAACGCCTCGGCGGCCGCCTCCTCGGCGATGTCCAGATCACCGAAACGCCTGGTCAGCGCCGCGACCACCCGGGCCCACTCCTCGTGGTGGGCCCGGGTGACGGCCTGTTCGGCATCGCTCACTGGAACGGCCGCACCTCGACCTTCCGGTTGCACGCCTTCGACCCGTCGGCGGCGAGCTTGAGCGCCACGTCGAGATCGGGTGCCTCGATGACCCAGAAGCCGGCGAGGTACTCCTTGGACTCCAGAAAGGGCCCGTCGGTGATCAGCCCTCGCCCGCCCCGGTTGTCGATGACGGTCGCCGCCTCGGGAAACGCGAGGCCACCCGCGAAGACCCAGTTGCCCTCGGCCTGGAGCCGCTCGTTGAACACGTCGATCGCGGCGTCCTCCTCCGGGCTGGCAAGGGCGGCCTCGTCGTGGATCACGGAAATCAGGTACTGCATCTGAAGATCATCTCCTGTGGTGTCAAGACGGTGTTGTTCTACTGGGTTGTCTACTGGCGCTGTCTACTGGCGGTCGTGCCCTCCCAATGCGACGCGGTGAGTGTGGCCCAGCCACCGCGCTCGAACCCGTTCCTGCGGTTCTCGTCCAACGCGCCGCCGTTCCCCTGCATCACGCCATCGAGGGTCACCTGAGTCATGGTCGTCAGCTTCATGGTCGCGGTTCCTCCACCTCGGCGCCGCCCCTGTGCCGAACAGGCCGGGACTTTCGTGGCACCGGCCGTGGCCTCGCGGGCGGGATCGCTGTCCACACGGGACTGCCACAACGCCGCTTTGGCCGTGACGTCCCGCCGAAGCCAGCGGCGTCAGCGCTGGAAGACGAGCAGCTCGCTGGTCTCGTACTGAGGTCCATCGTCCAGCGACGGCAGTGCGGCTTCGATTCTGGCGAAACCGGCGTCGATGACGTCCTTGGTCATGTGCTCGAAGGCCGACACGGCACGCAGTCTCAGCCTCTCGACGTCCTCGGCCAGGCTTGCCGAGCGCGGCCACACGACCTGCTCGCGAGCGACGAACGTCCACCCGGCGTCGACGAAGTCGCCACGTACCTCCCGTTCGGTGGGGAACTGCGCCCTGTCGACCTCCCGCCATTCGGGCACGATCCGGAACCACCAGACATCCGGCATCCGGTCGGCGAAGTTCACCTGCACAAAGAGCCTGCCGCCCGGCTTGACCACCCGGCGCAGCTCCCGCGCGGCCACACCACGATCGCCCACGTGATGCCAGACGAAGAACAGCAAAGCCGCATCGCACAAGGCATCCGGCAGCGGGATGTGCTCGGCGGACCCGGCGGTGTACGTGACGGCGGGGTGAGGCACGGCCTGTTCGCGCATCTTGTCCGACGGCTCGACGCCGTGGACGGGACCGCCAAAGGCGTCCGCCAACGCGGGCGTCATCCGGCCGGTGCCCGAGCCCAGATCGAGCCAGACCAGTGGCCGGGTCTCCGGCAGGTGGTACCCGAACGCCGTCATCCAGATGTGCAGTGCCTCGGGCGACATCTGTCGTCCTGCGGCGTAGACAGCGTGCAGGCGTGCGTCGTAGTCGACCTTCTCCACAACGACTTCTTACGTCGGCTCGCGATTGGACTGTTAGGTGGACTGGCTGACCTCGTACTCCGCCCGGTCGTCACTCTTCAGGCCGAGGTCGCCAGAGCGACAGCGACCAGAGCTACGAAACGGACCCGGGTCATGGCTGCGTACGTTGTCGCTCGGCGGCTGCCCACCTTCTCCTGGCTATAACAACTTTCCGGGGGCACGTGGGTGTGCTTTCCTTCCGGCGTGATGGATTCCTCGACGCACGCGCGGTTTGCCGAGCTGGTTCGCGCCGAGCTTGCCTCTGGTGCGGGGTTCGACGATGTGTTGGGGCTGCTGAGGCAACGCGGGCTGCGCAAGGGCGAGTCCATGATGGTCATGGCCGCGGCGATGGACCCCAAGCCAACGGCGCTGAAGTCAATGGTGCACCTCAGCCCGGTGTGGGCCGATCACCGCGAGGGCGACGAGGCCGCCGAGGAGATGTTGTTCCGTGCGCTTTTCGTCATGTGTGTGATGGGGGAGGGCGAGATCAGCGCGCCCGCTGAGGATGCGGCGGAATGCGAGGAGCGTCGGCAGCGGGCCAGAACTCAGCTGCGGGACGTTGCCGCCGGTCTGCCGGACGAAACGTTGAACCGCTATCACGAGTTGATGGCCAAGGGCCTGCTCGGCCAGGCGTTCGCCGCTCTGGTGGCCGTCGGGCATCAACACGGTGCGGATGACGTGGTGTGGTGTGCGTTGGCGGAGGTCGCGGAGACGTTGTGCCTGAATGAACTTCTCGGCGATGACGAACCGGTGGCCGGCGCCGATGACTCCGTGCGAGCGGCTTACATCGTCCGTCAGTTCACTGCTTAGCCGGGACGACGTCGGTGATCCGGCCGGTGTCGTCGTGAGCACGGCCCGGTAGCGGTTCTTCCAGACTCCGCGGTTCTTCGCGAGGGCGTGGTCACGTTGACCGACGAGACCGACCGGCACATCGCGAAGGTCGTCGGGAGCGCGGTGCCTGGTGTGCGGATCGGATGTCTCAGCGTGGTGGCGTCAGGTCCTGACCCGGGTTGCCGACCAGGATGGTCGCCAGGCGGGCTAGCTGGGAGCGTTGGGGGCCGGTGAGGACTGAGGCCAGGGCGTGGATCCGGCGGCCTACCTCGGCTTCGCACTCGCGGACCAGGTCAAGTCCTTGGGGTGTCAGGGAAACCTGGGTGACCCGGCCGTCGTGGGGGGCGGGGCTGCGCTGGACCAGGCCGCGGCGTTCGGCGCGGTGGACCAGGCCGGTCATGCTGGACTTGTCCAGCTCCAGGTACCGGGCGAGCTCCAGCATCGCGGGCGTGCGGTCGCGCAGGATGCCGAACAGGCGCAGCTGGATGATCGACAGCCCGTGCTCGGCAGCGATCTTGCCCAGCTCACCCTGCACGCGGAAGGACAGCTGCGCCAGGGCGTCGACGATGCCGAGATCCGGCGGGCGGTGGGCGGGCATGGGGCCATCCTAGGTCATCTAGTACGTGGCACAAACCAATTGACTTGGTACGTGGCACCAACTAATTTAGTTTGTGCCACGTACCAATCGAGGGGAGCCGCCATGTACGCAGCCGTCGTCCGCTCGTTCGACAACCCGCCTCGCTACGAGGAATTCGCCACGCCGACCCCGGCCGACGGGCAGTTGTCAGTGGACGTGCTTGCCGTCGGACTGCACCCGCGGGTGCGCTCGGGCGCCAACGGCACGCACTACACCAGCGACGACCGCCTGCCGCTGATCCCCGGCGTCGACGGCGTGGGGCGGTTGGCCGACGGGCGTCGTGTCTACTTCGTCGCCGACGATGACGCCCCCGGAACCATGGCCGAGCGGGCGGTGCTGGATCCCCGCCGCGCCATAACGTTGCCTGAGGACGCGGACCCGGTGGTCATCGCCGCCGCGATGAACCCGGCGATGTCCTCATGGGTGGCGTTGCGCCGCAGGATCGCCTTCCAGCCCGGCCAGAGCGTGCTGGTGCTCGGCGCGACCGGCAACGCCGGGCAGATGGCCGTGCAGATCGCCCGGCACCTCGGCGCCGCCGGGATCGTCGCGGCCGGCCGTGATCCACAACGCCTGGATCTGTTGCCCGGCTTGGGCGCCACCACAGTCGTGTCGCTGGCGGACGACCCCGGACGGCTCGGCGAAGCCGCCGCCGATGTCGACGTCGTGATCGACTACACCTGGGGTGAGCCCACCCAACGCGCGATTCCAGCCGTGCTCACCCGCCGCGCCGACCGCGGCAAACCGCTGGACTGGATCCAGATCGGCTCGATGGCGGGGCAGGAGATCACCCTGCCCTCGTTCGTGTTGCGCGCGGCGAACCTCCGGATCATGGGCAGCGGACAGGGATCCGTCACGGCCGCCGGGATCCTCGCCGAACTGCCGTCACTGATCGGCCTGCTCGTGTCGGGCACCCTCAGCGTGGACGCGCTGGCGATGCCGCTCGCCGACGTCGAACAAGCCTGGATCGCCCCTGTCAAACCCGGCCAGCGCGTAGTCCTCACGACCTCCCCCTAGACACACACCACGTCGCTGACCCGGCACGCCCGGTGAACAAGGCCGGTATTCGTGGCAGCGGCCGTAACGTGCGCTTTGACCTGGCCGAACAAGTGGCCATGAGAATCGTCGCGGCGGTCCTGGCCGGTCTCCTGCTGCTGGCCGGTTGTTCGTCCACTGTGGCTGGAACCGCGTCGGTGGGCACAGCTCCGGCCAGTACGCGCACACCCACGACGACCGCCGCCACAACACAGCCGGCGAAAACCTCGGCAACAACCTCGGCGAAGCCCTCGCTGAACCCGCCGCCGACGTCCATCGACGAAAGCGCCCAGCTGCAGTACTGCGACCAACGGATCACCGGCGCCCTGGGCAAACCGATGAACGTCGTCGTGGTCGAGACGCCGGCCGGCCGGATCACCTGCGACCAGGCCGGCGCCGTGCTGGTCGACTACTACACCCAGCGGCCCGACCCGAAGCCCGGTTCGGCACCGGTCGAGGTGGCCGGCTTCTCGTGCAACCAGGTGCCCGAACCGGACTTCCCGCAGGTGATCTGCGCCGACGGCGCGTCGCTGTTCTACTCGATGTGGCCGCAGGGCGGCTGAGCAGCCGTCACTTCTCCCATACGGGAACCGATGGCAGGCCTAGCTCGCGGCGGGCGTTGTCGGTCAGTTCCTGGATCAGGTCCGTCTTGGCCGCAGCGTAGTCACCGTGATGGGTTCCGGCCGCCACGATCGACCGCTTGAGCTGTGCGTACCGTTCGGCGTCGGCCGGGTGCTCGCGCAGGTAGTCGCGCAGGATCCGTTGGTTGCGGGTGGGCCAGCTCGCCAGCGTGACGATGTGCAGGTTGTGCGTGAGCCTGCCGTTGTCCGTCCGGATGTACAACAGGCGGTCGGTCATTCCGTTGAGGTGCCTGACGAACTCGAGCCCGAGGAGGGCATCTTCGCGCTGCCCCACCGTTTCGAGGTGCTCGACCGCGGCCATCAGGTCGATCACCGGTTTGGCCGCCAGGCCCGGCACGGCGGTCGAGCCGATGTGTTCGATCGCCGTGAAAACCTCGGGCAGCGCCGCCGTCAGCCCGGCGATCGCGGCCGCCGCCATCCCGGGCCACCGCGGGTCGTAGTCGACGATCTCGATGCCTGACAAGGCCGTACCTCCCCCTGGTGCGTGGAGGATCATGGTACTGGTCAGTCGAAGGGGTGGTGGGTCTGCGCGTGCAGGGCGTGGGCCGCTGCGTGGGTGACTTGGTCGGTGAGGTCCTGGTCCAGCCGGGAGGGCAGCTGGCGGTCCGGCGGGGTGGCCATGACGAGCGCAAGGGCGCAGGCGTGGTGGACATGGAGGTCCAGTCGTGCGCCCCGGCCGTGGGTGAGTGCGCGGAGCAGGCCTGGCAGCACCAGTACGGCTTCTTGCCCGCTGTCCAACCGGATCACCTCGGCCGCCGTCAGGTCGATGGTGCCGTGCAAGAGATCGACGATCGTGTGGGCGCCAGAGGTGATGCGGCGCAACGGGAAGATGTCGGCGTCGATGGGGTTCCAGGTGGTGACCTCGGCGAAACCGGCGATCATCAGCAACGGGCACAGCACCGGCAACGCGTCCGCGCCGGCGATGACGACCGTGCTCGTGCGCGGAGTGCGGCCTGCCTGGCTCGTGGCGGTCAGCAGGGCGGCCGTCAGGGCGATGGCGATGATGTCCTGATCGGTCAGGACAGGCAGGCCGCGGGTCAGCGCTCGCGCACGGCAGGTGAGCCCCGGCGGGGTGCGCTGGAGGAACACCGCCCCGACGTCGGACGGCAGGCCGCGCAGGTCGGTCTCCGACCCGTCCTCGACCGTCGTCGTCCAGGTCCGCAGTCCCGCGAAGTCCTCGATCAGGGCCGCGTACCGCATCAGCGAGGGCCAGGTCATGGTGTCGGAGACGAGCGCCACCACGGCCACGGTCAGTCGCCCGGGGCGGGGAAGTCCAGCGTGGTGGTGCCGGCCCAGCCGGTGGTGTCGATGCCGTGCCGGGCGGCGAGGTCGAGCAGGTCCCGGACGCGGGCCGAGTGCAGGTGCGCCTCGTAGTCGTGACCGGCCCGCCTGACCTCGGCCAGCGCCGCGAAGGTGTCGGTGACCTGGCTGCGCAGGACCGTTTCGAACTCGCTTGTCGTTCCCGTGCTCCCGCGGCCTGCCATGGCACCACTCCCTCTCGACCGGAAGCACCATCATGTGCGCACTTAATAAATTGTGCAACTAGTGGCGGTGGTCGGCAGATGCGGAGCGCCGATCCGGGTCAGCTGCCGGGGGAGTCGTCCGCGCCGGTGTCCGGGGTCGTGATCGGCGTCCGGAGGTCCTCGAGCAGTTCGACCTGACCGGCCAGCACGCCGGTGAGGATCTTGCGGGCCACCGCGAGCAGCTCGGCGAACAGCGGGCTGGCCAGCGAGTAGTAGACGTTCGAACCCTCTTTGCGGGTGGCCACCAGACCGGCCCGGCGCAACACCGCGAGCTGCTGCGACAGGTTCGCCGGCTCGACGTGGACCTCGGGCAGCATCTCGGCGACGGCGTGTTCGCGCTGGCTCAGCAACTCCAGGACCCGGATCCGCACCGGGTGGCCGAGCGTTTTGAAGAACTCCGCTTTGAGCTGGTAGAGGGGCCTGGTCACCGTGCGCCCGCCGTCGTCATGTCGCCATCCTTCCGCGCCGCCCACGAATCCGAGGAGGTCGCAAGGTCCGGCATCGGCCAACCTTAGCAAGTTCGCAGGTGCGGGCCTCAGCCAACGTCGCCGACATCGTCCACTGTGGACGACATGTCGATCATCGCCCGGGTCGCGGCATCGGCGATCCGGCCGACCAGGGCGCGGTCGAGCGCGGACGGCACCCGCAGGTCCGGCGCCGTGGCCATGACCAGCTCATAGCTGCACGCCAGGTGGACGTCGACCGCCATCGTGGCCGCCGGGGCGCCCGCGACGGCTTGGACCAGGCCGGGCAGGGCGAGCAGGGGGTAGAGCGGCAAGCCCGCCATGATCACCTTGGGGTCGTCCTCGGCGGCCACGCCCACCAGGTCGATCACGGCGTCCGCGTCCGCCGCGACCTCGTGCAGCGGGAAGGCGTCCGCGTCGGCGGGGTTCCAGGTGGTCACCTCGCTGACGCCGGTCGCCACCACCAGCTGGCTCAGCAGCGGCATCCGCGCGGCACCGGCGATCAGCACGCGACTGTTCCGCGGCGGCCGGCCCGCCCGGCTCAACGTCGTGAGCAAGGCCGCGGTCAGCGCGATCGCGGTGGTGTCCCAGTCGGTGACCAGTCCCGGTGTCACCGGGATCGCGGCCGGCTTGACGTAGGGCAGGAACACCGCTCCGGTTTCGCCCAGCAGCTCGTCCACGGCGGTCCGCAGCCGTCCGGGTTCGACGGCGAGAACCTGGGTGGGCAGGTCGGTCAGCTCGTGGATGATCATCGCGTGCAGGCGCAACAGTGGTTCTACGGCTTGTAGCCGCAGCTCGGGCCGCCCGAAGTCCATCCGGCCGGGCAGTGCGCTGCCGTCGCTGACGACGCCGACGGTTCGCCCCGGCCCCTCCTCCATGGCTTCATCATCTGCTCATGTATAGAAACCTGCAAGTGTTAACGTCGTTATCTCTTGGTTTTTGAACCATCGCGCCCCCGGTGCCGTATCCCCTTGCGAGGACCCAATACGGTGTCCTCAAACCCGGCCGCACCGGATCCGCCGCGGACCGGGGAGCGCGATCCCGGGTGGACCCAGCACGGCCTGACCGATGTCCGCCCGGATGCTCGGAGACAAGAAGGACGCCGTGAGACGACTCGCCGTACCGTTCCTGCTCGCCCTTGCCCTGGTCTCGTTCCCCGTCGTGACCCGCGTGGCCCACGCCGCCCAGCCGTTGTCGGCCGTCGACGCCGACCTGATCATCAAGGTCCGGATGGCCAACCTGTGGGAGATGCCCGCGGGTCAGATGGCGCAGGCGAAGTCGGCCAACCCCAAGGTGCAGGAGGCCGGCAAGACCATGGCGGCCGACCACGCCGCGCTGAACGTCGAGGTCGAGCGCCTGGCCGGGATCTACGGCCTGAAGCTGCCGGACTCCCCGTACGACAACCAGAAGAGCTGGCTCACCGAGATGGCACAGTCCTCGGGCACCCAGTTCGACTCCGTGTTCGCCATGCGCCTGCGCGCCGCGCACGGGCTGATCTTCCCGATCATCGCCAAGTCCCGCGTGACCACGCAGGACCCGGAGATCCGCAAGTTCGCCACGACCGCCAACAGCATCGTGAACAAGCACATGACCCTGCTGGAAGCCACCGGGATGGTCGACTTCCAGACGCTGAACGACCCCACGCCGCTGATCGTCAAGTCCGACTCGAACGGCCTGGACATGATCGTGGCGCTGACCCTCGTGCCCATGGTGGTGGCGGTCGCGATCTTCCTGCTCTGGCTCGCCACCGGCCGCAACAAGCGACGCCCCGGCAGCGGGCGGCCTCGCTGGTCCCCGGATCCGGACGACGGCGAGTACCGCGGGGACTCCGGCGACCGGCGCGGCGGAACCCGGTCCCCGGCCCGGAACTCATCCCGCTGACCCATTGGGGCGAACGGACTACGAGCGGCGCCTCGCCCGGCCGAACCGGAAGTAGGCCAGCGGGCCGATGAAGTTGATGGCGATGATGAACGCCCACAACGGTTTCGGGCCGTTGACCTGATCGCTGGAGCGGTGCGACAGGTCGTACCAAGCGGCCAGGGCCAGGGCAGCCTGCACGGTCCCGCCGACGATGATCGCCCGACGCTGCCGCGTGTCCAGGTCACGCCATTTCTTCTTGTCCGCCATCAGTCCTCCTGCCAGCGGGTCGCGTAAACCGCGGCCTCCTCCAGGTCGGCACGAGAAACGCTACCCGCACCACCGTGCCGGGCGCGATCTCGCCGCACCCAGGGCCGGGTGCCGCCTCCGGCCGGGCTTGCCAGGCAAAGCGACGGCCCTCATGCTGGGTCGGTGCCGTTCTCCCTCAAGGCCTGAAGACTCTGTCGCCGCCTTGCCGATGCTTCTCAGCTTGGGAGCGGAACACCAGCAGCGGAGGTGTGTGTGCCGTGCGCGAACTGACCGTGGCGACGGTGATGACCAAGGACCCGGTCACGGTGGCTCCGGACACCCCTTTCAAGGACATCGCCGACGTGCTGGACCGCAACAAGATCGCCTCGGTGCCGGTGGTCGGCCGGGACGGTGTGCCGGTCGGTGTGGTCACGCAGCTGGACCTGGCCGGCAAGCAGGGTGTGCGGGCCGCGGATGTGATGACCCTCCGCGTGCTCGCGGTGGACGCGGGGGAGTCGGTCAGCTTCGCCGCCCGGGAGCTCAACAACCGTGGCGTGCACCGCTTGTATGTGCTCGACCACGGCCGTCTGGTCGGCGTGGTGTCCCGGCGGGACCTGCTGAAGGTGTTCCTCCGCTCGGACGAGGAGATCCGGGTCGATATCGAGCGTGAGGTGTTCCAGCGGACCCTGTGGGCGGACATGAGCCAGGTGACCGTCACGGTGACCCAGGGCGAGGCCACTCTCACCGGCCAGTTGGACCGGCGCAGCGAGGTGGAGATCGCCGGCCGGCTGACCGCGACCATCCCCGGCGTGGTGGACGTCCGCAACAAGCTCGACCACACCTGGGATGACCACCACCGCGGCCACGGCTTGTAAGCGGTCCACCGATTCCGAGTAGCTAGGTCCACGTTGGAAATGCGTTGGTGTCACTGCATTCAGGACTATTTTACTAGTTGATTCCATACGTGACGAAAAATCAGACCGGCCTGGAGCCGATCGGGACCGTCGCCTCATCCGCCCGGTCTCGCTCGTGCAGACGCCGCCACTGCGCGCCCACGAACTGGACGGTCGGTGCTGGTCGGCATCGACGGATCGGCGACGAGCGAGGCGGCGCTCCGGTTCGCCGTCGAGAGGCCTCGCTGCGCGGCCGTCCGCTCGTCGCGGTGCACACCTGGGGATGAGCTGTTCGTCGACCTCTCGCTGAACGACACCATCGCTCACCTCGGCTCGGTCGGTGCCTTCCCGAGCAGCGCACGGGCGTGGCGGGCCGGTTCCGGTGTGGTGTTCGTGGTGAACAGCGCCCACATCAGCCCGGCGATCACCGCGCCGCTGAGCACGAACACCGGGAACACCAGGTCGAACACGTCGGTGGCGGATGAGGGTGGGTGGCCGCGGTCGAGGTGGACCGCGACGGCGCTCATGCCGGTGAAGTGCATGCCCGTCACGGCGATGCCCATCAAGGCCGCCGCGCCGAAGCGGGCGGTCACGGTCCGGACGGCGACGGCGAACGAGAACGCCGCGGTGGTGGCGCCGATGGCGATCACGAACGACAGGACCACCAGCAGCGGGTCGTAGGAGAACGAACCGCGGAACTGGATCGCCGCCATGCCCAGGTAGTGCATGCACGCCACCCCGGTGCCCGCGAGGATGCCCGCGGCGGCCAGCCGGGGCTTGCGCGGTTCGGCGAGCGTGACCATGGCCAGCCCGCCACCCACGACGACTACCGCGATGAGCCCGGAAAGTGCGGTGAGGCCGACGGAGTAGCGCAGTGGGGCGCCGGTGACGGTGAACCCGAGCAGCGCCAGGAAGTGCATCAGCCAGATGCCCACCCCGCCGATCGCCACCGCGGCGAGCCCGGTCCACAGCAGCTTGGCCCGCCGGCCGGCGGCCTGCCGGGCCCGCGCGGTGCACGACAGCCCGATCAGCGACCCGATCATGCAGACGCCGTAGGCCAGCCACAACGTCCATGTGCCCATGGCGAAATGCTGCATGTCGCTCATAGCAACGCCTGCAGTTCCATGCGCAGCTCCGGGGTGAGCAGCCCGCCGACTTTGGTCCGTAAGGCGGTCATCTCGTAGCCCAGCACCCCGATGTCGCTGTCCGGTGCGGCGAGCACGGCCAGGCACGAGCCCTCGCTGACGGTCATCAGCAGCAACAGGCCATGGCGCATCTCCACCACGGTCTGGTCGACCTCACCGCCGCCGAACAACCGCGCCGCGCCCTGCGTGAGGCTCTGCAGCCCGGACACGACCGCGGCCAGCTGGTCGGCCTGGTCGCGGGGCAACGAACTGGACGCGCTGAGCAGCAGCCCGTCGCTGGAGACCACGGCCGCGTGCGCGGCGCCGGGTGTCTTGCGGGTGAAGGAGGTGATGAGCCAGCCGAACTGGCTGGCACGGCTGGTTTCCGCGGAGGTCACCTGGTCTCCAATCGGCGGAGGCTTGGTCGTTGACGGCCGGCAGGCTGTGGATCGGGTGCCGGACACCAGCGCGCGTTCATGGCGCCTTGTCTCCTCGGTGGCCGTGGGAACGGGGGATGAGCTGCGCTCCTCGCAGCCGGCGAGGCAGGCCCGCGGCGGTGTGGCCGGGACTGTCCGCATCGGCCGGAGCCGTCGTGTCCGAGCCGGGGTTTGCCTTGTGCCGCACGGTGGTCGGCGCCTCCGGCCAGTCCGCCCCGGTCCGCCCGCCTTCCTCGTGGAACCAGGCCTTGGTCAGTTCCCGGAGCGTGGGCGGCAGGTCGGCGAGGGCGCTGTCGGTCGCCGAGGTGTCCCTGGCGTACCGTTTGTGCACGCCGATGGCTTGCAGTGCAACGGGAATCGTGCTGATCCGGGTGGTGGTGACCGCCTGCCCATCGGGCACGGTGTCGGTGTCGGACGGGGTGGGCCGCACCAGATCGGCGGGCAGGGTGACCTCGGCGACGGTGCCCGCGCCGACGCCCGCGCGCAGCCGCACCGTGATGCCGCGGCGAGTGGCCAGCCGGGCGACCACGAACAGCCCCATCCGGTTGGACATCGCGGCCTCGATCGGCGCGGGCGCGGCCAGCTGCCGGTTGAAAGTGTCCAGTTCGGACGGTGACATGCCGACGCCCTCGTCGGACACCTCCAGGCACACCTCGCCGCCTGGCCGCACCGCGCACACCACGACGACCTGGGTTTCCGGCGGGGAGAAGGTGGTGGCGTTGTCCAGCAACTCGGCCAGCAGGTGGATGACGTCGTTGACGGCCGGTCCCAGCAGGACCACGTCCGGGGTGGGCCGCACGACCGCCCTGGTGTACTGCTCGACCTCGGAGATCGCCGCACGGACCACGTCGGCGATGTCGATCGTGCGGGTGGTGGTGCGGCGCAACGTCGCACCGGCCAGCACCAGCAGGTTCTCGCTGTTGCGGCGCATTCTCGTGGCCAGGTGGTCGAGCTTGAACAGCCGGTCCAGCTGCTCGGGATCCAGCTCGTCGGCCTCCATCGTGTCGATCATCCGCAGCTGGGTCTCCACCAGGTTCTGGGTCCGGCGGGACAGGCTGACGAAGATCTCGTTGACGCTGTGGCGCAACGCCGACTGCTCGGCGGCCAGCCGCATCGCCGAGGCGTGCACCTCGTCGAACGCGCGGGCCACCTGGCCGATCTCCTCGCCGGAGTGCACCGGCACCGGGGCGATCCGGACGTCCTGCCGCTGGCCGGGATCCGCCGCGATCCGCTCGATCGCCCTGGGCAGCTCGCGGTGGGCCACGTCCAGCGCCCGGCGCCGAAGTGTCCACAATGGACGTAGCATCGTGCTGGCGAAGTACAGCGTCAGCATGAGGCCGAGCAGCAGGGCGCCGATGACCAGCGCGGTGTCGCGCAGGGACTGGGTCTTCGCGCCGACGTCCAATGCCCGCACCGCCTCGCCGAACGCGCCGGCGAGCTTGGTCTCGTACAGCAGCAGCTGATCCAGCACCGGCTGTGAGGCCTGGCGCCAGACCTGTGGATCCAGCCCGGGCGGGCCGCCGCTCCGGGCGCGGGCGAGCGCGGCGGTCTTGAGCTGGTCCCGCTGGTCGAGCAGCCGCTGGTCGACCATGGCGGACAACCAGGTTCGCTGCTCGTCGGTGCTCACCTCACGCAGGGTCGCGGTGGCGTCACGTTCGCGGGCGTCGGCCACTCGCAGTGCGTCGATCTCGTTGTCCGGCAACGTTTTCGCCGAACCGGCCGCGCTGAGCACGGTGTGCTGGAACTGGGCCTGCTCGATGACCCGGCCGACCGCGCCGAGCGCGGCCGCGGTGCGGCGGATGGTCGCCTCCCCGGCCAGCCGCGTGCCGAACTCGTCCAGGCTCAGCAACGGGGTCAGGGTCGCGGTCAGCGGAGTGGCTCCGGCCGAGCCGGCGGAACGGCGCACCGAGGGCAGGTCGTGCAGCCTGCGCTGGGCCTCGGCGATCCGGCCGTCGGCGTCCAGGCCCGCCGGTGCGTCGGCCACCTCCTCGTCGAACGCCGCGACAGCGGCGTCGGTCTGACGTCGTTGCTGGTCAACGTCGGCAGGGGCGGCCCTGGCGATGGTCAGGTCCCGTTCCCGTTGCAGCGCATGGACCACCGCCCTGGCGCGGTCGAGCACCGTGACCTCGGCGCTGGCCTGGGCGGCCTGACCGGCGAGCGAGAGCTCGCCTTCGACCCTCCCGGCCGCCAGCACGACGGCGACGACCGTGGGCAGCACCAGCACCATGGTCAGCTTGACCCGCAGAGGCCAGTTGTGAATCCAGAGCAGTCGCGACTTGGGTCGTTTCTCTCTGTGGTTGTTCATGTGTGGTGCATCACTCCTCGAGGGCCGCCAACCCCACGCATTCCTAACGCACTGTCGCGGCGTTGGGGAGTGGTCGACCCCGGAGTCACACTTCCGGGCGACAAAGTTCCGTTGTCTACGAAGAAGAATCCGGGTCGCGCGTGGACAACTTTCCCACGGCTTACGTGATCGTGTAACGATGGGCCACATGCGCGTCGTCTCGGAGTCCCAGCTGGCCACGCTGGTGTCCAGATCGGTCGATCCACGAGTGGTGGTGAGTGGGAACTTCGCCACGCCGTCGGACGCGTTGGCGATTCTGGACAAGGCGATTCCCGCCTACCGGCTGTTCATGCTCAACGCCCAGCCGGGGATCCCGGACCGCGACGGCGTGGTCCTGGAGACCCCGTTCGTGGGGGCGGGCATGCGCGGACGCGCCGCGTTGCGGTACTTCCCGTCGCGGCTCTCGCTTGTGCCGCACCTGCTTCAGCAAGCGTTGCCGCCGGACATCGTGCTGCTGCACACATCTCTGCCGCTCGACGGCACGGTGTCGCTGGGCACCGAGGTCAACATCCTGCCCGCGGCCATCGAGGCCGCGCGGGCGCGTGGCGGACTGGTCATCGCGCAACTCAACCCGCACATGCCCTACACGTACGGTGACGCGGTGCTGGCCACCGACGAGATCGACTACGGCATCGAGGTCGCCGCCCCGCTCGCCTCACCCGCGGTCCGCGAGATCGGCGCTGTGTCACGGGAGATCGGCGGCAAGGTTGCGTCCCTTGTGGACAATGGGGCGACCCTGCAGCTGGGTATCGGCGCGGTCCCGGACGCCGTGCTGGCGTCGCTGACCTCGCGGCGTGGCTTGGGTGTGTGGTCGGAGATGTTCAGCGATGGGGTGCTGGGCTTGGAAAAGGCGGGCGCGCTCGACCCAGCGGTGCCGGTGACCGCGTCGTTCGTGTTCGGTACCAACGAGTTGTACGAATGGGTCGACCGCAACCCGCGGGTTCGCATGCTGCGCACCGAGAAGACCAACGATCCCGGCCTGATCGCCCGCCAGCGCGCCCTTGTCTCGGTCAACGGCGCTCTCCAGGTGGACCTGTTCGCGCAGGCCAACGCGAGCCGGGTGCGCGGCGCGATCTACTCGGGTTTCGGCGGGCAAACGGATTTCGTCGTCGGCGCCCTGCACTCGCCTGGCGGCAAGGCGATCATCGCCCTTCCGTCCTGGCACCCCAGAGCCGACGTGTCCACAGTGGTCCCTCGCCTCACCGGCCCGGTGACCTCGTTCCAGCACAGCTACATCGTCAGCGAACAAGGCATCGCCACCATCTGGGGCCACGACGCCGCCACCCAGGCCCGCCAGATCATCGACCATGTCGCCCATCCCAGCTCACGTGATCACCTCCGCGAGGCGGGCCGGGAGCTCGGCTTCGCCCTGACCTGAACCATCCGGTTGGCCTGGCTCGTGACCAGTGACAGGCAGCGCTGGAACGATGGGCCCTGACGGCTGGGGTGCCGGCTCCGACATGTGGAGCCGGCCGGTGACAGGAGGACGGCATGAAGGTCGACGAGCTGATCGCCAAGGCGAAGGAATCGCTGGATGTGCGGATGGTCTACGCCGAACCGTACGAACGGGACGGAGTCACCGTTATCGCGGCGGCGAAGGTCGTCGGGGGCGGCGGTGGCGGCGGCGGGCACGACGAGAAGGGCCAGGAGGGCGAAGGCGGCGGTTTCGGCCTGACCGCCAAACCGGCCGGTGCCTACATCATCAAGGACGGCAACGTCCGCTGGGCGCCCGCCGTGGACGTCAACCGGCTGGTCGCCACGATGGGCGTCATCGCGGTCGCCGGCCTGTTCGTGGCCAGCCGGATCGCCAGGATCAACGCCAAGGGCGGCCAATGAGCAGACCCGTCCCCAGGATCCGGCGACCGCTGCGGTGGTTGCGGCTCCTGGGGTTCGCGCGCGGACCGCTGCGCCGCCGATCCGACCGTGCCCAGAAAACACTGTTCGCGGCGACCACCCTGATGGCCTGCCTGGCGATCCCCGTCGCCGCGGACACCGCCGGAGCCCCCACCCTCGACCAGCTGGAGATCACCGGCGGCGGCTCGGCCGGTCAACGCGTCCCGATCTGGACGAACACCGACGGCACGCCCGTCAGCGACGCGGACCGCTCGACACGGTGGTTCGGGTGGGCGGTCAAGCTGGTGCTGGCCGGGGTGGCGTGGCTGGCCGGCGTGCTGGTCGTGTACCTGCTGATCGCCTGGTTGTTGTTGCAGCGCCGGATCTCCTCGTGGGACAAGGAATGGCAACGCGCCGACCACGCCTGGCGCCGAATCCCTGACTGAGGTCACACCAGTCCTTGTGACTGGGCGTAGAGGGCGGCCTGGGTGCGGTCGCGCAGGCCGAGCCTGCCGAGGATGCGGGAGATGTGGTTCTTCACCGTGCCCTCCGACAGGTAGAGGCGCTCGGCGATCTCCCGGTTGGTGGCCCCGGCCGCGACCAGCCGCAGCACCTCGACCTCGCGCACGGTGAGCGGCTCGCGGTGGCTGCCGGACCGGTCCAGCACCGCGGCGAGCCGGGCCGCGGCGGCGGGGTCGAACTGGGCCACGCCCGCGGCGGCGAGCTTGACCGCGGCGGCGAGTTCCTGTGATGGCAGATCTTTGAGCAGGTAGCCGGTCGCGCCCGCGCGCAGTGAGCGCACCACGTAGTCCTCGTCGTCGAACGTGGTCAGCATGACCACCCGGCAGGCAGGCGCCCGCCTGCGCAGCAGTGCCACCGCCTCCACACCGTCCATTCCCGGCATCCGCACGTCCATCAGCACCACGTCCGGAGCCAGCGCCACCGCCTGCTCCACGGCCTCGTGCCCATCGGCGGCGGTGCCGACGACCTCGATGCCGGGCTGGATGCCCAGCAGCGACGCGATGCCCTCACGGATCAGCCGCTGGTCGTCGACGACGAGCACGCTGGTCACGCGGTCCTCGCGGCGGGGATCGTCACGGTCAGCCTCGTGCCGCAGGACGTGCTGGCGAGGTCGACCCGCCCCCCGGACAGCGCGACCCGTTCGCGCATCCCGAGCAACCCGAACCCCTCGGCGGCGGCGCCCATGCCGTGTCCGTCGTCGGTGACGGTCAGCCGGGCGCGCTCGGCGTCGAGGTCGACCGTGACGGCGATGTGGGTGGCTTCGGCGTGCCTGCGCGAGTTGGTGATGCCCTCCTGGGCGGCCCGGTAGAGCGCGTGCAGGGCGCCGGTGTCGTGGCCGTCGGGGGCGCCGCTGATCGTGAGGGTGACGTCGCCCTGGCCCGCGACGAGTTCGTCGAGAGCGGCGAGCAGGTGGAACGAGCGCAGTGACCGCACCGACTCGCGCACCTCGCCGAGCGCCCGCCGGGCCGACCGCTCGGCGTCGAGGACCGCGGCTTTCGCGGTGGCGGGTTCGCGGTCGTGGAACGCGGCGGCCTTCTCCAGCAGCACGACGATCGCGGTCAGGTGGTGGCCGAGGTCGTCGTGCAGGTCCCTGGCCACCCTGGCCCGCTCCGCCGCCGCCGACAGCTCCGCCACCGTGCGGTGCGACTCCTGCAGCCGGATCTGCCCGTCGCGTTCGCGCACCGCCACCGCGGCCATCGCGATCGCGATCACCAGCCCGACGGTGAACATCACCAGGTCCGACACCTGCTCCACGTGGGCGTACCAGCCCGGCGTGCTGATCACCGCCACCGCCAGGCACGCCGCGGCCAGCGCGAGCGCGGTGGCCTGCCCGAACGCGAAGTACGCGGTGAACGGCACGAGCAGCAGCAGCAACCGCGCCAGCCCGGAACCGTCCACATAGGACACGGCGACGTAGAGAGCCGCCCGCAGCGCCAACAGGGCCGCCGCTACCCGTTTCGGCGTGCGGACCGGGTAGCGGCGGACCTCGGCCAAGTCCACGGCCACGAGCAGCGCCAGGCCACCGGCCAGCAGCGGCAGTCTCGTGGTGCCCAGCCCGGAAGCCGCGGCGTACACCCCGGCGACCAGCACCGCGGCGCACAGCACGACGGACACCCAGGGCGCCGGTCGCGAGGTGGTCATGCCGCTCAGGCTAGTGCCGGACGAGCGCGCCACACCGTGGCGGACAGCCACACCAACACCGTCGCGCACGCGACGTGCAGCAGGGACGACCAGGGCGTGTCCGGCAGCGCCGCGAACACGGCCAGCAGGGTGAAGCCGATCGGGTATCCCCACGCGGGAACGGCGGGGAACACCTTCGCCCGCACCATCGAGATCCCGAACAACACCGTGCCGAGCACGAACACCAGCGACGCCCCCTTCACCACCACCTTGGTCAGCGCCGCCACCTGATCCGGTTGCTGGAAGAAGATCACCAGGTTCAGCGCGAACGCCACCCCCGTGAACAACCCCAGCCCGAGCAGGTTCGCCGCGTACGCCACCGCCCCGAACCGTCCCGACGCGTGCGCCTGGTGCCCATGGAACGCCACCACCGCGGGCGCCCCGAACGCCGCGCCCAGCCCGATCACCAGGCTCGTGGCCGCCGTCTCCCCGGTGAACGCCTCGATGGCCCCCGGCACCCCGATCGACACAGCGAGGACAACCCCGCACACCGCACCGAACCTCGGCAAGAAGATCCTGTTGTCCGTCACCCAACCGACGCTATGAGCGCGGCCGCCTTGCCCGGAAGTTCCTACCGGCCACTTCGGACGTCAAAGGTCATGGTGTGCGGGGTGCCGACCGGCACGTGCCGGTCACGCTTTCCGCTGCCGGGATCCCACTGTGGACCGATGTCGGCCGCGCCGATCGCGACTTCGGGCCCGCGGCAGTGCGGCGGTCAGTGGCGAGCGACCGCTGGGAGGTATCCAGTGGGCCACTTCGGTGCCCGCCATTTGCGCGCCCACGGTTGGCCGAAACTGGCCGGTGTGTTCACCGGCGCCGGTGGGGTATGCCTTAGGCGGATTGGAATTCGGGGAGGTTGGTCTGTGATGGTGCGAACCGTGGTGAGTCTGGCTGGCGCGGCGTTGGTGGCCGCGTTGATCGGCGGGTGCGGGAAGACCGCGCCGACTGCGGCGGAGGGAACTCCGTCCGCGTCGACAAGCACCACCACCACAACGGTTCCCTCGACGACGACCACCACAACCACCGCTGCGCCGCCGCCCTCACCGGCGCAGGCAGCCCCGGCGGAATGCAAGGTGGCCGACCTGAGCCTGTCGATCCGCGGCGAGGACGGGGCCCTCGGGACGATCTACCGCGGGCTGGTGTTCACCAACACCGGCGGGCGGACGTGCACCATCGAGGGCTTTCCCGGAGTGTCCTTTGTGGCCGGTGACGACGGGCACCAGGTCGGCCAGCCCGCTGTCCGCGACGGCGCCAAAGGTGGCGTTGTCAGCCTGAAACCCGGCGACGCGGCCACCGCGCCGGTGGGGTTCACCAGCATTGACGCCTACGACCCCGCCGAATGCCAGCCCACGCCGGTCCGCGGCCTGCGGGTCTACCCGCCGCACGACACGGCCTCGGCGTTCGTCGCGTTCCCCGGCCAGGCCTGCGCCAACCCGTCGGTGCCGCACCTGAAGGTGCTGACCGTGCACGCCGGGCCGAACCTGAACTGACGCCGCCCGGAAAAATCAGTTGCCCTGCGGCTGGCGGGTTCACGATCATGGCGGACGTGACTCAGTGAGTAGTGGCGCACGCGCACACTGAAGACGGGTTCGAGTAACTCCCCGTCTTCGGGCCTGGCGTGCCTTCGTATCCCCGACGCCACTACCTCCGGGGGCGCTTGCTGGCGCGCTGAAACGCGGCCTGACGCCTCCGGCACGAGCCTGAGGATTCGCCGAACCATGAGTCACAGTCGTAGTACCCGCATGCCCGCCGAACCGGATGTCGACCGGAAGGCGTTGTGGGTGGTGAGAGAGCTCGGACTGCCCGCGATCATCAAGACGTGTGTGTCGTGCCGGGCCACGCGTCACCGTCCCACCGGCAAGATCCGCGTGAACGCCAACGGCAAGCTCCTGGATGTGTGGATGCTGATCGGCTGCGAGCAGTGCGACCGCACGTCGAAGATCCCCGTCCACGAACGCGTTCACGTCCAGGCGCTGGACCACGAACGGCTGGTGATGTTCGAGAACAACGACCCGGCCATGGTGCGACGGCTGGCCATGGACGCGGCGCTGGCCGGCCGGGCCGGCTACCGGCTCGACTGGACCGGCACCTGGGACCTGGAGACCGACCTGCCGTTCTACGACCTGGCCAAGGACGATCCGGCGTCGCTGGAGGTGCTGGTCAGGTTCGAGCTCCCGGTGCCCATCCGGGTGGAGAAGCTGCTCAGGGCCGGGTTCGGCCTGAGCCGGTCCGCCGTGCGGGGCATGGTCGGCTCCGGCCGCATCCGCCTGCCGATGGCGCTCGACGCGAAGGTGCGTGCCGACTTCAGCCTCTTCGTCCTGGCCACCGAGCCGTAGGCCCGGACACGGTCTACGGGTTCTTCGCGGGTTTTCTACGGATGTCCGGCCGGACCGGCTTGGCCAGGCTGGCCGCATGCGAGGATTTCGATACAGAGCGCTGGTCGTGGTGCTGGCCGTTGCCGAACTGGCGGCGGCCGGCACCGCGGACGCGGCGGGGGCGGGGCCCTGGTTCGAGGTGCAGAGCCTGGATGGCAGCGGGAACAACCGCGCGCATCCCGACTGGGGCAAGGCGGGCACCGGGTATTCGCGGGTCGCACCGGCCAGGTACGCCGACGGGCTGGGGGTTGCGGTGTCCGGGCCGAACCCGAGATACGTCAGCAACCGGGTCTTCAACGACACCGGGCAGCGGTTGTCGTCCGGGCGCGGGGTGACGCAGTGGGCGTGGACGTGGGGGCAGTTCCTGGACCACACGTTCGGCCTGCGCGCGGGCGGCCCGGAGGCGCGGAACATCCCGTTCGACAACGCCGATCCGTTGGAGCGGTTCCACAACGATGTTGGGTTCGTGCCGTTCGTGCGCAGCCTCCCGGTGGCGGGCACCGGGGTCACCGGTCCGCGCGAACAGGTGAACCAGCTGAACTCCTACCTCGACGCGTTCGCGGTGTACGGGTCGGCGGACCGCCTGGAGTGGATGCGCGAGGGCCCGGTCGACGGGGACATGACCAACAACGGCGCGCATCTGCTGCTGCCGAACGGGATGCTGCCCCGGCGCGACGAACGGGGGGACCCGCAGTCCTCGCCGGGGATGGACGACGCCACCGGGGCGATGAGGTTCGGCGCGCGGGTGGCCGGTGACATCCGGGCGAACGAGAACACCGGGCTGCTGGCCGTGCAGACCCTGTTCGCCCGGGAACACAACAGGATCGTCGACCAGCTGCCGAAGAACCTGCCGGAGGAGACCAAGTTCCAGATCGCGCGGCGGGTGGTGATCGCGACCCAGCAGTACATCACCTACGAGGAGTTCCTGCCCGCGCTGGGCGTGCGGCTCAAGCCGTACACGGGCTACAACCCGGCCGTGAACCCGGCCATCAGCAACGAGTTCGCGACAGTCGGGTACCGCGGGCACAGCATGCTGCACGGCGACATCCGGCTGAAAGGCGACGCGCGCCAGTACACCCCGGCGCAGCTCGACGCGATCCGGGCCAAGGGCGCGCAGGTCACCGTCGCCGGCAGCGACGTGGAGATCGTGATCCCGCCGGCGGCGTCGCTGTTCAACCCGGACCTGCTCGACGCCATCCAGCTCGGCACCACGTTGCGCGGGCTCGGGCAGTACGCCCAGGCCAGCAACGACGAGCAGATCGGTGACCTCGTCCGCAGCATCCCGCTGCAGGCGCCCGGTTGCGCGCCGAACTGCGTGACGGTCGTCTTCGACATCAGCGCGATCGACATCGAACGCGGCCGTGACCACGGTATCCCCGGCTACCAGCAACTCCGGCAGGCGTACGGGTTGCCCGCGAGACCCACGTTCCGCGCGGTCACCGGTGAGGCCGGCGAGGCGTTCCCGGCCGATCCGGAACTGACTCCGGGCAACGAGATCAACGACCCGGACGCGCTGGACTTCGTGCGGCTGCGGGACGAGCGCGGCCGGATCCTGCCGCCCGGCAGCGACGACGCGGTCACGGGGGAGCGGCGTACGCCGCTTGCCGCCCGGTTGAAGGCGATCTACGGCGATGTGTCCACAATGGACGCGTTCGTGGGCATGGTGTCCGAGCCGAAGGTGCCCGGCAGCGAGTTCGGTGAGCTGCAGCTGGCGATCTGGCGCAAGCAGTTCGAGGCGCTGCGGGACGGCAACCGGTTCTTCTACGGCAACGATCCCGTGCTGGCCCAGATCCGGCAGGCCTACGGCGTCGACTACCGGCAAAGCCTGGGTGACCTGATCGCGCACAACACCGGCATTCCCCGCCGGGAACTCGCGGACAACGTGTTCCTGCGTTGCCCGTAGTCTGGGTTTGTCGGCCTGAGAGAGGGGACCTGTGCGGGCTCGCTGGCTGGTTCTGTTGGGGTGCTTGGGGATCGTCGCGGTGCTGGGCCTGGTGTGGGCCATCGGGCACACCGCGCGGCCGAGCCTGCCGGTGGTGCTCGCGATCGTGACAGGTGTCGTGGGGCTGGCCGTGGTGCCGTGGACCCGGCTCGCGGTCAGCCGCCTCAAGGCCGAAGACGAGGCGTACCAGGTGCTTCGGCGGGTCGTGGAGATCACGATCCTGGCCGCGCTCGCGGGCGTCGGTCTCACGTTGGTGATCTTCGGGGACAGCCAGGCCACCGCGGGCGTGATGATCATCGCGATCTTCTCGGCCGGGGCGCTGGCGTTGCTGGGCGCGGTCGTGCTGCCGTGGATCTTCCTGCTGACCCGCACCGTCACCCGGGAACGGGCCGCCCGGGTGCGGGCCGAGGAACGCTCGGCGATGGCCGCGCACCTGCATGACTCGGTGCTGCAGTCGCTGACGTTGATCCACAAGCGAACCGACGACCCCGAGGTCCGCAGGCTCGCACGCACGACCGAACGCGACCTGCGGGCCTGGCTGTACGGCTCGGTCCAGGGCCAGGACGACCTCGTCTCGGCGGTGACCACGGTGGTCTCCGAGGTGGAGGACCTGTTCGCGATCACCGTGGAGCTGATCCTGGTCGGCACCTGTCCGATGGACCAGAAGTCCGAGGCGGTGGTGGGTGCGGTGCGTGAGGCGCTCACCAACGCCGCCAAGCATTCCGGGGTGCAGCGGGTGTCAGCGTTGGTGGAAGTGACCGGCGAGGAGGTCTTCGCGCTGGTGCGGGACCGCGGCCGCGGGTTCGACCTGTCCGCGCACGCGAGCGACCGGCGGGGTGTGGTCGACTCGATCGAAGGACGGGTCCGCCGCCAGGGCGGGACGGCGGTGATCCGGTCGGACGTCGGTGCGGGCACCGAGGTCGAGCTGCGGATGCCGACATGAGCGTCCGGGTCTTCGTGGTGGACGACCACAAGCTCGTGCGGTCCGGGGTCCGCGCGGAGATCGGCGATGTGGTCCGGATCGTGGGCGAGGCCGCCACCGTCACCGAGGCCATCGAACGGATCCCGGCGGTGGACCCGGATGTCGTGCTGCTCGACGTTCACCTGCCCGACGGCGGCGGTCTCGCGGTTCTCGACGCCGTTGTGCCGCTGTGCCCGGACATCCGGTTCCTCGCTCTGTCCGTTTCGGACACTGCTGAGGACGTCATCGCCATGATCCGCGCGGGTGCGCACGGCTACGTGACGAAGGCGATCTCCGGCGCGGACCTCGGCGAGGCGATCCGCCGCGTGCACGCCGGTGACGCCTACTTCTCGCCGATGTTGGCGGGTTTCGTGCTGTCGGCGTTCCGCGGCGCCGCCCCGGCCGGCCTCGAACCCGAGCTCGACCAGCTCACCCGCCGCGAACGGGACGTCATCCGCCTCGTCGCGGCGGGCTACACGTACAAGGAGGTCGGCGTGCGGCTGTCGATCTCGGCGCGCACGGTCGAGACGCACGCCGCCGCCGTGATGCGGAAACTGAAGCTCTCCAACCGCCGTGAACTCACCCGATGGGCCACCCACCGCCGGCTGATTTAGCAAGATGGGTCGCATGGACGTGATCGACTGGCTGCTGGACAGCGATCCGGCGATCCGCTGGCAGGTGCTGCGCGACCTCACCGACGCGCCCGCGCGGCAGGTCGCGGCCGAACGGGCCCGCGTGGCCAACGAAGGCTGGGGGAGCAGGCTGCTGGCCCTTCAACAGCCACATGGGCAGTGGGCGTCCGGCCTGCCCGCGTTCCGGTCCGAGGCCGAGGAGCGCTGGTGGCACTCACTCGCCCCGGACCAGCACGGCACGCTGTTCCCGATGTGGACCTCGACCGCGTGGAGCCTGGTGCTGCTGCGGATCTTCGGGGCCGAACCGGACCACCCGGCCGTGCGCAGGGCCGTCGGCCTCGTGCGCGAGAACGTCCGGTGGGAGCACGACGGCGAGCCGTTCTTCGCCGGTGAGGTCGAGCCGTGCATCAACGGCCGGACCGTGGCGCTCGGCGCCTACTTCGGCGTGGAGGTCACGCCGATCGTCGAACGGCTGCTCGGCGAGCAGATGGCCGACGGCGGCTGGAACTGCGAGCAGGAGAACGGGTCCACCCGCGCGTCCTTCCACACCACCATCGACGTGCTGGAAGGCCTGCTGGCCTACGAACAGGCGACCGGCCGCGACGTGCGCCAGGCGCGGCTGCGTGGCCAGGAATACCTGCTGGAACGCCGGATGGCCCGCCGGTTGTCGACCGGCGAACCCATCGAGCACGACCGCACCACCGGCGCCCCCGCTGCGTGGACACAGTTCTCATTCCCGGCCTACTGGCACTACGACGTCCTGCGCGGCCTCGACTACCTCCGCGCCGCCGGCAGCACGCCGGACGTCCGCGTGGCCGAGGCGATCGACCTGGTCCGGTCCAAACGGGACGCCGACGGCCGGTGGCCGGTGGAGAACCCGCACCCCGGCGAGCTGCACTTCGCGATCGACGACCACGAAGGACGACCGAGCCGCTGGAACACCCTGCGGGCCATGCGCGTGCTCACCTGGTTCGAGAACCGTCACGTCAACGATTGAGAACCACAATGTTTCGCAAATGTGTCGGCAATATGGATCAATGGCGAACAACCAGCGATTCGCCAGTTGACAACAATGTGACAAAACCCCATTGACGAGCCATGATTCGGGCCGGTCTCCGGATGTGCCGTGCCAAATCAACCAGCCAATGCGGTGATGATAGTGTCGGCGCCGCAACTGCGAAGGTGGAGCGCATCTCCGGGGGGAGTCCAATTGGCGCTGCCGGTTCACACCGCTGAACGAACAATCGAGTCCGGTTCACTTCGAAGATCGGCATTGCCGCCATGGCTCGCACCGTTGTCGGCGGTCGTCGGTGGCAGTGGTCTGATCGGTCTGCACGCATTGCGGTTCGGCAGCTGGATCGTCGACGACGCGGCGATCACGTTCGCCTATGTCCGAAGCATCGCCCAAGGTGACGGGCCGGTCCTGCAACCGGGAGCGGGTCCCACCGAGGGGTTCTCCAACCCGAGCTGGCTGGCGCTGCTGACAGTGGGCCGGCTGGTGGGTTTGTTCGATCACGGCACCATACTCGGCGTTCCCGACTATGTGTTCTTCCCCAAAGCATTGGCGCTGCTGTGCTGTGCGGGCATTCTCGTCGCGATCTATTGGGCGGCGCGCGACGTGGCCAAGCGGCCCGCATTGGTCACCTTTCTGGCCGGCGCGTTGCTGGCGGCCATCCCGTCATTCGTCGTCTGGTGTTTCTCCGGTCTGGAGAACCCGCTCTACGCATTGGTCGTGACGTGGCTGGGTGCGATCATGTTCAAAGCGACGGTCGAGGACCGGCTGCTGACCACAAGAATCGCATTGGTGGCCGGTGCGCTGGCCGCGGTAGCCGCACTGACCAGACCGGACGGGCTCATCTACGGCGGCGCCTACCCGCTGGTCGTCCTGATCCAGATCCGCCGGGCGACGCTGCGCCATGGCCTGCGATCGGTCCTCGTCGCCGTAGCGGCCTTCGCGGTGATCGTCGGCGCCTACATCACCTGGCGCTATCTCGAGTTCGGCCGGCTGACCTCCCTGCCCACGGTCGCGAAGGGACAGTCGCTCCCGCACCCGTCGAACCTGGCCCGGGCGGGTGAGCTGATCGGCTACGTCGGCGCACTCGGCGCGCTCATCCTGGCGATCCTGATCGGCATGGTCATGATGCGCCCCTCCGCGCTGCGCACCGCGATCGTCTCGTTCCTCGTGCCCCTCGCGCTGGCCGTCACCGCCTACTCGGTGCTGGCGCCGGACTGGATGGCCCAGCTCAGGTTCGCCACCCCGGTGTGGGTGCTGGTCGTCATCGCCAGTGTGCTGTGCGGCGAAGCGGTCTTCCGGCAGTTCACCCCGCGCGGCCGGACCGTGCTCGCGGCCGGCGTGGTCCTGGCCTTGGTCCCGGCGTGGAGCCTGTTCAAGGGCGCCTCCGACGGTTTCCGGGCCGCACCCACCGTGCCCATGTGCACCATCGCCGAGCGACCGTCCCGGGTGGACAACGTCTATGCCGACATCCTGGGCATCCAGCAGGGATCCCTGCTCACCGCGGACGTCGGCGCCACCGCGCTGACCAGCCGGCTGCGGATCATCGACCTCGCCGGCCTGTCGGACTCCGCCATGGCCGACTTCTGGGCCGACCACCGGTGGGACGACCTGACCGACTACGTGTTCGACACCGTGAAGCCCACCTTCATCGAGCAGCACTCCCCGTGGAGCGACGGGGTCAAGGTGAGCACCGACCCCCGGCTGATCCGGGACTACGTGATGATCCGGCGCGAAGCCGGGCCGCCGGAGACCGCCGACTGGGTGCGCAAGGACGCGGTCCCCACCCAGGCCAAACTGGAGCAACTGCGCGCCTACGGCATGGGCGACGGTTCCGCCGCGGTGGCGCGGGCCTTCGACGCCCCGCTGCGCGCCTGTGGTGACACACTGCGTCCCGGGCAGTGGCCGAGTTGATCAGCGGCCTCCCGAACAGAGGGTAGGCGCTCAGCGGTAGGAGGTGTCGGTGGCCTCGAACGCACGGATCGACGCCAGGGCGGCGTCGGGGTCGGCGCCGAGGCCGCTGAGCAGGTTCACGATCATCGGCACCAGGACCTTCTCGACGCCGCCCTTGCCGAAGTAGCGGCTGATGTCGACCATCACGTACCCGTGCATCGCCGTCCACAGCTGGCTGGCGATCGCCAGCGGGTCACCGGGCCGCAGCCGCCCCTGGTCGACCGCGCGAGCTGCGGCCTGAACGATCTCCTCGAACGTGTACCGCCCGCGTTCCCGCTGGTCGGCCGGGCGGTACTTGCCCAGTGACGCCGTGCCGAACATGACCGCGTACAGGTGGGGGTTCTGCCGCGCGTTGATCAGGTAGGCGCGGCCGAGGCCGGCCAGGTCGGTGATCGCGTCATCGGTGCGCGGCACCTCGGCCAGCTGCGCGCTCAGGCGGGCGAAACCTTCGGTGACCACCGCGTCGGCGAGGTCGCCCATCGACCCGAAGTGCGTGTAGACGCCCATCGTGGAGGTGTCGGCCTCGGTGGCGACCCGCCGCAGGGTGAGGGCCGCGGGGCCTTCCTCGGCGAGCAGGCGGGCGGCGCCTTCCAGCAGGCGCATGCGGACGGTGGGGTCGGATCGGCGTTCGGGCACGGCCGTGATCCTAGTGCTATATCAATCGCTATAGCAGATGCTATGGTCCCTGGCGGAGGTGTCGCCATGACTGACTGGGACGCGATCGTCATCGGCTCTGGCCTGGGCGGACTCACCTGCGCCGCCTACCTCACCGCGGCGGGCAAACGCACCCTGGTGCTGGAGCAGAACCAGGTGGCGGGCGGCTGCAGCCAGGTGTTCCGGCGCAAGGGCAACCGCTACGAGTTCGACGTGGGCATGCACTACATCGGCGAGTGCCACCCCGGCGGCCGGATGCGCACCGCCCTGCGCGGTCTCGGCCTGGACGAGCGGGTCGAGTTCCGGCAGCTCGACCCGGACGGGCACTCCACGCTGGTGTTCCCCGGCCTGACCTTCCGGGTGCCGAGCGACTGGGACACCTACCTGGCGCGGCTGATCGAGGCGTTCCCGGACCAGACGCGAGGCCTGCGGCGCTGTATCGGCATCCTGCGCCGGATCGGCGCCGAGCTGCGCGCCACCCCGATGCCCAAGCCGACCATCCGCGGTTCGCTGCGGTTCGTCCGCGGGGCACCGACCACCGCGATCCTCGGTCAGCTCCCGCTGCGGTGGTTGTTCGCCGCCTGCCGGCTCAGTCCACTGGCCCGGGCGGTGATCGTCGGCGAGTCAGGCGACTACGGGGTCCCGCCGTCCCGCACATCGATCGCCCTGCACGGCGGCTTCCTGGACCACTACCTCACCGGCGGCGCCTGGTATCCGCGCGGCGGCGGCCAAGTCGTCCCGGCGCACCTGATCGACGTGATCCAGACGCACGGCGGAAAGGTGCGCACCAAGGCGTGTGTCGAGCGGATCGTGGTCGAGAACGGCGCCGCGACGGGTGTGCAGCTGGAGGGCGGCGAGGTGATCCACGCGCCGATCGTGGTGTCCAACGCCGACCTCAAGCGCACCTACCTGGATCTGGTGGGCCGCGAGCACCTGGCCCCGGCGACCGTCGAACGGGTGGGCCGCTACCGGATGGCGCTGCCACTGTTCTCCGTCTACTTGGGACTGGACATCGACCTCACCGGCCAGATGGCCAACAGCACCTACTGGTGCTACCCGCACAGCGACGTGGAAGGCTTGTACCGCAACGCTTACGAAGGTCGTATCCCCGACGAGGTGCCCATCTTCCTTACGTCGGCCACCACCAAGGACCCCGGCAACCCGTATGCCGCCCCGCCCGGCCACTCCACGCTCGAGGTGATGTGCCTTGCGCCGCAAGGCGCGTTCTGGCCCAGCGGGGACGGCTACCGGCAGAACCCGGACTACGTCGCCATCAAGGAACGCCTGACCGAGCAGCTGATCGACCGCGCCACCGCCGTGATCCCCGACCTGCGCAAGCACATCGTGTGGCGCGAGGCGTCCAGCCCGGTCACCCACGAACGGTTCACCCTGTCCAGCCTGGGTTCCTGCTACGGCATCGAGATGGCCGCCGACCAGATCGGCCCCCGCCGGCCGGGGCCGCGGACCGAGATCCGCGGCCTGTGGCTCACCGGCGCGAGCACCATCTCGGGCAACGGCATCGTCGGCGCGGTCAGCAGTGGCCTCGCCGCGGCCGGTGCGATCCTGCGCCGCCCGCTCAGCACCGAGGTCAAGGCCGGTGCCGTGATCGCCGACCCGGCCAAGCTCAGCCCGATCGGGCCGGACTGGGACCCGCTGGCCGCGTCCAAGCCGAGTTCGCCGCTGCGCCGCCGGGCCCGCGCCACGGTCGAATAGTCAACCCAGCTGGGACGAACCGGCTGGCGGGGTGCCGGCGGCCAGGCCGCGGGTGAACCGGTCGAAGTCGACCACGGCCCGCTGGTGGTGGCCGCGGCAGATAACGGCGGCCTCGTCACGAGCGAGGACCTCGAACCCCAACCGGGCACCTGGTAGTCGAACGTCGCGTGCAGCCCAGGGGCGAGAGTGTCGAGCACGAAGAGATCCTCCCAGCACGGATCATGCCCGCGCCAAGATGAGGTGTACGCGACGAGGAGGCTGCGCACAGCGTTCCCGCACCGGCGCGGCGAGAAAGGACCCCATCGGCCGGTCGACACGGCCGCCGGCACCCGCGGCGACATCGCCGCTACCTCCGGCAGTGACCTGGCCGACCAGCTCGGCTGCTAGTGGCGGTGTCAGCAGGTTCGCCGCAACCTCCTGAGACGAGCTGCTCGGTCACCCCTCCTCGGCGACCTGAATGATCGTCTTGCCGGGTGTGCGGCGGTGGCGGGCGAACGCGGTGGCGGTGTCGGCCAGTGGCCGCACGTCGCCGACGATCGGCTTGAGCCGTCCGGTGCGGACGCGCTCCGCGAGGCCGGCCAGCCGGGCGCGGTCGGGCTCGACGACGAAGAACACGGCTCGCCCGTCCTTGGGCTGGACGGTCGGCGGCGCGGCGATGGTGACGACGGTGCCGCCCGGCCGGACCAGATCGGTCGACCGATCGAGGATGTCGCCGCCGATGACGTCGAGCACCACGTCCACGTCACCGGCCTGCTTGAGATCCTCGGCGTCCAGGTCGAGGAACCTGCGCGCGCCGAGCTCGAGCGCGATGTCACGGTCGGCGGCCCGGCCGGTGCCGATCACGTACGCGCCCGCCTCGTGCGCGAGCTGGACGGCGATCGAGCCGACGCCACCCGCGGCGCCGTGCACGAGAACGGTCTGGCCGGTGGTGAGGCGGGCGTGGTCGAACAGGCCCTGCCATGCGGTCAGCCCGGAGATCGGCAGCGCCGCGGCCACGGTGTGGTCGACGTCCGCCGCGAGCGGGGCGAGGTTACGCGCCTCAACCGCGGTGTACTCGGCCAGGGAACCGTTGCGGGCCCAGTCGGTCAGCCCGAACACCCGCTGGCCCACGGTCAGGCCGGTGGTGCCATAGCCCAGTTCGGCCACGACCCCGGACAGCTCGTGCCCCGGGATGCTGGGCGTCCGGTCACGCCCGGCCCGATCGGACCACGTGGCCGGCCAGTCGAGCTCACCAGGCGTGAAACCCGCGGCGTGCACACGCACGATGACGTCGTTCTCCGCGGCGTGCGGGTAAGGCATGTCGGTCAGGGTGAGGCCGCCGACACCCGCGTCGCGGTCTCGCACTGTGATCGCTCGCATGCTCGTATCCTTTCGGGTCAGCTCGGCCATGGCGAGCCGAGGACGCGGTCGACCATCGTCGTGCGCTGGAAGCCGGGGATGAAGTGGGCGAGCACGTCGGCGTTCACGGTGCCGTTCGTGGTGTCCGGGCGGTTCTTGAGCCCATCGACGAACGCTTGCAGGAACTCGCTCTTGAAGTCCCCGCGCGGGTGCACGGCGAGGATCTCGGCCAGCTGGTCGCGATCCAGCCCGTCCAGGCCGAAGCCGATCGCGTCGGTGAGCACGCCGAGGTGCATGGTCGCGATCTCCGGCGCCAGCCGGCCGGGGATGCCCGGCGTGGTGTGCAACGCGATGGCCAGCCACACGGTGTCCGCGGCGGCCGTCGAGAAACCGTGGCCCGCCAAGAACTTGCGGGCGTGGTCGGCGCCGTCGACCTCGAAGCGCTGCTCGGCATCGGAGAACGGCGTCAACAGGCCCAAGTCGTGGAACATCGCCGCCAGGTAAAGCAACTCCGGGTCCGGCCGCACGTCCAGGTTCTGGGCGTGGATCAGGCCGAAGAGGAAGACCCGCCGGGAGTGGTGGTAGATGAGCGGGCTGGTCGTCTGCTGGATGAGCGTGGTCGCCTCGGCGACCGCCGTCGTCTCCGGGATCGCCAGCCCCGCGATGACCTCTGACATGACCTCGGACTTCCACGAAGGTGTTCGGACGCCTCCATGCTGCCAACGCCCAGGTGCGCGGCGCCGCCTTCATCCGGCCAGGAACACCTCGTATCCGGACGGCCTGCTGCGCCGGTGACGGTGTGCTACCACTGAACGGTGTCCACACAGGCTGCACGTCATCGCGTCGTGTTCCTCGTCTACGACGGGGTGACGTTGCTGGACCTCGCCGGTCCCGCGGAGGTGTTCAAGACGGCGAACCAGTTCGGCGCCCGCTACCGGATCGAGCTGCTCTCACCGGCCGGCGCGGACGTCACGTCGAACCTCGGGGTCCGGATCGCGGTCGACGGCGCGGTGTCCGCGGGCCCTATTGACACGTTTCTGGTGCCTGGGGCCGACATCTACCCGCGCTCCCGTGTCCCTGGCGACTTGGCGGACGCCGCCCGGACCCCGGAGGCCCGACGGGTCGCGTCGATCTGCACGGGGGCGTTCATCCTCGCCGCGGCCGGCCTGCTCGACGGCAAACGGGCGACCACACACTGGAAGGTCACGCACAAGCTCGCCACTCAGTGTCCGACGTGCCGCGTCGACCCCGACGCGATCTAAGTTCGCGACGGCACTACCTACAGCTCGGCCGGAGTAACCGCAGGCATCGATCTGGCGTTGGCTCTCGTCGAGGAAGACCACGGGCCCGACGTGGCGCGTGACGTGGCCCGCGCCCTGGTGGTGTACATGCAACGCGCGGGCGGCCAGTCACAGTTCTCGGCGCCGCTGCAAGGACCGCCGCCCCGCTCACCCGCTCTGCGCACGATCACCGATCGGGTGACGGCGGACCCGAGCGGCGACCACTCGCTCGGTGCACTCGCCAAACACCTCAACGTCAGCACCCGCCACCTCACCCGGCTGTTCCACGACGAGCTGGCCACGACACCGGCCCGCTACGTGGAGAACATCCGGTTCGACATGGCCAGGGCCCTGCTCGACCAAGGACACACCGCGACCCAGGCGGCGACCCTCGCCGGGTTCCCCAGCTATGAAAGCATGCGCCGGGTCTTCGGCCGCAAGCTGTCCATCAGCCCCGCCGCCTACCAACGCCGGTTCCGCACGACCACAAGGTAGGACAAGGGTTCCCGGAGACACGCACGCTGTCTTGGGGAGGGATTGCGTGCGTCTCCCCGGATGCCGCTCGCCTCGGCCGGCAAGGGGGTATCGCCGCCCGAGGCGAGTGGCAGTCGGTCGCCGTCCTAGCTCGCGGCGAGGGTGTGTCCGGCCCAGCCGTTGCCGATTTGCTTGGCCTGGCCGAAGGTTCCGGTGCCCGTGCCGAGCCACTGCCACAAGGTGTTGTCAGACGAACGGATGGCGACGAGGTCGGCTTTGCCGTCACCGTTGATGTCCATGGCCACCAGCTGCCGGAACGCGTTCCAGCCGGTCCCGACCTGAACCGCCGTGCCGTAACCGCCGCTGCTGCGCTTCCAGAAGAACAGCTCACCGGCCCCGTTGGTGGCCCAGATGTCCGCGTCACCGTCGCCATCCGCGTCCGCAGCGGTGTGACGGGTCAGCGACGACCACCCGGCGCCGATCATGCTCCGGGCCGCGAACGACCCGTTGCCCTTGCCGACATAGAGGTACATGTTGCCGCCGTCGCGGGCCAGGATGTCGGCTTTCTTGTCCCCGTTGACATCCGCGAACGCGACCCACTCCATTCCCGACCAGCCGGGCCCGGCCTCGACGGCGGGGGAGTAGGTGGCGTTGCCGCGGTTGTTCCAGTAGTGGAGCGTGCCTGCCTTGATGGCGAACAGATCCGCCCAACCGTCCGCATTGGAATCACTCACACCCATTGCGGTGAAGCCGGTCCAGCCCGGCCCGAGCTTCACCGCGGTGGCGAACCCGCCACCGGTCTTGCCCGCGTATGTCCACGCCGTGCCGTCGCCGTCAACGGCCATCGCGTCGTCGAACCTGTCGCCGTTGATGCTCTTCGACGCGTGAGCCGGTGGGGGAGGAGCGCCGATCGCGGCCCGCGCCTCGTCCAGGAACTGTTTGTAGGTCTCGTTTTCGTAGGTGGACCACTGCGTCCAGTCGGTGCCGCGGTCGGAGATCCGATAGGCGGCGTTGGCGTTGCACTGCGCGTTGTAGGCACAGGCGTCGGATACCTCGGGGTGGTATTTGTCGTTGATCTGCCAGAGACCGCGGTCGACGGAGCCCGGGTTCGAACCGCGGGCCGCCGGATCGCAGCGGGACTCGGCCATCGCGACCGCGACCGCGGTGACGAAGTCCTCGCCGGTGAACCCGGCGTTGCGGCCGACAGTGACGCACAGGTCGATGTCACCGACAGCGTGTGCGGGAGCGGCGAACAGAACGCTGGTGGTCAGAACGACAACAGGCAGCAGCGCACGTAATCTCATTGGAGGAACTCCTTTTCAGCTGTCCGCGAGGGTGAAGCCGGTCCAGCCGTTGCCAATCTGCTTGGCCTGGCCGAAGGCTCCCGTGCCGCTGCCGAGCCACTGCCACAGCGTGTTGTCCGACGTGCGGATGCCGACGAGGTCGGCTTTGCTGTCGCCGTTGATGTCCATGGACACCAGCTGCCGGAACGCATTCCAGCCGCTGCCCACCTGCACCGCCGTGGCGTAGCCGCTGGGACCGCGTTCCCAGAAGAACAACTCGCCCGCGCCGTTGGTCGCCCAGATATCGCCGTCACCATCGCCGTCCGCGTCCGCGGCGGTGTGCCGCGCCAGCGAAGCCCAGCCCTCGCCGAGCTTGACCCGGGCGGCGAAGGCCCCGTTGCCCTTGCCGACGTAGAGGTACATGTTGCCGCCGTCACGCGCGAGGATGTCCGCGTAGTTGTCACCGTCGACATCCGCGAACGCGACCCACTCCATTCCCGACCAGCCGGGCCCCACCTCGACCGCCGAGGTGAACGTGCCGTTGCCACGGTTGTTCCAGTAGGACAGGGTTCCGGCCTTGATCGCGAACAGGTCCGCCCAGCCGTCACCGTTCGAGTCGGCGACGCCGATCCGCGTGTAACCGCCCCAGCCCGGCCCGAGCTTCACGCCGGTCGCGAACCCGCCACCGGCCTTGCCCGCGTACATCCACGCGACACCGTCACCGTCGACCCCGACCGCGTCGTCGTACTGGTCGCCGTTGATGCTGCGCGCCGCTTTCCGTGTGCCACCGCCACCGCAGTTGTGCGAGGTCACACTCCCGTCGGGGTAAGGGAAACGCACGCCGTTGAACACCGCGGGCTGCAGGTTCGACGGGTAGGAACTCCCGTGCCGCACCTCGTAGTGCAGGTGCGGCTGGATGTTGTTGCCCGGCTTGCTGGTGTTGCCGACGTGGCCGATCAGCTGGCCCTGTGCGACCGTGTCGCCTTTCTGCACCGTCATGTCGTGCAGGTGCGCGTAGTAGGAGAAGTAGCCGCTGCTGCCGTGGCTGATCTTCACCAGGTTGCCGTATCCGTTGGCATCGCCCTGGTTCGCCGCGGTCTCGACCGTTCCGGCAGCGGACGCGACCACCGGGTCACCGAGATCGTCGGCCCGGTTGAAGTCGATCTCCCACGGCGTCACGTGCGCGCTGCTGTCCGGGTTGTTGCCGTGCCAGGTCTGGCCGCACGGGAACGGCAGCTGGAAGTTCGGTTCGGCGGCCTGCGCGGGCACGGCGAGCCCGAGCGTCGCGGCGGCGGCCGCGACCCCGGTCACCGCACCCTTCACCCATGACTTCATCAGGATTCGCCCTCCTTGGATGTCAGCCCAGAGCACGGAGACTGTCCTGACGCGCTAACCGTTTGCTAACCGTGGCGGCGTTAATCCTTTGCGGGGGTGCGGGACATCGCCGAAGATGACGGTCATGGTCATGACCCGCCGAGCCGACATGTTCACCACGGACGCCCTTGAGCCGTCGGACATGTCACTGCTGGGCCTGGTACGACGCCTCGCCGACACCGAACGCGCCGACATCGCCACCCGGTTCGCGGACTCGCTGCGCGCCCGGTCGCGGCACCTGCGCCGCCGCCCCGCCGAACCGGACTGGCCGTTGGGGCGCAGCGACTTCCCGGTGCGAGGCCGGCGCGATCGAACGGCGCGCCCGCCCCGGCGGATCGACGCGCGAGCCGACCGGCGCAACCGCAGGCCGATCAGCCGTGGACGTTGACCATCGCCGTGAGCTGGCCCGCAAGGCCCTCGACGGCTATGTGAGCGGTGTCGAGGCCCCGGCCGCGGCGACCGCCCAGGCCCTGGCGAAGGTCGGCAACGCCGCGACCGTGGTCCTGGTCGAGGGTCTCAGCGACCAGATCGCCCTGGAGACCGCCGCACTGGCCCACGACCGCGATCTGGACGCGGAGCGGATCGTGGTCCTGCCGATGGGTGGCGCGCACGCCATCGGCCGTTTCCTGACGAGGTTCCGCACGGGCCCGCGACTCGCGGGCCTGTGCGACCTCGGCGAAGAGGAGATCTTCCGGCGCGCGATCGTCGCGGCCGGGCTTGGTTCACCGTGGACGCGTGCCGACCTGGAACGGCTCGGGTTTCACGTCTGTGTCAACGACTTGGAGGACGAGCTGATCCGCGCCCTGGGCACCGCCGAGGTCGAGGCGGTCTTCGGCACCCAGGGCGATCTCGGGTCGTTCCGTTCCCTGCAGAGCCAACCCGCCTGGCGCGGCCGCGACCTCGATGCGCAGCTGCACCGGTTCCTGGCCAGCGGTTCCCGCCGCAAACTCCGCTACGCGCGGCTGCTCGTCGAGGCGGCGGTCACCCGCAATGCCTTGCCCCGGCCGTTGAACGCGTTGCTCGCGGCCCTCTGACTCACGAAGCGGTCGGCTCGTCGTCCGCCGGTTCGGAGCTGGGGATGTAGGCGAACTGGTGCGCCACTAACTCCCGCTCCGCGCGGACCGGATCGCCGGACAACACCGCCTCCAGCACCGGCCGGTGGCTGTGCGCGGCGGTGTGGGTGTCGATGGTGCTGTGGGCGAGGGCCATCACGGTCATCACCTCGATGCCGAGTGACTCCCACGCGCGGCGCAGCGAGTCGTTCCCGGCCATCGTGACGATCCGGCGGTGGAAGGCCGTGCTGGCGCCGGCCAGCGCAAGGCGGTCGCCGGAGTCCGCGACCGACTCCATGTGCTCCAACGCCGCCAGAAGTTCGTCGTCCTGCCGGATGCCGAGCCCGGCGACGGTGCGGCCGGCGATGCCTTCGAGGGCGGCCCGGACGGGCACCGCGTCGGACAGGTCCTTGGCGGTGAAGTCGCGCACGCGGGTGCCGACGTGGATGCGCGTCTCCAGCAGCCCGACCGCCGCGAGCTTGCGAAACGCCTCCCGGACCGGGGTCTGGCTGGTGCCCAGCCGCTGGGCGATCTCCAGCTCACGCACGGGCGTGCCGGGCGGCAACGCACCCCGGGCGATCTCCATGACGATGTGGTCGCGGATCTGATCGGCCAGCGTCGTGCGGGGTAAGGGGCTGGTCATAGTGCCCCCATCGTAAGCCCCTTGGGCATTATCGATAATGCTTGACGCCGTGGCGTGCGGCCATCTAGCGTCATCGGGCACAGCACGAAACCGGTAGCCACGATGCGCGGCAACGCGGGGGTGGTCAGTGGACGAGCAGCTTCTCGAGATACGTGGGGTCGGGAAGACCTTCCACGACATCCCCGCGCTCGCGCACGTGGACGCTCGCGGCCTGCCCGCCTGCCTTGCCTGTCAGCCCAGGGAGGTGCTGGCGGCGCGCAGTTCGTCGAGGGCCTTGAGGAGGTAGGCGGCGAACTCGTCGTCGCGGTCGCCGTCGGACCATTCGATAAAGCCACGCTTGAAGGCCAGCACGCCGAGTTCGCTGGCGAGGGCGGCGGTCGGGTCCGGCACACCGCGGGCGATCAGGGCGGCGGTCATGGCGGCCGCGAGGCTGACGCTCTTGAGTGCGTCGCGTTCCTGGAGTTCGGTGCTGGCGGCGACGGCGGCCTTCAGGCGCGGGGCGATCTCGCGGCTCATCGGGCCCATCGCGGTCGAGGCGCGCTGCAGACCGGCGGCGACCGCCTCGAGCGGGCTCGCGCCGGCGGGCGCCTCGGCGATGCCTTCGGTCAGCAGCCGGCACAGCGTCTCCTGCCCGGCGACCAGCAGCTCGCGTTTGTCGGGGAAGTGCCGGAAGAAGGTGCTCTTGGTGACCCCGGCGCGTTCGGCGATCTGCGTGACCGTCGTGGCGTCGTAGCCCTGCTCGGTGAACAGGTCGACGGCCGCCATGACGAGGCGTTCGCGCGCTCCTGGTTCCCACCGGCCCATGGACCTATCATAGGTGATGGGACTCTTGTCCCATCACGCTGCTAGGGTGATGGGACAAGAGTCCCATCACTCGCTGGAGAGTTCCATGCGCGTCTTCATCACCGGCGGCACCGGTCTGATCGGATCGGCTGTCGTCGCCGAGCTGCTCGGCAACGGCCACACCGTCCTGGCGCTCGCCCGTTCCGACGCCTCCGCGCAGGCCGCGTCGGAGGCCGGTGCCGAGCCGATCCGGGGAGGCCTGGCCGATCTGGACGTCCTGCGCGCCGGCGCCGCTCAGGCCGACGGCGTGATCCACCTGGCCTTCGCCAACGACTTCAGCAGCCCCGAAGCCCTGGCCGCCGCGGTCGCCGAGGAGGGCGCCGCGCTTGCCACGCTCGGCGAGGCCCTCGTCGGCAGCGACCGTCCCTTCGTCGTCTGCTCGGGCACGCCCGCGGTGCCCGGCCGCGCCTCCACCGAGGCTGACCCCATCCCGGCCGACGGGCCGGTCGGCGGCCGCGGCCGCTCGGTCATGGGCATCCTGGATCTCGCCTCGCGCGGGGTCCGCAGCTCCGCCGTCCGCCTGCCCCGGACCGTCCACAACGAAGGCGCCGGCGGGTTCGCCGGTGTGCTGACCGGGATCGCGCGGCGCAGCGGAGTGTCCGGCTACCCCGGCGACGGCACACAGCGCTGGCCGGCCGTGCACGCCCTCGACGCCGCCGTCCTGTTCCGGCTCGCCCTGGAGCACGCGGAACCCGGCACGGCCTGGCACGCCGTGGACGACGAGGGTGACCAGGTGCGGGACATCGCGGCCGTCATCGGCCGGCGCCTCGGCGTGCCCGTCCAGTCCGTGCCCACCGAGACCTACGGCCCCCTCGCCGTGATCTTCTCTGCCGACCAACCCTCGTCCAGCACTCACACGCGCCAGGCACTCGGCTGGGAACCCAAGCACCCGCGCCTGCTGGACGACCTGGAGAACATCCAGCCCTGACCGGTGGCGCGGCCGGGCACGTCCTTGTCGCCCACGACCCCGCCGGCCTCGTCGCGGACCGCGTCGGCGACCGTGGCGAACGTGATGTTCGGCC